>NZ_JBITUB010000006.1:456855-472864 GCF_044542225.1 Streptomyces sp. NPDC079020
TACGGGGGGATGTTTCGGCGGGGGATGTCCCGGCGGGGGGCCGGGGAACACTCCTTGGGGGATTCAGCTGTACGGCCGGCCCATGGCCGGGGCCGGCCGCGTGGGCGGGCTCCGGTCGGGATGGGCCGGCCGTACAGCCTTCAGTGTTGTCCCGCGCTCGGTGTGAAGCCCGTCCCGGACGGGAGGAGCATGCTTCGCAGCAGGTCCAGGTCCACGTCCACGAGGCTGCGCGCCACCGTGCGGCGCGGGGCCGGGGCGATGTCCGTGCGCGAGGGTACGGCGACGACGGCGCAGCCGGCGGCTTCGGCGGAGGCGACGCCGGTGGGGGTGTCCTCGACCGCCACGCAGTGTCCGGGGTCCACGCCGAGAGCGGCCATGGCCGCCTGGTAGGGGTCGGGTGCGGGCTTGGTCTCGGGGGTCTCACCGGCGGCGAACGAGGTGGCGAAGCGCTGCCGCCCCAGTGTGTCGAGGACGGTGTCCACGATCGTACGCGGGGAGGCGGAGACCAGTGCCGCGGGCACACCTGCGGCATGCAAGGTGTCCAGCAGACTCAAAGCCCCTGGCAGGGGCACGATCTGATGCTGGATCACTTCGGCAAAACGGCGTTCGAGCGTGTCGCAGAGCCGGTGCACATCGGTCGGGTTCCCGGTGAGGGAGGCGAGGTACGCGGCGCTGTCCTTCACAGCCCGCCCGAGCACGAAGGCCGCGACGGCCTCGCCGTCCAGGCGGAGTCCGAGCTCCCGGGCCTCCTCCACCACCGTCTGCTGCCAGAGCCCTTCGGTGTCGACGAGTGTCCCGTCCATGTCGAAGAGGACCGCGTGAAGATCCATGGGCAACGAACTTCCTCTGCGTGGTCCGGACGGCTTGGTGTGTGAGCGGTCCGGACAACTTGGTGTGGGAGTGGTCCGGATGTGACGGTCGGACGCCGAGCCCGCATGCCTCACTCCTCGGTCTCCCCCAGATCGGGGCGGTCACGCAGCTCCACCGTACGGGTGGCGCAGGCATGGAGTTCGAGGACGGTGATCTCGTTCCGTCCGGGCCGGAGCACCGGAGCGGGGACATACAGGGTGCCTTGGGCACCCCGGGACCAGTACCGGCCCAGAGCGAAGCCGTTGATCCAGGCGTGGCCCTTGGTCCAGCCGTCCAGGGCGAGGAAGGTGTCGGCGGGCCTCCCGATCTCGGCGTACCCGCGGTGGAAGGCCGGTCCGACCGGGGGCGATGCCGGGTCGAAGGGGCTGAAGTCCAGCGCGTCGAGGTGCTCCAGGGGAAGGGCGCGGCTGCGCCATTCGGCCGGCTCATGCCCGTTGACGGTGATGCGGCCCACGAGGCCCTTGCGGTCGTGGATTCCCGGCCCGTAGTTGACCCGGCCCTGGTTCTCCACCAGCACGGTCAGCTCTGCCCCCGGTCTGGGAACGAGGAAGGCGAGGGCCTGCTCGTGGCTCTCGCGTTCGAGGACGCCGACCGGCTGTCCGTCCACGTAGACCTGGGCGCGGTCGCGGACCCCGGCGGCATGGAGAACGGCCGGCCCCTGATCCGGGAGCCCGGCCTCGTACAGGACGAAGCCGAAGGACTGGCCGAGCTGTTCCATGGTGAGCGGGCGGTCGGCCTGCACGGCCTCGCCGAGGGCATCCGCCTGGTCCAGCAGGGATGCGCAGTCGGTGAGTGCGACCGGCCCGCGGGCGAGTTTCGGCGCGGGGGCGGGCACCGGCTCGTCGGGGACCGGTCCGTATTTCGCGATGACGTCGCGGAAGGCCGTGTACTTGGCGGTCGGATCGCCCGACTCGTCCAGCGGAGCGTCGTAGTCGTACGACGTGACCGTCGGCCGGTAGGTCCCCTTGTCGTTGGCTCCGTTGGTGAATCCGAAGTTCGTACCACCGTGGAACATGTAGATGTTCACGGAGGCGTCGGCGGCGAGCAGCCGGTCGAGGTCGGCCGCGGACTCCTCGGCGCCGCGCGTGGTGTGCTTCCCGCCCCAGCGGTCGAACCAGCCGATCCAGAACTCCGCGCACATCAAGGGCCCGTCGGGCTGGTGCTTCCTCAGTTCCGCGAGCCCGGACTCGACCCGGCTGCCGAAGTTGGCGGTGCGCAACACGCCTCCGAGGCTGCCGCGTTCCAGGTCCGTCGGCTGGTCGCACGTGAACAGGGGGACGTCCACACCGTGCTGGCGCAGCAGCCCGGCCAGGTCGGCGAGGTAGGCGGTGTCGCTCCCGTACGCCCCGTACTCGTTCTCCAGTTGGACCGCGAGGACCGGGCCGCCGCGGGTACCGAGGTAGGGCAGGAGGGGCGGCAGGAGTTCGCCGATGTACCGGTCCACGGCCCGCAGGAAGCGGGGGTCGCGGCTGCGGAGTTCGATGCCGTCCTCGGCGAGCAGCCAGGCGGGGAGTCCGCCTCCCTCCCATTCGGCGCAGATGTACGGCCCCGGGCGCAGCAGGACGTGCAGGCCCTCGGCGGCGGCGGTGTCGAGGAATCGGGGCAGGTCGAGACCCGCGTCCAGCCGGAACTCGCCGCGCCGGGGGGAGTGAAGGTTCCACGGGACGTAGGTGTCGATGGTGTTGAGCCCCATCAGGCGCGCCTTGTGGAGCCGGTCGGCCCACTGCTCCGGGTGGACGCGGAAGTAGTGCAGCGCGCCGGAGATGATGCGGAACGGGCGGTCGTCGAGACGGAAGCCGTCCGCGGCGATGTCCAGTCGTGGCATTGCTGTGGTGCTCCTCAGGAAGAGGGGAGTTGTCAGGGGTCGGTTCAGGCAGGGGCCCGGGGCAGCCCCGGGCACCCTTCTTCCACCGGCAGGTGCGCGTGCCTGTCGTGCCTGGGTGTGTTCGTGTGCGATCGCCGTCGGCGGCGGTCGCCGTGGTCAGCCCTTGAGGCCGCTCGTGGCGATGCCCTCGACGATGTAGCGCTGGGCGATCAGGAACATGACCACCAGGGGCGTGATGGTCACGACGGCTCCGGCGAAGAGACCGGGCAGGTTGATGGTCTGCGAGGTGAGGAACGTCGACAGGGCGATCTGGGCGGTCCACGCGGAGGGGTCCTGCCCGATGACCAGGGGCCACAGGAAGGAGTTCCAGCTCTCGATGAAGGCCAGCGCCCCGAGCGAGGCGAGCATCGCACCGGAGCTCGGCAGCGCTATCCGGCGGTACAGGCCGAACCAGCCGAGCCCGTCCAGCCGTCCGGCCTCCTCGATCTCGGCCGGGAACTGGAGGTAGAAGTTACGGAACAGCAGTACCGCGAACGGGTTGAACAGGCCGGGCACGATGATGCCCCACAGCGTGTTCACTCCCCCCATGGATCCGACCACCACGAAGGTCGGGACGAAGGTCACCGAGCCCGGGATCATCAGCGTGGCGACCACCAGTGCCAGCAGCACGCCGCGTCCCGGCACCGGGATCCGGGCGAAGGCGTAGCCGGCCGCCGAGGCGAGGAGGGTGGAGACGGGAGCGGTGATGGCGGCGATCAGCAGCGAGTTCGCCAGGGCTCTGCCCATGGACAGGGCCGGGTCGCTGAAGAGCGACGTGAAGTTCTCGAAGTGCATGGTCGACGGCCACCATGTCCACCCCGGTGACGCCAGGCCCTGGGCGTCCATCAGCGCGTTGCGCAGCATCAGGTAGAAGGGCATCAGGAAGGCCGTCATCAGCAGGCCCAACAGCAGTCCTCGCGCGGCCAGGCGCACTGCCCTCGGCAGCCCTCGTACGGTGCTCATCCCTCGCTCCTGCCGAATCCCGTGAAGCGCCCCTGAAGCAGGGTCACCCCGACGATGAGAGCGGTGAGCACGAAGGCCCCGGCCGATCCGAGGCCGTAGTCCTGGTTACCCATCGCGGTGTTGTACAGGTAGACCAGCGGAGTCTGGACGGGGGCCGAACCCGCCCCGCTGAGCCCGCTGTTGAACAGGTTGTAGAACTCGTCGAAGGCCTGGAACGAGGCGATGAAGAGCAGCATCAGCACCGCGACGGAGGTGTTGCGCAGCATCGGCAGAGTGATCCGGCGCAGCAGCCGCAGGCCGGTCGCGCCGTCGAGCGCCGCGGCCTCGTAGAGCTCCTTGGGGATGCCCTGGAGCGCGGCCAGGAAGAGCACCATGTAGAAGCCGACCTGGAGCCAGAGGCGGAGAGTGACGAGGACGATCCAGTAGAGCGGTGGAGAGGTCGTCTGCAGCCAGGGGGTCGCGTCCATGCCGAACCATCCGCCGATCATGTTGGCGATGCCGGACGGCAGCCCGTTGAACAGGCACATCTTCCACAGCAGGGAGGCGGCGACATAGGAGACGGCCGCCGGGATGAGGAAGGCGGTACGCAGCAGGGCCCGGCCGCGCCGGACCCGGTGGACCAGCAGCGCGAGCCCGAGGGAGGCGGCGAAGGTCACCGGCACGATGAAGGCCGTGAACAGCAGGATCTGGACGAGGGAACTGCGGAACGTCTCGTCGGAGAGCAGCTCCTGGTAGTTGTCCAGGCCGACCCAGTTGCCGATCCCGATGGAGCCGCGCGCCGTGCTGAGGCTGAGCAGGAAGCTCCAGCCGATGGCGACGTACTTGAAGATGCCGAGTCCGATCAGCACGGGTGCGGTGAGCAGCACGAATGCGCCCAGGGCGGACCGGCTGGTGCGGGGCCGACGGGCCAGGGCGGCGCCCCGCGGCTCGGCCGCGGGGCGCCCGGAACGCCCGGACTTCAGCGTGGTCCCCGGTGAGGTGCTCATCAGCTGCGCTGCTTGTCGATATCGGACTGTGCCTGCTTCGCCGCGCCCTCCAGGAGCCGCGCGGGGTCGCCCTGCCCTCCGACGATCTTGGTGGCGGCCGTGGTGAAGACGGTGCTCACGGCGGTGCTCCAGGTACCCGGGTTGTTCTTGCCGTACGCGGCGGCCAGCTCCACGGTCTCCTTGGCGGTGCCCTGCGAGAGCTTGTCGGCGGCAGCCGCCACGGACTTGCGGGGCGGGATGTGGAGGCCGTAGCTCTGGGACCAGTCCTTCTGCAGGTCGCTCTGCTGGATCCACAGCCACTGGACGAACTTCTTGGCCGCGTCCACCTTCTTGCCCTTGGCGTTGACACAGGTTGTCCAGCCGCCGACGCGCACGACAGGAGTACCGCCGGCCTTGAAGGCGGGCCACGGCATGACCCCGAAGTCGTCGCCGAGCGCGGTCTTGATGGCGGGCATGGCCCACAGGCCGCACCACTGCATCGGCACGACGTTCTGGGTGATGGCGGACGGGTCCCACCAGTCGGTCGTGAAGCCGAGCAACAGGGACTTGTCGTCGTGCAGGCGCTTGAGGCCGGTCAGGGCCTCCCGCGCCTGCGGGGAGTCGAAGACCGCCTTGCCGTTGTCGGCCACCAGGTCGCCGCCGTTCGAGCGGACGGCCATGATGGCGGAGTCGCCCAGCCCGTCGTTGCCGACGAACAGGCCCTTGTTCTTCTTGGTGGAGAGATCCTTGGCCGCGGTGGCGAGCGCGTCGAAGGTGGCGGGCGGGGTGATCCCGGCCTTGGACAGCCTGCTCTTGCGGTAGTAGAGCACCATGACGTCGTCGATCGTCTTGACGCCGTAGAGCTTGCCGTCGACCGTCACGGAGCTGACCGCGTTCTCATTGAAGTCGGCCTTGGCACTGCCGTAGAGGTCGTCCAGAGCGGCGATCTGTCCGCGGCGGGCGAGGCTCTCGCTGAAGTCGCCGATCTCGAAGACGTCCGGGGCCGCGTCGGTGAGCAGCGTCGCGTTGAGCTTGCTGGTGTAGTCCCCGGGGACCCAGCTGACCTTGACGGCGATGTCCGGGTTGGCCTTGGTGAAGGCGGTGGCGTAGCGCAGCACCGCCTGCTGCGCACCGGCTTCGCCGTACGCGTGGTACCAGACGTTCAGGGTCGTCCTCGCCCCTGACGACGAGGATCCGCCGGTCGGGTCGGTACTGCAGGCGGCGGTCACCGCTCCGGCGACGATCATCAGTGATCCGCCGAGGAAGCGCCGTCGGCTAAGCTCGGTTATGCGTGCACTCATGTCGCATCCTTCTGCTGAGGGTGAGCGGGATGTGGGTGTATCGACCTGGCCGATGCCCGTCATCAGTGCTTGCAGGCAGCGAAGGGCAGCGGCCGGGTACGTCGTGTTCAGCGCCGGGTGGTGCTCCGGAGCTCAGCCGTGGGTGGTCGGGGACGAAGTCTGGTATCCGGGGAACAGCGCCTGGATGCCCACCGCGGCGGCGCCGCGGGCCCACTCCTCCCAGGGGAGCGGGCGCAGGGACAGCGGGCAGTTCGCGGCCGTGCCGAAGGCGTTGGCGGCGTAGGCCTCCTCGATGTGCAGACCGAAGAGGTCGTAGGTTTCGAGTCCCTCACCGGTGACCACGATGCGTTCCGGGCCCACGAGATTGACCAGCGCGGCGATGCCGACCCCGATCGCGCGGCCGGCCCGGACGAAGGCCTCCCGCGCCGCGGGGTTCCCGTTGCGGGCCATCTCCACGACCTCGTCGAACTCCAGGGCCGGACGGCCGGTGCCACGGCGGACCGCCTTGAGAATCGCACCGGTCGAGGCCAGGGCCTCGACGCAGCCGACCGCGCCGCAGTGGCAGCGCGGGCCGGACGGGTCGACGGGGATGTGCCCCATCTCGCCCGCCACGCCGTAGGCGCCGGTCAGCAGCTGTCCGTTCACGACCAGTGCGGATCCGATACCGGCACCGATGGTGACCAGCGCGAAATAGCCGGTGCCGATGCCTTCCCCGAACCAGTACTCGGCAACGGTCAGAGCCTTGACGTCGTTCTCGACGGTGACCGTGAGACCGGTGGATCCGGTCACCATCTCGGCGAGGGGGATGTCACGCCAGCCGAGGCGGCCCGAGCAGCGGACCCGGCCGCTGCCGCGGTCCACGTCCCCCGAGACGGCGACTCCGAGGTGCCGGGTCCGGGCCCGGAACACGGGGTCGCTGTCGAGCAGTTCGTCGACCATCTCGGACAGCAGCGCGCACACGGCCTCGGGACGGCAGTCGCTCAGTGTCCGGCCGGCTGTCGCACGCACTCCGGCGAGCAGGTCGCACACCGCGCCGAACAGCCGGTCGCCGCTGATCTTCACACCGACGAAGAACTCCCGGTCCGGGGTGACCGCGAGCGGGTTGACCGGCCGGCCGGCCCCGGGAGCGGTGCGCTCCGGTGGGAGTTCGTGCAGATAGCCGTCGTCGATGAGAGGTCTCGCGGCTTTGGTGATGGCCGTCGAGGACAGTCCCGTCCGGCCGGCCAACTCACCTCGGCTGAGCGGTCCTTCGGCCAGCAACAGGGCCAGGACCGCGGTCTCGGCCGGCGCGGTGACCAGCGGCTGCGATTGGTTGGGAAACACGGGTGCAACGTAGAGCAAATAAATAACTTCGTCCAGTATTGATTTTGAACTCGGCCCCGCCCTAGGCTCGGGCCCGCTTCCATGGCTGCTGAAATGCCATCAAGGGCCTCCAGGGGCAACGGATTTCCGCTTGCACCGCCCTCCCTCCTGCCCTGCTCCTCTTCGCACCTCAGGGGACCCATCCGTGCTCGCCACGCTCCCGCTCGCTTCCTTCGATCCGCATCTCGGCCTCGCCGTTCTCCGCACGCCGAACAGCCTCTACGCCCTACGCGTCGGACCCGACGGCAGTCCGCGACACCTCCACTGGGGCGCTCCGCTCGACACGGCAGTGCTCGCCCAGCTGCCGGACGCCGTGTCCCCCGCCGCGAGCAGCTTCGAAGCCGACGCCGCCGCGGACGAGTTGGCCCCGCAGACCGGGCCACGGTTCGGACCGGCCGGCCTCCAGGTCCGTTTCGCCGACGGGACCCGCGGCGCCCAGTGGCGGTTCACCGGACACACGGTCGACAAGGGCGAACTGCGCCTGTGCCTGACCGATCGCCGCTACCCCCTCCGCGCCGAGCTGTGCTACCGGGTCCGCCCGGGAAGCGATGTCGTCGAACGCTGGGTGGAACTCACCCACACCTCGCCCGCGGACGGCGATGCCGGACCGATCACCATCGACCGGCTGGACTCGGCCTCCTGGACGGCCCCCGCACTCGCCGACTACCGGCTCAGCCACCTCGTGGGCGGCTGGAACAGCGAGTTCCAGCTGCACCGCGACCGGCTTCCCGTCGCCGAGACCGTCCTCACCAGCCGCCGGGGCGTCACCAGCCACCAGGCCAGCCCCTGGCTCGCCATCGACGACGGCACCGCGACCGAGGAGCAGGGCGCGGTGTGGAGCACCGCCCTGGCCTGGAGCGGGAGTTGGCGCATCACGGTCCACCGCGACGCGGTCGGCCGCACGACCTGGACCGGCGGATTCGGCCACGAGGGGCTCCACTGGACCCTGCGACCGGGCCAGAGCCTGCGTACGCCCGTCTTCGCCGGCCTCCACACCCCGGACGGCTTCGGCGCGGCCAGCCGAGCCTGGCACAGCTACGTCCGGGACCACGTTCTGCCGGAACCCGGCCGGGAGATGCCGGTCGTCTACAACTCCTGGGAAGCCACCGGCTTCGACGTCAGCCACGCGGGCCAGGTCCGGCTGGCCCGCATCGCCTCGCGTCTCGGCGCCGAACTCTTCGTCCTCGACGACGGATGGTTCGGCGAACGGCACAACGACCGGGCCGGGCTCGGCGACTGGACACCTCGCCACCAGGCCTTTCCCGATGGACTGCGGCCGCTCGCCGACGAGGTCCACCAGCTCGGCATGTCGTTCGGGCTGTGGGTGGAGCCGGAAATGGTCAACCGCGACAGCGAGCTGTACCGCAGCCACCCGGACTGGGTCCTGCACTCGCCCACCCGGGATGCGACCGAGCTCCGCAATCAGCTGGTGCTGAACTTCGCCCGTCCCGACGTCGAGACGTGGGCCCGCCAAACCCTTGACCGGGTCGTTCGCGACTACAGGGTGAGCTGGCTCAAGTGGGATGCCAACCGGGCGTTCACCGAGGCCGGATGGGATGGCCACCACGACCCCGACCGTCTGTGGATCGACCACACCCGGGCCGTCTACCGAATCATGGACCGGCTCCGCGCCGACCACCCCGGTCTGCGTATCGAGGCCTGCGCGGGCGGTGGCGGCCGTGTCGACCTCGGCATTCTCGCCCGTACGGACCAGGCGTGGACCTCCGACAACACCGATCCCGTCGACCGGATCGGCATTCAGTACGGCTTCAGCCAGCTCCACCCCGCCCGGACCATGGCGGCGTGGGTCACCGACAGCCCCAACACCGCCACCGGCCGAAGCACTCCCCTCCGGTTCCGCTTCCACGTCGCGATGGCCGGAGCACTCGGCCTCGGCGGAGACCTGACGGCCTGGTCCGACGAAGAACTTCGGGAGGCCACCGAACTCGTCGCCCAGTACAAGCGGATCCGTCCGCTTGTCCAGCACGGCCGCCAGCACCGCCTCGAAGGCACAGGCGGAGTGATGGCCGTCCACTACGCCGCCGAGGACGGTGGTGAACACGCCGTTCTCGCCTGGCGCCCCACGACCCGCTTCGGCCATCAGCCCGCCCCGCTCCGACTGCCCGCCCTCGACACCAGCGGCTGCTACCTGGACGTGGACCACGACCGCAGACACAGCGGTGCCGCCCTGGTCCACCGGGGCATCGACCTCCGGCTGCCCCCCGGTGACTACGCCAGCCGGCTGATCCGGCTGCGCCGGGTCGCCCCCTGACAGCCCTTCCCACCCGGCATCCACCCACAGAGACCTTGGACCGAGATATGGAAACCCGCCGCGTTCTGGTCGTCGGCATCGACGGCGTACGCCTCGACCTGCTGCCGCAACTGGACACCCCGCACCTGGACTCGATCGCCCACGCCGGCTTCCTGGCATCCGTCGAGGTGGACGATGCCACGCCGACCATGTCCGGCCCGTGCTGGACCACCATCGTCACCGGCGTCGGCGTCGCCAAGCACGGCGTCTGGGGCAACCGCTTCGGCGGAAACCGCCTCGACGTCTTCCCCGACTTCACCACCCGGCTGGCCGCCGAACACGGCCTGCGGACGTTCGCCGTCGGCGGCTGGGCACCCCTGTTCCTCGCCCAGCAGGGCGGCCCGGTCTTCACCGCTCCCAGCCGGCTGAGCTACATCGCCCCACGCGAGGAGACCCCGCAGGCCTGGGAGGAGTGCGACGAGGCCGTCGCAGCCGAAGCGGCACGCATCCTGGGCTCCGGAGAAGACCTCCACGCCGGCTTCGTCTACCTCGGCGCCGTCGACGAGACCGCCCACTTCCTCGGCTGCGGCCAGGAGTACCGCCGGTCGATCGAGACCGCGGACCAGCGCCTGGGAATGCTCCTCAAGGCCCTGCGCGACCGCCCCGGCCATGTCACGGAGCAGTGGACGATCATCGCGGTGACCGACCACGGCCACCGCGACGAAGGAGGCCACGGAGGACGCAGCGACCAGGAACGCACCGCATGGGTGGCCGCGTGCGGACCGGGCCTGTCCGCCGACAGGGCACCGTCGGCAGTCGGGCATGCCGACATCGCCGCCCACGTCTACGCGGCCCTCGGCATCGCACACGATCCGCACTGGACCCTGGACGGCACAGCCTTCACCGCATGAACCCGGCCCCCGGCCGGCCCCACCTCCAGGCCACCCCCACACACCCGCGCCGACGGAGGCCGTCGTTCCCGCCATCGCCCCCGTATCGCCCCCGTATCGCCCCCGTATCGCCCCCGTATCGCCCCCGTATCGCCCCCGCCGGACGACCAGGACGGCGGCCGGCCGGTTCCGCGCGGAGGCCGTCGTTCCCGGTGAGTCGTGAGAACGGCGCCGTCCGCCGGCACCGTTCTCACGATGGACCGGCCAGGGCGCCGGCACTGCCCCCCAGCGGAACCACTACTTCCACGGCTACTTCCACCAGCGCCTTCCACCAGCTACTTCCGCCAGCGCCTTCCACCAGCTACTTCCGCCAGCGCCTCAAGCCCGCCCGGGAACCCGTACGGGGACATCGGCCGCGAGCTCCGGATCCAGCAGGCCCTCGACCGTTGACGTGGAGATGCGCGCACGCCTTGCCATAACGAGGCAGGGTCTGTGGAGAGTTGTTCCGCATCGGGTCGATCTTGCACTCGGAGTGCGTCGCGCCCCGGGACGTCTTGTACATCTCGTTGTTGATGTCGGCGTACGTGAAGTCGATGCGCCAGTTGCAGAACCCGCTGCTGAGGGCCCCGATGAACGCACAGTCGACGCCGGCGTTCTGGTGCGTGATCTTCTTCCCGTCGCGCCACCCACGGTGTACTCGAAGGTCTGGACGGGAGTCGACCCGGCAGCCCCCGCATGCGCTTGCGACGGACTCGTCAGCATGAGCGCGCCAGCAACGGCGAGAGTGGTGACAAGCCTGGATGCGTACTGCGTGGCCATGATCTGGCCCCTTCCGACGGAGTGTCCCTGGTGATCGGAAAACCCCATCGAATGCGATCATGGTTCTGGACGCTGGGACGATTCACCGCCCCGAGTGATCAAACGCTGACGTGCTGACCAGCGAATCCGTACGCCTCAGTCAAGGGCCTGAAGGCGCACGCGGCGCACCACCTCGAATCAGCCACGCTTCTGAACACCGTCGGCCGGACACTTGCTGTCCGGCTGCAGAGCCCGTTGCGTAAGTTGACGGGGGCCGATCGACGGGGGAGAACATGGCGTGGGATGAGTGGGAGCAGATCAAGGAAGATGTGGCTACCCGCAGGGACGCCCAGATGCGGCTGAACCAGCTCGACCCGGGCGGGGGAGGCGGCGGCCGTCGGCCGGACCTGGCTTCCGACGCGGCGGCCAAGAAGGCGGCAGCGAAGGCCATCGATGATGACCTGGAGCGCAACGTCGAGAGGGACGGAAAGCACGCTGCGGAGAGCACGAACACCGCGATCAAGGAGTTCGGCGCCAGAGATGGTTACGGCTGGGACGCCTCTGGCGCGCTGAAGAGGGCACACGAGACCTGGGAGAAGCAGGTCAAGATGCTCCTCGGTCGGCTGGCCTCGGAGAAGCAGGCGCTGAGCAAGACCGGAATAGACTTCCAGAGCAACGATCTTGACATCGCCACGCGGATCGCTCGAGCTCGGCAGTCCGGGCTCCACGGCGCCTGACCCGTCGACCGGCCGGTTCCAGGGGGAAATGTGCCGACGTATCACGAAGTGATGAGTACCGACCTCTCCAAGCTCACCGCTGCCGCTGGCAAGTGGGAGGAGATGGCGAGCAAGTTCAAGACGATCGAGGACCAGTACAGGCGGGATGTCCATGGCGTCCCGCTCGGCGAGACCTGGCTGGGTCTCAGCGCCCATGCCGCCAATGACCGGTTCACCGTCACACTCAAGGAGCTCCAGGGAGCGCAGAAGGAAGCGAAGGCGGTCGCCGCCGTCCTCCGCGACGCCCATGCGCAGCTCACCGACCTCCGCAACAGGGTCGAGGCCGTACGCGCCGATGCCGTCAAGGACGGTATGAGGGTCTCCGACCAGGGCGTCGTCGCCTTCGACACCCAACGGCTCACCCAGAATGTGCGCACGGCGTACGTACACGACCCCGACTTCCAGGAAAGCGCCCGCACCGCGGCGAACGAATGGGCCCAGAAGCTCGCCGGGGCCGTGAAGGCCGTGACTGACGCCGACGACGGCATACAAGTCGCTCTCGACACCGCGGTCCTCGACTCTGACCCTTTGGACGGCACGTTCAACGGCTTCAACAGGAACCCCACGACGAGCCCCTACCCGTCTCTAGAGGAGGCCGGCAAGGCCGCCAACATACCCAAGGACCGGGAGGCGGTCGCGGAGTGGTGGCGCGACCTCGACCCCGTCACCCGCGGCATCCTGCTCCGCGAGCGCGGCGACGAGCTGCGAGCAGCAGGGATCATGGACTCCCTGTACAAGTGGCACTCCCCCGACCCAGGTTCCGGCCCCTTCAACGTGGAAGACCCCGCGCCAGGGGACGTGAAGTTCCACGCCTGGGCCCTCGGCATCGCCACGGCCGGCGACATCACCGGCGAAACCGGGGCCTCCCGCAACATGCTCCACTACCTTCGTGGCACCGGCGAGACCCTCGACCTCGACGTGAACCGCATGTTGCACGACGACGCCACGTTTCGGTCCGAGGTGGAGGGCATCCATATCGCCGACAACCAGGAGAAGTGGCGTAGGGAAGCCCTCGCCGAATTCGAGAAGGCCGGGGGTGACAAGCCAGTCACCATTCCAGTGGAAAGCAAGCACTACGGCGGCACGTTCACGAAGGACACCGACTGGTATCACGCCGTGGGGTCACACGAGCAGACCATTTCGGGCATGGTCACAGTCAAGCCCGGCGAGGGCGGCAAGCCCGAGATCTCACTCGATTACCAGGTCAATGTGTGGGACCGCTACAACTGGGACGAGGGAAAGTCGACGGACTTCCCTGGCGGAATCATCATCAAGGATGAGGACATGGGGCACCTCCACACCGTCGGCATCGCCCAGGAGTTTGACATGCGCGGCAGCAGCTCGACCTTCACCCACGACTTGACCAACCTCGTAGACCCTGCGGTAAAGCCGTCCGACCCCGGCCGAGAGGGCGGCCGGGGGGATGTGTCGCGAGGCGAAGAGGAGAACCGGTGAACACACGCCGCAAGACGTGCGGGACTCTGTTCGCCGTGCTGATCTCCACGCTACTTCTCACCTCCTGCTCCACCGCAGACCCAGTCCGCGCCACGCGCGCGAGCTCCTACTGGGAGAAGGGAGCAGGCGCCACCGAAGCAGCCGCGTTCATGAAGGTCCAGATCCCCGAGGGCGCCACCGAAGTGAAGGGGGCTGTGCAGGTCAACCCCCGAGAGGACGACTACATCCTCACCTTCCGCACAGACAGAACCACTGCCACGAACGTCGCGAAGGACCTGCGCTCCGAAGAGCCACCAGAGCCTTGGAACGTTAACCCCAAGTCGAGGCCCGAGCTCTTCGGACACCTCGGCCTCGCAGAGCCGGAGACGCTGAAAGGTGTGCTCCACGCGAACGTCTGCCCACCGTGCGTCAACGACTACCGACGGCGCAAGGTCGCACATCTGGAGATCCACATCGAGAACCTGGCCGACGACCAGGCCCGGGTATACCTGCGCGCGTTCTGATATTGCCTCCCGGCCTACGGCTCTCGGGCGCGACCGTACGGTTCAAGCATGAAGGTGACGGGTGCATCACAGCGGCTGGCCAGGTTCGCGTGGAAAGGGCGACACCTTTCACGGGCGCCTCACGGAGGACGAGAACGTCCTGGACGTGCTGAGCGGTAATCCGCTGAGCGGGATGCGGAGCCCACCGGCCGCCGCATCCCGCTCCACGACGTACGGCTGCTCGCCCCGGTCACCCCCGGGAAGATCGTCCCGGTCGGCCGGAACTACGCTGATCACATCGCCGAGTTGAGCCTCGACACGCCGACCGCGCCGCGTCTCTTCTTCAAGCCGTCGTCCACAGGGATCGGCCCGGGGGAGGCGATCCGCTACCCGGCCCAGTCGCACGAGGTGCACTACGAGGCCGAGCTAGCCGTGGTCATGGGCCGTACGGCCCGTAACGCCCGGTCGAGCGGGCGCTGGACTACGTCTTCGGCTACACCTGCGCCAACGACGCGACCGCCCGGGACATCCAGCGAGCGGAAGGGCAGCCGTCCTGGGCCAAGGCGTTCGACACGTTCTGCCCGCTCGGCCCCTGGATCACCTCCGATCTCGACCCGACCAAGCTCGTCGTGCGCTGCGAAGTCAACGGCGCCGAGCGGCAGTCGGCCGGGACGGACACCATGCTGCATCCGATCGCCTCGCTGCTGGCGTACATCACGGCGGTCGTGACACTGGAACCCGGGGACGTCCTCCTGACCGGCATGCCCGCGAGCGTGGGCCCGGTCGTTCCAGGCGACGAGGTGGCGGTGCACATCTCCGGCATCGGCTCCCTGGTCAATCCCGTGGTCGGCGCATAGCCCCGTTCACGCCCGCAGCAGCTCGGCGAACTCCCTGCCGGCGGGGAGCTGGCCGTGTCCGGCGGTACGGCTGAAGTCGGTGGCGTACTTCAGGAGTGCCGGTGCGGTGTTCGTCCGGCAGTGACGTCAGGGCCTGCGCGGCGCACCGCGGCCACCAGGCCGCCTTCACGCTTTTCCAGAGCAAGCGTCCGGAAGTACGGGTGGTTGCCAACCTGAGCGGCCACGAACTCCCAGATATCCCGGTGACAGACCAGGGTCACCGAAGCGACCCTTCCGGCCCTCATGATCGCCCAGACCTGTCCCGCCGAGCTGAAGGGATACGGCTCCTCCACGGGCTCGCCCGTGGTCGACTCGACGTCGGCTTCCCAGGGCGAACGGCGCCCCTCCTCCACCAGTCCGTCCGGGAAGTCCGCCCGGGGGCGGCCAACGCATCCGAGTCTGGCTCTTCCTCGGTCACGGCGGCCAACTCGTCATCCTGCGGCTGCTCAGGCTCCGGCCCCACCAGGAAGCCGACCTCGGGGGGATCGCCGTCTCCTGTCGCGTCCCCTTCCTCCTCGGAGCACCGATGAAACGTGCTTCTGCGTAACGACGAAGCGGTCGTCATCGTGATCACGGTGGTGGCCGTTTTGCTGTGCGTTGTGTCAGGTCAGAGGCGGCTCGGGATTCCAGCTCCTTTGTGGCGGGAGGCCCGCAATGCCCTATCCACCGACGCGGTGGAGTAGTCAGTCAGGAAGGGCGCAGTCAGCAGGGGATCAGTGCCTGCCGCCACCAGCCGAGCGGAGCGATGGCATGGAGGCCCGGCACGCCCCTACTGAGGTGACCCCTGTGGTGTGGACACACCTGACAATGGATCTTGCTGATCCTGGAAGGTGTAGATCTACGTGGCACGGCCCTCGAAGTACAGTGCGGAGTTCCGGTCCGACGCGATCGCGTTGTGGCGGGCTTCGGCCGGCAGGCGGACGTTCAAGGACGTCGCGGCTGATCTGAACGTCAACCCCGAAACGCTGCGGACCTGGGTGCGTGATGCCGACGGTCGTGCAGTCGCCGCAGGCGCGTCGCAGGACACCGAGGCCGAGTTGGCCCGGCTGCGCGCGGAGAACGCGCGGCTGGCCAAGGCGGAGAAGGAATGGCAGCTGGAACGCGAGATCCTGCGTCGGGCAGCGGCCTATTTCGCC
>NZ_JBITUB010000007.1:0-462270 GCF_044542225.1 Streptomyces sp. NPDC079020
AGCGAGTATTTCCGGGGAGCAGCCATGGTCGATGTTCCTCTCATGAGTCCCATCTGACCTGCTGTCAACCGACTCCGCATCTCGGGGGAACCTCACCGGTCCGTCGCCCCAGGGACCCGGACGCCGAGAGGCGGGGGGGGCGGGCCGTGCCGTCGGCCTCAGGCGGGCTCGGTCGCGTAGCGGCTCATCGCGTCGATGTTGGCCTGTGGCGTCAGCGGCCGGCCGCCTGCGAGTTCTTCCTGGAGGTCCCGGAAGTACTGCACGTACAGGTCGGGGGTGAATGTGCTGAGCATGACGGCGGGGTGGTCGGTCAGGTTGGCGAAGGTGTGCGGGGTACCGGGCGGAACCATCACGAGCGTGCCCGTGGCGGCGTCGTAGTCCTCGTCCCCGACCGTGAACCGCACGGTGCCGGACAGGATGTAGAAGCCCTCGTCGTGTCGGCCATGGCGGTGCTGCGGCGGTCCCTGGGTGTGCGGGGCGAGGACGGACTCGGCGATCGCGAGACGATGCCCGGTGTGGCTGCCGTCCTCCAGAAACCGCATGCGCGTGGTACCCAGAACGATCGTCTCGCCCTCGCCGGGACCCGTCACCGATACCGAGGGGTGGGTCTGCGGCTCGCTGGTCATCGCTTCTTCGGTCATGCCCACAAGTTCACCGCCGGGGCTCCGGGGCTGTCCAAGACCTGTTCCGCAGCGCCGATACCTCGTGGGTATCGTTGCAGCGTGGAGCTACGGGCCTTGCGCTACTTCGTGGCGGTCGCCGAGGAGCTTCACTTCGGCCGGGCCGCCATCCGGCTGCACATGAGCCAGCCGCCACTGAGCCGGGCGATCAAGCAGCTGGAGGCCGATGCCGGGGCCCTGCTCTTCGCCCGCTCCCCTGCCGGCGTCACGCTCACTCCGGTGGGCACGGTGCTCCTCGACGAGGCACGGGCCCTCCTCGACCATGCCGACCGCGTCCGGGAACGGGTGAGCGCGGCGGCACGCGTCGCGACCATCACCATCGGCATCCTGGGCGACGGCACCGACCCGGGAGTGGCCAGGCTGGCCGCCGCCTACCGCCGGCACCACGCCGGCGTCGACATCCGCGTCCGCGAGACCGATCTGACCGACCCGACCTGCGGGCTGCGCGCCGGACTGGTCGATGTCGCGCTGACCCGGGCGCCGTTCGACGAGACTGCCCTGACGGTACGTGCACTGCGCGCGGATCCGGTCGGCGTGGTCCTGCGCGCCGACGATCCGCTGGCCCGCCGCGACGGGCTGCGGCCGGCCGAGCTGAGCGACCGCCGCTGGTTCCAGTTCCCGCAGGGCACCGACCCCGTCTGGCAGTCGTACTGGAACGGCGGCACGCCGCGCGAGGGTCCCGTGGTGCGCGCCGTCCAGGAATGCCTGCAGGCCGTGCTGTGGAACGGCACGGTCGGCCTGGCCCCGCTCGGACACGACCTGCCCGCGGAGCTGGCCGTGGTGCCGCTGATCGGCATGCCGCCGAGCCGAGTGGTGGCGGTGTGGAACGAGGGTGACACCAACCCGTTGATCCGGTCCTTCGTCGAGATCGCGACAGCCGCGTACCGTCACTGAGCCCCGGCAACCCGGCGGAGACGGTCCCGTGTGCCGCGATCCGGCGACTGCACGCGTATCCGGTTCGCTCCTCGGCCCGTCGCGAGGAGCAGCGGCGCTCAAGCGTTCATGAAGTCCCGGACGGGCAGGGCGCGCTCGACGATCCTGATGTCGCCGAGCCAGCCGTGCATCAGCTGGTCGAGCCGTCCTCCGTACTCGTAGGCGCCGAGCAGCCAGGGCAGGCCCAGGGTGGCGAGGCCGATGGTGCGGGTGTCGGGGTTGCGGGCGACCACGCAGCCGTCGATGTACATCGCCGTGTGCTTCCCGTCGTTGACGACCGCCACGTGCCACCACCGCTCACGCTGCAGCTCATGACTCCAGTTGGTGACGGCCCCCGGTCGGTTCAACGGCGCCGCCGCCCACTGGAGCCCGGGGCCGTCCGATACGGAGAGGGTGGCGACGGGCTCTTCCGGGTCGCCCGAGGTCTTGCCGGCTGCCCCGAGCGTGCCGCGGCGGCCGAGTACGGCACCCCAGGCGTTGCGTCCGGCGTCCCAGTCCCCGGGGAGCCGGAGGAAGGCCTCGATGGTGTAACCGGACCTGAACGTCTTGGTGTTGAGCGGAGCGTGGTTCTCCGTGCGCAGGTACGCGCCCCGCAACGGCGGCTTCGAGCCGTCGAAGTAGAGACTGCCGTGGCCCGGCTGGTCGGGATGGTGGGAGGTGGACCAGCGCAGCGTGTCGGGCGCGCTTCCGGGGACCGCTTCGCGCACCAGGTCGTTGCGGTGCCGGGACAGGTCCGGGACGCGCAGGCCCGCATCGGCGGGGGAACCGTCCTGGTGCGAAGGGGAGTCGAAGCGCCAGTAGGCGACGGTGCCCGGTATCAGCATCCGCTCGGCCGGGCGGGGACCGCGCACGGGTACGGGCGCGAAGCCCGAGAAGCGCTTCTCGAAGTCGATGGGGACGGCGAAACAGTCCTGCGGCCCCGTCAGTTCGATCTCACCGCGTTCCAGGTCGTTGAGCCTCTCGCCCGCGCGGCCAAGGATCCACGGGGAGATCGTCTCCACGTCAATGGTGTTCCGGGCCAGGTCGAAGCGGTAGAGACGGATCATGGCGCTGCCGCCGTAGTAGCGGTTCTGGTAGTTGGCGATGTGCAGATGGACGTCATTGCCCGCGGTGTTCTTGACGGTGGTGCGCCCGGCGGGCCAGTAGTGGCCGTTGAGGGTGAGGAAGATCTGGTCGTGCCCGGCTATCAGCTCGTCCCACAGGTGCTTTCCGTGCTCGGAGAACTGGGCCTCGTCGCCGTCCGTGTCCGCGTACACCAGCTCGTGGGTGGTGAGGATGACCGGCGTCTCCGGGTGCCGGGCGATGACGTCCTTCGCCCAGGCGAGACCGGCCGCCGACGGCCGCCAGTCGAGCGCCAGCACCAGCCACTCGCGCCCGGCGGCCCGGAACAGGTGGTAGGTGTTGTACCCGTCCGGGGTCGCCCCGCCGAACGTCGGCAGACGCCGCATCCGCTGCGGTCCGAAGGTGTCCAGGTACGGGGTGCGGCCGCGCTGATCGTCGGTGGAGGACGTGATGTCGTGGTTGCCCGCGACGACGCTGTAGCCGACCCGCCGCCGGTCGAGCAGCCCGAACGCTTCGCCGATCGCCTTGAACTCGCCTGCTTGCCCGCTCTCGGTGAGGTCACCCAGATGGGACAGGAAGACGATGTTCTCGTCGCGCCCGTGATCGAGTACGTAGCGCAACGACGCCTCGACCGGCGCCTTGTGGATGCTCGCCCCGTCGAAGAGGTACTGGGTGTCCGGCATGACGACGAGCGTGAACCTGGGGCTCTCGCGGTCGGGCCGCCAACCTGCCGTGACGGCGTCGGTGTTCTGCTGGGGAAGAGCTGCGACGGGCGTGGCGGACGCGAGCCCCGTGGCCGCGGTGGCAGCGCCGGTGAGCGCGGTCGCCCGCAGGAACGTACGACGGCTCGCGCCGGGCAGGAGCGGTCCGTCGGGCTGGTGAAGGGGGCTGCACATGGATGTCTCCGCGGGGAATGAACGTCGGGGGTGATCGTCTGCAAGCTAGCGCGGAGTGGAGGGAGGAACCGGTCCGTACGGGCGACAGCCGGGCGAAGACTCCATGAACTGCACAGCACCGGCGCGCGGGCCCGCGGTGATGGGACCGTGCGGACGCGCATCGGCAGTCGTTGCGCAGTGGCCGGTTCAGCCGCTTCACGCGTCTCGGAGTGAGTGCCCCGGCCTGCCGAGGCAGCCACCCATGACCGCACTTCCTGACCGCGTGCGCGGTGGACGACCACCGGGTCACCCTCCAGGGAGCACGCTCCCGATCGGCACATGTCCAGGATCGGCAGCCGGTGTTGCGAACGCGGTTGGTGAACGCCGTGAAGCCGATGAGCCGATCCGTCCGCCTCGCCGTGGAGCCGATGAGGCGGTCCGTCCGTCACTGTCACCCGTTACGGTGACTCTTCGTGTTGGCTTTGTGTGTGCAGGGCATGTCTGACTTGACATTCCCGCTCCACCGAACACCTGGAGTCACCATGAGCCGTCCTCGTCTGGCCGTGCTCGGCATCGTCGGCGCCCTGTGCGCCACCCTCCTCTGCACCGGGGCAGCAACCCCGGCCGGCACGGAATCCCCCTCCACCCAGGGTGCTCGCCGCGCACACCATCGTCGTGGGCGCCCCCTCGACCGTGCCCCCCGCACACGGCGAACACGACCAACGTTCCCTGTCAGGGAGGGCAGATCCCCTCCGGAGGGGGCGTGCGCACCACGAGCAACGGGGTGTTCCTGACCGCTACGTGGCCCAGCGGAATCAGCTGGTTCGGCGACGTCTACAACGAGACCAACACCCCGCAGACCTTCACCCCCGTGGCGATCTGCACCTCCCAGCCTCACGCGACCCGGTTCGGCACCTCGGCGAACGTGCCACCGGGGCAGACGGCGATCGTCCGCGCGGCCTGCGACCCGGGACAGGTGGCCTCCGGCGGCGGACCGAACGCCGGCGCCCGCGGTACGGGGTCCGACAGCGGGCAGGCCTACATCAGCCAGTCGTCCGACATCGGCCAGGAGTGGGTCGGCCGGGTCACCAACCACGGCCCCCGCGCCACGATCCTGCAAACCTACGTGCGGTGCGCGAACACACCCCACACCGCCCACGCCAGCGCCCCGACCAGCCTGACACAGGGCGCCACGGGCACCGCCCACGCCGAGTGCGGGCCCGGTGAGGTGCCGACCGGGGGCGGCGGACTCGGCAATCCCGCGGTCGAGTTCAACGAGTCGTTCCCGACGGCCACGGGGTGGACCATGCGCGCCACCAACCGCGGCTCCTCCCCCCTGGACCTGTTCGCCCGGGTGACCTGCACGCAACCCTGATCCGAGCGCGGCCGAACCGGCCTGATCGCTTCGAGGCATGGAGGGAGTCACTACGCCCGGCTGGTTCCCGGGGCGGCCGGCGCCGGTACGGCGAGAGGTGCCCGGCCCGTGCGTCACCGGGCCGGGCGCCTTCAGCGGACGACAGCCCGTGTGCGGAGGGCCGTCCCAGGGACTCCGAACCGGACGCTTCCGCGGTGGCCGGACGGGGTGGGGTCTACTCCTCGTCCAGCGGCTCCGCCTGCCGCCTGGCCCGCCTGCCGACGACGGTCGCGGCGGCCATGGCGCTGCCCACGAAGGCAAGCGCGACCACCCACGGCTGGTCGAGGACATGCCGCGTGGCGTGGTCCACGGAGTAGCGGCCGGGGCCGGTCAGGCCGATGGCCGCGGCCGTGAAGCCGAGGAACGCCGGGTACTCGTAGCCGCCGCCCTGCGCGAAGAAGCCCGCCGGGGCATGGACGGAGACGGCCCCCGCCATCGCTCCGGCCGCGGCCGCGCCGGCCGCCGGAGTCGCGAGGCCGAGGGCCAGCAGGACACCGCCGCCGGTCTCGCCGAGCCCGGCGGCGACGGCACTGTGCTTGGGCGGCTGGAAGCCCATGGCCTCCATCGCCGCGGTGGTGCCCTCGATTCCGCCGCCGCCGAACCATCCGGCGAGCTTCTGGGTGCCGTGCGCGACGAGAACCGCGCCGGTGCCGAGGCGCAGGACGAGCAGGCCGAGATCACGCCGGTTGACGCAGACCATGAGGGACTCCCGGGGGTGGGGCAGTCGGGCGGACGCTACGGATTCCACTGTGGTCGGCCCGCGCCCCGGAGGCACGGTCGGGTTAGACCGGACGGGAACGGACGGCCGTCCGGCAGGGCTCCGCAGGTGCGACGCAGATCATTGTGCAACTTGTTGCACAATCACGTTCGGGTGGTTTACAACGGGACAGCCCTCAAAAGCTGCCCCGTAGACGACACCTGTGCGAGGAGAGACGCCGGATGAGTCCGTACCCCACGCTGCTGAGCCCGCTCGACCTGGGGTTCACCACCCTCCCCAACCGGGTCCTCATGGGATCGATGCACATCGGTCTGGAGGAGGCCGAACGCGGCTTCGAGCGCATGGCCGCCTTCTACGCCGAGCGCGCCCGCGGCGGGGTCGGCCTGATCGTCACCGGGGGCATCGCACCCAGCGAACGTGGGTGCTCCTTCCCCGGCGGCGCCAGAATGACCACCGAGGCGGAGGCCGCGCAGCACGCGGAGATCACCACGGCCGTGCATGCGGCGGGCGGCCGGATCGCGATGCAGATCCTGCACTTCGGCCGCTACGCGCACCACCCGGACCTGGTGGCACCCAGCGCTCTCAAGGCCCCGATCAGCGGCTTCACCCCGCACGCCCTGACCGGCGACGAGGTCGAGGAGACCATCGAGGACTTCGTCCGGGCGGCGGAGCTGGCGCGTCGCGCGGGCTACGACGGGGTCGAGATCATGGGCTCCGAGGGCTATCTGATCAACGAGTTCATCGTCTCCGCGACCAATCACCGCACCGACCGCTGGGGCGGCTCGTACGAGAACCGCATCCGGTTCCCCGTGGAGATCGTGCGCCGGGTCCGTGAGCGGGTCGGCAGCGACTTCATCCTGATCTACCGGCTCTCCATGCTCGACCTGGTGCCCGGCGGCTCCACGCTGGAGGAGGTCGTGCGACTGGCGCGCGAGATCGAGGCGGCGGGTGCCACGATCATCAACACCGGCATCGGCTGGCACGAGGCACGCATCCCCACCATCGCCACCTCCGTGCCGCGCGGCGCCTTCACCTGGGTGACGGAGAAGGTGCGCGGTGCGGTCTCCGTTCCCCTGGTGACCAGCAACCGGATCAACACCCCGGAGGTGGCCGAGGAGATCCTCGCCTCCGGCCGTGCGGACATGGTGTCGATGGCCAGGCCGTTCCTGGCCGACCCGGACTTCGTGGCCAAGGCGGCCGCGGGCCGCGCGGACGCGATCAACACCTGCATCGGCTGCAACCAGGCCTGCCTGGACCACATCTTCAGCCTGCGGATCACCTCGTGCCTGGTCAATCCGCGGGCCTGCCACGAGACGGAACTGGTGCTCTCACCGACCCGGACCCGTAAGCGGATCGCCGTCGTCGGAGCCGGTCCCGCCGGTCTGGCCTGCGCGGTCTCGGCGTCCGAGCGCGGGCACGCGGTGACCCTGTTCGACCTCGCGGACACGATCGGCGGTCAGCTCAATGTGGCCCGCCTGGTGCCCGGCAAGGAGGAGTTCGACGAGACGCTGCGCTACTTCCGTACCCGGCTCGCCGAGCAGGGCGTCGAGCTCCGCCTCGGCACGCGCGCCACGCCCGGGACGCTGGAGGGCTACGACGAGATCGTCCTCGCCACCGGAGTCGAGCCCCGCACCCCCGCGATACCCGGGGCCGGACACCCCAGCGTGGTCAGCTATCTGGACGTGCTGCGCGACGGAGCACCGGTCGGTGAGCGGGTCGCCATCGTCGGGGCGGGCGGCATCGGCTTCGACGTCGCCGAGTTCCTGACGGACGGCGGCGATGCGGCGAGCCGCGATCCGGAGGTGTTCTTCCGCCAGTGGGGCGTGGACACCGGCTACGCGGACCGCGGCGGGCTGCGCGCTCCCGAGCGCCCCAAGGTCTCCCGCACGGTCCATCTGATCCAGCGCAGGACGACCAAGGTCGGAGCGGGGCTCGGAAGGACCACGGGGTGGATCCACCGGACCGAGCTGCGCCACCGCGGCGTCGAGATGATCGCGGGCGCGAGCTACGACCTTGTCGACGACGAGGGCCTGCATCTCACGGTGGACGGCGAGCAGCGCCTGCTCCCCGTCGACACCGTGGTGCTGTGCGCGGGCCAGGAACCGCGCCGCGAGCTGTACGAGGAGCTGCTCGCCGCCGGCCGTCCGGTGCATCTGATCGGCGGCGCCGATGTGGCCGCGGAACTCGATGCCAAGCGCGCGATCCGCCAGGGAACGGAGCTCGCCGCGACGTTGTGAGGCCCCTGCCGCCCGTCCCTAGGATGCACTCCATGTCACTGCCGCACGCGATCCTCACCGCCCTGCTGGAAAAGCCGTCGTCGGGGCTGGAGCTGACCCGCAGGTTCGACCGGTCCATCGGGTACTTCTGGTCGTCCACGCATCAGCAGATCTACCGCGAGCTGGGGAAACTGGAGCAGGCCGGGCGGATCAGGGCCCTGCCCGCGGCGCAGCCGGCACGTGGGCGGAAGAAGGAGTACGAGGTGCTGCCGGCGGGCCGGGAGGAGCTGGCCGCCTGGGTGGCGCTGCCGGAGGATCCTCGTCCGGTCCGTGATCCGCTGCTGCTGCGGATGCGGGCGGCCGCGGTGGTCGGGGCGCCGGGCCTTCAGGCCGAGCTGCGGCGCCATCTGGAGCTTCATCGGCGTCAGCTGGCGGAGTACCGGGAGATCGAGGAGCACGACTTCACGCCCGCTCCGACGGCGGCCGAGGACCGGCTGCGGTACCTGGTGCTGCGCGGCGGCATCGATCTGGAGAGCTTCTGGATCGGCTGGCTGACCCGGGCCCTCGACGATCCGGGCGAGCCGCCCGCTGTCATGGGCCGCCCGTCCTGACGGCGAGCGGGTCGAGCGCCGAGGTGTCGAGCGGCGGCAGGCCGGCCCCGCCCGGACCGGGAGCGTGCGGGGCCGGCCGGGCACGGGCGTGTGCCGCGCGGACGGAGGCCGGGCGGCGCCGCTTCCGCGGGCTGCCGATGACGATCCGCGACGGCGCCGGCCCGCCGTCCACGGCCACGGATGTCCCGTCCTTGCCGACGGCCCCGGGCGCGGGCCGATCCTGGGCCCGGCTGAGCAGGATCACCCCGCGTACCGCGGCCGAGGCGCCCGCCAGTGCCAGTACCACGCTGATCGCTCCGCCCTGGAGGCGTTCGCCGAGGAGGGCCAGGCCGATCGCCGCCGCGGCGACCGGGTTGGCCAGCGTGACCACGGCGAGCGGGGCGCCGAGACCGCCGCGGTAGGCGGTCTGGGACAGCAGCAGGCCGCCCATCGCGAAGGCGGAGACGAGCAGCGCGACGGTCAGCAGCCGCCAGCTGAAGAGCGGCCCCGTGGTGTGGTCGGTGACGGCGACCGTGAGTGTCTGGGTGAGCGCCGAGGCGACGCCGGAGGTGATGCCGGACGCCGCCGCGTGCCGCAGTCCCGGGCGGGTGCCGGGCCGGCTGAGACCGGCGACGACCGCCATGGTGACCGCGCCGACGCCGAGTGCTTCGGGGAGGCTGAGGGTCTCGTGCGGGGCGGCGCCGCCGCCCGCGGTCATCAGCAGCGCGCCGAGACCGATCAGGGTGAGGATCGTGCCGCGCCATTCCGTCCGGCTCACCCGGCGCCCGGCGGCGCGCGCGCCGAGCGGGACGGCGGCGACGAGGGTGAGTGCCCCCAGCGGCTGGACGAGGGTGAGCGGGCCGTACTTCAGCGCGGCGACATGGAGCAGCGCGCCTGCGGCGTTCAGGCCGACGGCCGACCACCACGCTCCGCGGCCCAGCATGCGCAGGACTCCGGCGGAGGGCTCGGTGCGTCCGGCGAGCCGGGACTGGGCCACGGCCGCGGCCGCGTAGGCGGCAGCGGACACGAGGGACAGGGCGACCGCGACGAGCGTGGCGTTCACCGCCGGGCTCCGGACCGGGCGAGCGTGCGCGGCCCGGCCGCACCGGCGACGGGCGCGGTAGGGGTACGGAATTCGGCGGCCGCCGGTACGCGGGCGGTGGCGAACGCGCTCCCGGCGGCGGCGGGCGCCCCGGGTGACTGCCGGGGCAGGGGGCTCCGGGCCGGCGCGCTGCGCGGGAGCCGGAGCACGGCGAGGGTCACGGCGAGCAGCGCCGAGACGGCGATCGCGTCGAGCCAGTAGTGGTTGGCGGTGCCCACGATCACGAGCAGCGTGACCAGCGGGTGCAGCAGCCACAGCCAGCGCCACCGGGAGCGGGTGGCGACGATCAGCCCGACGGCGACCATCACCGCCCAGCCGAAGTGCAGGGAGGGCATCGCGGCGAACTGGTTCGCCATCGAGTCGGTGGACGGCGTGTTCCCGTACACCGTCGGGCCGTACACCTGGCCGGTGTCGACGAGCGCCGCCGCGTCCAGCATCCGGGGCGGGGCGAGCGGGAACAGCAGGTGCAGCGCGAGGGCGGCACCGGTGAGCACGGCGAGGACGCGGCGCGACCAGACGTAGTGACGGGGCCGGCGCCAGTAGAGCCAGACCAGGAACAGCACCGTGGCCGGGAAGTGCACGGTCGCGTAGTACGTGTTCGCCGCGTGGATCAGCGTCTCGCTGTGCAGCAGGACACCCTGTACGGCGCCCTCGTCCGGCAGGCGGACGGCGCGTTCGAGGTCCCATACGTGTGCGGCGTTGCGGAAGGCTTCCTCGACATGCCCGTTGGCGGCCTGCCGGCCGAACTTGTAGACGAGGAAGAGTCCCGCGACCAGGAGGAACTCACGTACGAGGGGCGGTCGGGCAGAACTGTCCGGCTCCCGGTCCGCAGGCTCGCTGCGGGCGTGTATCACCCGTTGCCCCTTTGCTGACGAAGCGCTGTTACGGCGGCATGGCCCAGTCCATGCCGTATCGATACGCCAGTGTACCGATACGCGAACGTATCGGTACACGCGCGTATCGGTACACTGGCGTATCGAGGGACCTCACCGCAGAGCCGCAGGAGGGAAGCACATGCCGTCGCACGATTCCGTACAGGAGTCAGCACCCGTGTCGCGCCGATCGAAGATCACACCGGAGCGGGAGCAGGAGCTCTACGCGGCCGTGCTGGACCTGTTGCGCGAGAGCGGCTACGAATCCCTCACCATGGAGGGAGTGGCCTCGCGGACCCGCTGCGGGAAGTCGACGCTCTACCGGCAGTGGGGCTCCAAGCCCGAGCTGGTCGTCGCCGCGCTGCACGGCACCCGGCGCATGTCGCTCTCGCACATCGACACCGGCACCCTGGCCGGGGACCTGCATCGGGCGGCCCGGTCCATCGGCGAGGGCTCCGGCCGTGACACCCCGCTGATGCACGCGCTCAGCCACGCGGCGCTCCAGAACCCCGAGCTGCTGTGCGCGTTGCGGGAGGCGCTGATCCTGCCGGAGATCGCGGCGATCGACGCGATGGTGCGACGCGGCGTGGAGCGGGGCGAGATCGCGGCGGACAACCCCGCGGCGGCATACGTCGCCGCGCAGCTGCTCGGCGTGATGCGTGCGCGGCCGCTGCTGGAGGGGCGGTACGCGGACGAGGCGTATCTCACGCGGTTCGTGGCGAACGCGATCCTTCCCGGACTCGGACTGCGGGCACCCCTGCCGGAGTCCTGAAACAGACGTGGACCGTCCGCCCCGGCGGAGACGACGGTCCACCCGCGCCGCACCGTGGGGACGGGGGCGGCGCACCACCCCGGCCGGCCGGTGAATCCTTCGGGAGTCACCGGCCGGCCGTGTTTCCCCGCACTCCGGGCCTCGGCCACCGCCGCCGTCCCGTTCCTCCCCCGCGGACCCTAGGTCACCAAACAAATGCTTGGTAGCTTATCGTCGACAGCGACGGAGGGCGGACCATGGACATCGGCGATCCGATCGACTTCTCCGGACGGGCGGTGATCGTCACCGGCGGCACGAAGGGCATCGGCGCGGAGATCGCCACAGCCTTCCTCGCGGCGGGCGCGGATGTCATGGTGTGCGGCCGCGGCGAACCGGTCCGGCCGCCCTCGGCGGACGGGCGCCACGCCCTCTTCCGGGCCGCCGACGTCCGGGATCCGGCGGCGGCCGCCTCGCTGGTGGCGGCGGCCGCGGACCGGTTCGGGAGGCTCGATGTGCTCATCAACAACGCGGGCGGCTCCCCCGACGCCGACGCGGCGACCGTCTCCCCGCGTTTCGTCGAGAAGGTCGTCGCACTCAATCTGCTCGCCCCCTTCTACCTGTCACAGGCCGCGAACCTGGTCATGCGGGAGCAGCCGGAGGGCGGCAGCGTGATCAATATCGGCAGCGTCTCCGCGCACCAGCCGCAGCCCGGGACCGCCGCCTACACGGCGGCGAAGGCGGGGCTGCTGGCACTGACGCGGGCACTGGCCCTGGAGTGGGCCCCGAAGGTGCGGGTCAACCACATCACCGTGGGCCCCGTCCGCACCCCGAGCGCCGGGGGCGACAGGGAAGGCGGTGGGGCGGCGGAGGATGTCATCCCGATGCGGCGGAAGGCGTCGGCGGACGATGTGGCCCGAGCCTGCCTCTTCCTGGCCGGCCGGCTGGCTCCGTACGTCAACGGCGCCGATCTGGCGGTGCACGGCGGCGGCGAGGTACCGGCCCGCTACCTGGCCGGAAATCCCTTCTCGTCCCCTTGACGATATTCGGCGCCATCCTTTATCGTCGCGCTGACGAAATAAAGGGGGCCCTCATGGCCGACATCACCCGGCGCTTCGGCTGGCGCCATCTGCGTTCCGCGCCCACGGCCCACATCCGCCACCACAAGCGCGGCAAGCTCGCCCACGACGGCCCCGGAGTCAGCTTCTGGTACCGGTCGCTGACCGCCGCGCTCTCCGAGGTGCCGGTCAACGACCGCGAGCTGGCCATGGCGTTCCACGCCCGTACGGCCGACTTCCAGGACGTCACCGTGCAGGCCACCGTGACGTACCGGATCAGCGATCCGGCTCAGGCGGCGGCCCGGCTCGACTTCTCCGTGGACCCGGACACCGGCGACTGGCGCGGCGCACCGCTGGAGCAGATCGCCACCCTGCTCACCGAGACCGCGCAGCAGCACACGCTGGACGTCCTGGCCCGCACACCGCTCGCCGCCGCGCTGGTGGACGGGGTCGCCTCCGTACGCGACCGGGTCGCCGCAGGTCTCGCCGCCGAACCGCGGCTGCCCGCCACCGGCATCGACGTGGTGGCCGTCCGCGTCGTGGCGATCCGCCCCGAGGCCGAGGTCGAACGGGCCCTGCGCACCCCGGCCCGCGAGCAGATCCAGCAGGAGGCCGACCGGGCGACGTACGAACGCCGGGCCGTCGCGGTCGAGCGCGAACGCACCATCGCCGAGAACAAACTGGCCAGCAAGATCGAACTGGCCCGCCGCGAAGAGCAGCTGGTGGAACAGAACGGCACCAACGCGCGGCGCCAGGCGGAGGAGAAGGCGGCGGCCGACGCGGTACGCACCGAGGCCGAGGCGGCCCGCACCGTGCGGCTGGCCCGTGCGGAGGCGGCGGCGGCCCGGGACACCGGAGCGGCGCGTGCCGAGGCACAGGCGGCCTGGCTGCGGGTGCACGCGGAGGTGGATCCCTCGACGCTGCACGCCCTGGCGGCGACACGGCTGGCCGAGAACCTGCCCCGCATCGACAGCCTGACGCTCTCCCCCGACGTTCTCACCGGGCTGCTCTCCAAGCTCGGCCGCCCGGCCCCGGAACCGCGGGCATGAGCCTCGCCCCGCGTGCGGTGCTCGTGCACCGGACCACCGAGTACGAGGAACTCCTCGCCCGGCACGGGACGCACGGACAGGCCGCGTTCTTCCTGTCCAGCCGGGGCCGGTCGATCGACGAGGTGGCCCGGCGCCACGAGCGTACGCAGCGGGCCCTGGCCGACGTGGCGGCCGCCGTTCCGCTCCAGTGGCGGGGCTCACGGGTGGAGCGCGCGGATCTGGACCGCTTCCTCTTCGCCCCAGAGGACGTGGTGATCGTGGTCGGCCAGGACGGGCTGGTGGCCAACGCCGCGAAGTACCTCGCGGGCCAGCCGGTGGTGGGGATCGACAGCGACCCCGGGCGCAATCCCGGCGTTCTCGTCCGCCACCGCCCCGCCGACGCCGCCGCCCTGCTCCGGGCGGCCGTCACGCCCCGGGGCCGGGCGGAGGAGCTCACCATGGTGGAGGCGGTCGCCGACGACACCCAACGGCTGCTCGCGCTGAACGAGATCTACCTCGGCCCGCCCGGCCACCAGACCGCGCGCTACCGTCTGGGCCCCGACGACGGGGCGACCGCCGCCGAGGCCCAGGCCTCGTCGGGCGTCCTGGTCGGCACCGGAACAGGAGCCACCGGCTGGCTCCGCTCGCTGTGGCTGGAGCGGGGCGGCACGCCGGTGCTTCCCGCCCCGTCCGATCCGCGGCTGCTGTGGTTCGTACGCGAGGCCTGGCCCTCGCCCGTGACCGGCACCTCCCTGGTCGCGGGCGAACTGATCCCCGGACAGGGGCTCCGGCTCACGGTCGAGTCGGACCGGATCGTGGTCTTCGGCGACGGCATGGAATCCGACGCCCTGGAGCTGACCTGGGGGCAGACCGTACGGCTCGGCATCGCCGCCACCTCGCTGCGGCTCGTCGTCTGAGCGCGTCGGCCGACCACTCCCCTACACACTTTAACCATTTGCCTAGAGGTCATAGGCGTCAATAGCGTCTTCCTCATGAGAGCCGTCAGTGAGCGGGAAATCCGCGCGTCCTTCGTCAACTGCTCCAAGGGTGAGGCCCAGCGCCTGCCCCTTCCCCGCGATCTGGACGAACGCCGCTGGGACGATCTGGACTTCCTGGGCTGGCGCGACCTCTCCGCACCGGACCGCAGCTACATCGTCACCGAACTGCGGGGATCGCTCATCGGCATCACCCTGCGCTTCCCCTCCCACCAGCGCGGTTTCCTCCACCGCAGCATGTGTGCGGTCTGTCTGACCACCCACCCGGGCAACGGCGTCTCCCTGATGACCGCCCGCAAGCGGGGCCAGGCGGGCCGGGACGGGAATTCGGTCGGGATCTACATCTGCACCGACCTGGACTGCTCGCTGTACGTGCGGGGCAAGAAGGTGCCCGCCCCCGGGGCGCGCTTCGAGGAGTCCCTGACCGTGGAACAGCAGGTGGAGCGCACCCGGAACAAGCTGTTCGCCTTCCTGGACACGCTCGCGGGCTGAACCGCCCGCCCCGTAACCCGATCGGACGCCTACGGATGCGCCATAAAGAGGCTAGCTGTATGAATAAATCACCATTCGCGTGATTGGAGCAGGCACCCATGGATGACTACCCGCTGCTGAACCTCTTCCTGACGATGCTGTTCCTGTTCCTCTGGGTGCTGTGGTTCTTCCTGCTGTTCAAGGTGGTGTCGGACCTCTTCAGGGACCACACGCTGAACGGCTGGGCGAAGGCGGGCTGGCTGGTCCTCGTGATCCTGCTGCCCTACATCGGCGTTCTCGTCTACCTCATCGTCCGGGGCCGCAGCATGAGCGAACGGGATGCCAAGCAGGTCAAGGAGTCGGAGGCGGCGTTCCGCCAGTACGTGAGACAGGCGGCGGGCACGGAGGGCGGGGCCGGCGGCGCCGGCCATGTGAACGACCTCGCCAGACTCGCCGAACTGAAGGACAAGGGCCACATCAGCCAGGAGGAGTACGAGAAGGCCAAGGCCAAGCTTCTCGCCTGACGCGCGAGGCCCCCGCGGATACGCGGCACCCCCTGCGGACATCCCTGAGGCCGTACCGGAGATCTCCCCGGTACGGCCTCGGGTCATGGTCGGGAGATCCCGCAGAGGTGTTCGCCGATCCGCACGAACGCCTGGACCAGCGGGGCGGCCGGCACGGCGGAGGAGGAGGCCGGGGCCTGCGGGCGGGTACTGGCGCACTCCGTCCTGGGCGACATGGGCGGCCCCCTGCGCGCGGGCGACATCCTCAAGCACGCCACCGAGTACCAGCTGGACACATATCTGCGGCCGCTGATCCGCGGCGAGCGCGCCTGCTGCTTCTCCCTGACCGAGACCGACGCGGGCTCCGACGTCCGCTCCATGCGCACCGTCGCCGTTCCCGACGGCGCGGGATACCGGCTGACCGGGCACAAGGTCTTCTCCTCCGCCGGCCCGTTCGCCGACTTCGCGATCGTGGTCGCCCGCATGGCCGGGACCGGTGAGCAGGAGGGCGAGAAGCCGCTGTTCTCCGCCTTCCTGGTGGACCTCGACAGTCCCGGCTGCCGGGTCGAGGACGGGGCGACACCGATGTCCGGCGAACACATCGAGAGCGACATCGTCCTGGACGACTGCCACGTCCCCGCGGCCAACCTGCTCGGCGAGGAGGGCATGGGCATGCGCATCGCCCTCGGCCGGGTGACCACGAACCGTCTGCTCCACTGCCCCACCGTGCTCGGCGCCACCCGCCGCGCCATCGCTCTCACACTGGAGCGGACCCGGACGCGCAAGGTCGCCGGAGGACAGCCGCTGCTCATGATGCAGGCCATCCAGCACAAGGTCGCCGACATGGCCACCGAGTTCTACGCCGCGCGCTCCATGACGTACGCCGCGCTCGCCGCGCTCGACGAGGGCCGCGAGGCGCACGCCGAAGCGTTCATGTGCAAGCTGTTCGTCGCCGAGTCCGCCTTCCGCATCCTCGACGAGGCCGTGCAGATCCACGGCAAGGAGGGGCTCACTCGGGGAACCGAGATCGAGTTCCTGTTCCGCAAGATCCGCATGTTCCGCATCCTCACCGGGACGTCCGAGATCCAGCGCAACGGCATCGCCAAACTCCTCGCGTTCAATCACTGACCCGCCGGCGGCACCGGAAGGCCCCTCATACGACCACCGCGGCCCCGCCGCCCGCTTCCCCGTCGCCTTCGGCGCGGGGCTCACCACCCGGTGCGCGCGGCCGGCCGTCCTCCGCACACCCGGTCCGGGGGGGCACGCGGTACGTGACACAGGGCACGGCACACGCGGTGGACCGCCTCGGCTCAGCGCCGGCCACCCCCTCCGCCCGTGCCGGAACCGCTGGTCGTGGAACTGACGCAGCCGGTGCAGGGGCCGGTGCCCTGCCGCAGATACCGGTGCTGGTTCGCCAGGTCGATCGCGGGCGTCAGCGACATGTCCTCGGTGGGGATGCCGATGCCGAACCGGCCGTAGAAGACGAGCAGGCCGGCGTCGGCGCGTTCGACCGCCGCCCGGGTGCGGTCGTAGGCCACCGCCGTCAGGCGGCGGACGTCGATGCTCACGAGGCGGCCGCCGTCGGGCGGGGGCCGGCCGATTCCCTCGCCGTACTGGTGGAAGATCTTCTTCACCGGGCCGTCCTCCACCAGTCCGCCGAGGTACTCCTTGAGGAGCTGTACGGCCTGGTTGTCGCCCAGGTCGAGGGCGTCGAAGGAGCGGGTGATCGCGAGGGAGGCCAGCTCGGCGAACCGGTCGGTCCTCTCCTCCCGCTCCGCGGTGCGCTGTTGGCTCTCGTCGAGCTGATCGAGCCGGCCGTCGAGGTCGTCGGCCTCCGGACTCTGGGCGGGTGGTGGTTCCGGGTCGTCGAGAGCGAGAGCGCCGGCCTGGAAACGGCCGACCTGCCGGGCTATGTCCAGCGCCGTCCGGTTCACGGGCTCTCCGGGGGGCGAAGGAGCGGCCCGGTGCACGGCGAGAATCACGGCCCTCAGACGGGCGGCGGCCCGGGGATGCGCCACGACCTGCTGGTGGATCTCCTCGTACGCGGCCGCGGCGCCCTCGGCGTACTGCCCGCGCTGAACCTCCAGCGCGTATCTCTCGGCCACCGGCCGCTTCCACGCGCCCTCGGACACCGGAACCAGGGAGACGGGGAACAGCAGCGCGACCATGATGCCGACGCTGACCCCCGAGAGGGACCGCCGTGCGAAGTTGACGGTGATCCCCAGCGGCAGCCGGGACTCGCCGAAGCGCGCCGGGCGCAGCCGCTGTCGGACCCGCGCCACACGGTCCGGCCAGCGCAGTACGGCGTAACTGCCGGAAGCCAGCACCGTGTAGGCCGCCAGCCAGTACAGCCAGTCCACCTCGGTGAGTTCTTGGATCCTTTCCACCACGCCGCGCACCACGGTGACTTGGGACGGGGTGAAGGACAGCACGTTGGCCAGCCACACCATGAGCACGGTCAGCACCAGGCCGAGTTCCACGGACAGGGCGATGTCGGCCACCGCCTGCACCGTCGGCCGCGTCGACTCCTTCAGCTTTCGCCAGCCGCGCCAGGAGAGCCCGACGGCGAGCGGGAAGAAGAACCCGGCGGCCGGCGTGAGCGTCAGTACGTCGCCGGAGACGAGCTGCTCGACGGCGAGGACGACCAGGAACACACCGGGCAGATCCGGAAGGTGGCGCACGACCAGGCGTTCGGACGCACCGCACCGCCTCACCAGGAGCAGCAGCGTCCAGCCGCCGAAGAAGAGCAGCGCGACCAGGGGGACCAGACGAGCGGGGACGGTGCGGAACAGGAAGAGGAGCAGTACCACCGGCGGGACGACCGAGAGAAGGGCGAGGGCGGCCGCCGCGACGTACCGGCGGTGCCGGATCCAGCGGATCAGGGGTTCGACGAGCAGCAGGCCCGCGACCTTCGGCACGATCATGACGGCTGCCGCGAGAAGCAGGCCGAAGACCGCACCGAAGAATCCGCCGAGGACCACCCTGACGGCGGCGAGGAGTGCGGACCCCAGCCCGTCGATCTCCTGCCGGGTGCCCAGGCGCCAGGCCGCCCACGCGCCCACCCCGAAGGTGACGTACAGGCCCAGGAGTTCCGGCACGTCCGGGGATGCCTCGTCGTCCGGGGAACCCTCGCCTTCCGGGGGTTCCTCGTCATCACGGGCGGCCGACGCGGGTCGGGTGGGGGTCGGTGCGTCCGGGGCCGGTCCGTCCGGGCTCGGCGCGTCCGGAGCCGGTTCGTCCGGAGCCGGCGCGTCCGGGCTCGGCGCGTCCGGAGCGCGTGCGGCCCGGGGCCTGCTTTCGCGCAGCTGACGGGCGAGGTCGAGGAAGATCTCCAGATTGGGTATCCGGTACGCGGGCCATACGAAACGGGTCGGGAAGTCGCTGCCCCGCGAGGCGACCAGGAGGCAGCCCTCAGCTGTCAGCGAGAGCGCGTCGACGTCCTCCCAGGCAGTGAAGTCGTCCTGGCCCCGCCTGCGCCGCACGGTCAGCCCGTCCTGGCTCAGCACCAGGTCTCCGAAGGAGACTTCACCGCCGCCCAGAACCGTCACGGCGGCCGGGGCCAGCTGCGCGTCCCGGACACCCTGCCGGATCGCCGGCCCCCACTCCTCCTCCTGCGGGAGCTGGGCACCCCTGATCACCGTACGGGTGCGCAGGCCCCGGATCCTCTCCCCGCCGAGTACGGGGCCGCGGTCCGCCGCCCCGAGCGTGACGACCGTGCCCTCGGGGTTGGACAGCTTGTAGCGATGCGAGCCGTTCGTGAAGACAGTGGCCGACTGCCAGGGATAGACCGCTTCCGCGGCGTCGGCCGCGATCGCGACGAGGCCCTTCTCGTAGAGGCGGAACTCCACTCCCGTGTGCCGCCGGTACCACAGCGTCCGGACGGCGAACGGCCCCAGCAGCGCCAGCCCGCCGAGCGCTTCGGCGACAACGGCTGCAACGGAAACCGCCCAGCCGAGGAACACCCCGAGGAGGATCGTCAGGAGGTAGGTCAGGGCCGAGAAGGGGGCCAGCTTCAGCAGGAGCAGCGCGTACGCGGAGGGCCTTCTGCGCCGCGGGCGGTAGGTACGGCGATGACGCCCCAGCCCGGGGCGCTCCGCCCCGCCCTCCGCCCCGTCCTCCGCTCCACCTCCCGCGCTGCCTTCCGCACCGTCCTCCGCGCCGCCCTCTGCCCCCGTCAGCTCACTCATCCCGGGAAGTTTCCCGCACAACACCTCTTAAGTGAAAGCAAGTTGGTGTCTGGGGCACGGCAGCACTCCCATGAGGCGCGGCCCCGGCCGGACGAACCTGCGGAAAACGGATACCGCGGACCGAGGGCATCACCCGTGCGGTTGCCCGTCACCGGGCCGTCCGGCTGTTACCGTCCTCGCCCCACCGGACGGCACTGGCGCGCCCACTGCCGCGGCAGCACGGAGAAGGAGTGGTGCACCCATGCGTGTCCTCTTGGTCGGCGCGGGAGGCGTGGGCACGGCGATCACCGGGATCGCGGCCCGCCGGCAGTTCTTCGAACACATGACGGTCGCCGACTACGACCTCGGGCGGGCGGAGGCCGCGGTCGAGGCTCTCGGGGAACACGGGCATCGGTTCACCGCCGCACGGCTGGACGCCGCGGACCCGGCGGCGGTGCGCGCCGCCCTCGGAGAACACCGCTGCGACGTACTGCTCAACGCCACCGACCCCCGCTTCGTCATGCCCCTGTTCGAGGCGGCACTGGCGTACGGTGCGCACTATCTCGACATGGCCATGTCCCTGTCCCGGCCGCACCCGTCCCAGCCGTACGAGAAGTGCGGGGTCAAGCTCGGGGACGCCCAGTTCGAACGGGCCGCCGAGTGGGAGGCGGCCGGCCGCCTCGCCCTGGTGGGCATGGGTGTCGAGCCCGGCCTCTCCGATGTGTTCGCCCGGTACGCCTCCGACGAACTCTTCGACGAGATCGAGGAGATCGGCATTCGTGACGGCGCCGACCTGGTCGTGGAGGGCTACGCGTTCGCCCCGTCCTTCAGCATCTGGACGACCATCGAGGAGTGCCTGAACCCACCGGTCGTCTACGAGGAGGGGCGGGGCTGGTTCACCACTGCCCCCTTCAGCGAGCCGGAGGCCTTCGACTTTCCCGAAGGCATCGGGCCGGTGGAGTGCGTCAATGTCGAGCACGAGGAAGTGCTTCTGGTACCTCGATGGCTCAAGGCCCGGCGGGTCACGTTCAAGTACGGTCTCGGCGACGAGTTCATCGGGGTGCTCCGGACCCTCCACAAGCTGGGCCTCGACCGGACGGACCCCGTCCAGGTGAACAGCGGCTCGGGCCCGGTCGCGGTGTCCCCCCGCGATGTCGTCGCCGGTTGTCTGCCCGACCCGGCCGGACTCGGCGAGCGGATGAGCGGGAAGACATGCGCGGGTACCTGGGTGAAGGGCGTCAAGGACGGCAGCCCCAGAGAGGTCTACCTGTACCACGTGGTCGACAACCAGTGGTCCATGCGGGAGTACGGCTCCCAGGCCGTGGTCTGGCAGACCGCGATCAACCCCGTCGCCGCCCTCGAACTCATGGCCCGCGGCACCTGGAGCGGCAGCGGAGTGCTGGGCCCCGAGGCCCTGCCGCCCCGGCCGTTCCTCGATCTGCTGACGGAATACGGCGCACCGTGGGCCATGCGTGAGCAGTGACCGTGCCCGATGGCATCCGGGTGCTTCCGCCTGACAGAAACAACCAGAGGCCACCAAATGTCATGGAGTCGGTATATTTCGCTCGTTCTTTCAGGACCGTGACCGGAGCGAGGGAGCATGGCAGAGGCGGAGAACCTTGCCCGGCCGACACCATCGGCGAGCCTGAAGCCGAACGCGATCGGCTTCGTCGACGCGCTCGTCATCGGACTGAACGCGACATCACCGGCCTACTCCGTGGCGGCCGTCATCGGCCCGATCGTGGCCCTCGTCGGTGTCTACGCCCCGGGGGTGCTCTTCGCCTCGTTCGTGCCGATGCTGTTGATCGCCTCCGCGTTCTACTACCTGAACAGGGTCGATCAGGACTGCGGCACGACATTCTCGTGGGTCACCCGTGCGATGGGACCGTGGACCGGATGGCTCGGCGGCTGGGCCATCACCATGACCGGGGTTCTGGTGATCGGCTCCCTGGCGGACGTCGCCGTCAGTTTCGGCCTGATGGCCATCGGCCTCGACAGCTGGGCGGAGAACGCGTTCGTGCGCCAGTTCCTCGCCGTGCTCCTGATCCTCGTCATGACGGGCATCTGCGTCATCGGGACGGAGCTGTCGGCGAAGGTGCAGAACGTCCTCATCCTGGCACAGGTCGCCTTCCTTCTGGTCTTCGTGATCGTGGCCCTCTACCGCGTCTACGCCGGTACGACGTCGTTCGATTCCGTCAAGCCCTCGGCCGGGTGGCTCAACCCCTTCGGTGCGGGCGGCTCGGCACTCACGGGCGGGCTGCTGCTGGGCGTCTTCGTCTACTGGGGCTGGGAGTCGGCGGTCAATCTCACCGAAGAGGTCGAGGACTCCGCCAGCGCTCCCGGCAGGGCCGGAGTGTGGTCGACCGTCATTCTGCTGGTGACCTACGTGTCCGTCGGCTTCGCGGTCGTCGCCTTCGCCGGAACGACCTATCTGGCCGACAACGCCGCGGAGGAGGAGTTCATCTTCGCCCTTCTCGCCGGTGACGTGATGGGCGGCTGGGACTGGATCGTGCTGCTCGCGGTCGCGACCTCCGCGCTGGCCTCGACCCAGACCACCATCATCCCGGCGTCGCGCACGGCGCTGTCGATGGCCCGCCGCCACGCGCTGCCGACGCACTTCGCACGCATCAACCCGCGTTTCCGGACCCCCGACGTGAGCACTTGGTGGGTGGCGGGCATCGCCATCGCCTGGTACATCGTCGTGAACCGGATCAGCCAGAACGCCCTCTTCGACTCGCTGACGGCGCTGTCCCTGCTCATCGCCTTCTACTACGCGCTCACGGGTGTGGCCTGCGTCGTCTACTACCGTCACCATCTGACCAGGAGTGTCCGCAACTTCGTCCTCATCGGCCTCGGCCCGCTGGTCGGGGCCGGGCTGCTGACCTGGCTGCTCGTGCGGTCGGTGATGGACATGTCGGACCCGGCGAACTCCTACAGCGGGACCTCGTGGTTCGGGCTCGGCCCTCCGCTGGTCATCGGCATCGGCATCAGCATCGTCGGGGTGGTGCTCATGACCGTGTGGCGGCTCCGGTCGGCCGCGTTCTGGACCGAGCGCCGGAGTGTCGTCGATCCCGATCTCGTACCCGGCAAGGAGTCCTGAGATGTCGGTCGTCCTCGGGTACGACGAGTCACCCGGAGCCGCACGCGCCCTGCGCATCGCGGTCGAGGTGGCCGCCGCGTTCGGTGAGCGGCTCGTCCTGGTCTACGGGGCGGCGCCCCCCGGGCCCTCCGGCGAGGAGTACAGGTCCCACTACGAGGCCATCCGCCAGGCCGGGCGTACGGGGCTTGAGCACGGCGTCACGGTGGCCGAGGAGGCAGGCGTACAGGCCACCGTCGAGGTCATCGACAAGAGACCGGCGCAGGCGTTGATCGACGCCGCCGCACGCCACGGAGCGAGGGTCATCGTCGTGGGCAGCTGGGGCGAGAGCCCGATGCGCGGGGCACTGCTCGGCTCCACCCCGCACAAGCTGCTGTATCTGTCGACGGTGCCGGTGCTCTGCGTACCGACCGGGGAATGAGGACGGCAGCCGACCGCAGCCGGCGGAACGGCGTTCTCCGGCTCCGCCTCGGCGTGCTGCGGGCATCGCGTTGACCGGTAGTCCCGGAGTGGTGCCTCGACGGTGAAGTCGGCCACCCTAACGGAGTAATGCCAGACAGATGCTGGAACAGTACATTGAGTCCTGTAACGAAGACGGTAAGTGACTGAGCTTCAGACTTGCCCATGTCCGAGCCCCCCACTCGGTCTGCCCAGCGGCAGACCCTCGCAGAGGGGCCGACAGGGCCGCCCCGCTTCCCGCCTCAAGGGCGTGACCGGCTGAGGGAACCCGCAGCTGGTTGACGACCGACGCGCCCTATCAGCCACGGCCCGGTGAACGGTCCGATGGACCGCCTTCCTCCTCAGCCCGGTTGCGCGAACGGCCGCGGAACCGCCGGAATCCCCCAACGGGCCTGCCCCGGCCCGACATTCGTTTGCTGCGGCCGGCGAGCCGGCACACCGCCACCGCCCCGGGCGCGACGGCGCCGAAGAGCCATGGCGCACACCGCCGCTGTCACCACCCCACCTCACAGCAGGAGTTGAACCATGAGTGGATGCGGCTGCAGGCAGTCCCCGGTCGTCATCGGCGGCTGTCAGCCCGCCGGAGCGGGCTGTCCGCCCGCCGGCGGCCACGGTGGCTGTCCCGGCTCCAGGCCGAGCCAGCACTGCGAGACGACCCCACTGCGCGATTCCGCACCGTACCGGGTCGCGGCGACCGCGAGCAGCACCGACCCGACGCCGTACTACACCATCGCCAACACCCACGCCGCACTGGACCCGCTCGTCGCCCGGACCATCCTGAACGGCGGTACGGGCACGTTCCCGGCCGACGACGGGACGCACAACGGCCGGCACACCTGGCTCGCCGGCGTCGTGCACATCGACCCCGCGTCAGTGCGCGGCAACCCCACCGGCGTCACGGTCAGCGCCTCGGTCCACGTCCACAACGACGGCCCGGACGCGGCCTGCCGGCTCTACGGCCGCTTCGCCCTGTGGAACGGCACGAACCCGATCCGCACCGATCTCCTCGGCCCGCCCGATCTCCCGGCGGGTGGTGACGACAACGGCGTCATTCCACCGACCACCGTGTCCCTCGCGGACGTCCTCGCGGGAAGGATCGTCGTCGAGCTCAACCTCGAAACAGGCAATGACGACACCTGCCGGGTCGGCCCCAAGCAGTGGACCGTCGACAGCTTCGTCCTCACCGTCCAGGCATCCGCCCCGGGCTGCGGCAGGCCGTTCCTCCGTACGACCTGCCGCGGCTGCGACGGTGTGCTCACGTGCACGACCGACACCCTCGACGGCTCGACCCCCTACACCCCGGTCCCGCCGGTCGTCCCGGACACCTCCTGCCAGGACAGATGCTCCCCCGCCTCTCCCCCGTGCATCTCCACCGACCGGGGCAACGCCCTCACCCGGGGCAGCGACGGGTGTCTGTACGCGCCCGACACGCCCACCCTGGACCCGTCCCCGTGCAACGCCGCGCGGAACACGACCGGCGGCCTGCTCGTGCCGCGGGTCGACCTGACGGGCATCGCTCCGGGCAGCAACAGCGGTATGGAGCGGTCGGTGGACATCGATGTCGCCGAGATGCCCGGCTGCCCCGAGAGGTGGAGGATCGGCGCCCGCCTCACGCCGGTGAGCGCGTTCCTCAACTCCGAACGGCAGCACGCCGACCTCCTGGCCAGGGCCGGCGTCGATGTGCCGATCCCGGAGTCCGACATCGTGCTCCCGGAGGCCGGGGTCTACCACATCGACAGCGATGTCCGGTACGCGCTGGGCACCGCCACCGGCGGCAGCGGCTACATCATCGGCTGGCTCAGGGACGAGACGACAGACACCCTCCTGACGAGCTTCACCCAGATCGCGGCGATCAACGCGGCAAAGCAGGAGCAGCAGGGCGGGACCACACACATCATGACCGAGTACACGGTCACGTCAGGCCCCCGGACGGTCCGCCTGCACCTGATGCTCGTCCGCACCGGCGGCACGATCACCGACGCCGAGGCCGGCGGCACCGACAGCAATGGGGCGACCCGGATGCGTTTCCTCAAGGTCAGGGACTGAATGAGCGTTTCGCACGCGGGAGACGCTACGAGAAGATGGTCCGCTCGCCGGCCGCCATGGCGGCCGCGACCGGGTCAGGACCGGGTCAGGACCGTGGCGGCCGTCGAAACTCGGCGAAGGCGCGCTCGATCTCCTCGTGCGCGCGTGCCACGAATGGTGCCCACGCGCGATGGGTGACGACCACGAACTGCCGCTGCTGGATGGCCTCGACCACCTGTTCGCCGACGCGTCCGGGATCTGCCCCCTGGGAGCAGCGCGCTGTTCTCCTCGGCGGCAGTTGAGGTGATCGCCGGGACCGCGCCCGCGGCGTCCACCGCGACATCCACACCGTCGCCATCGGTGAGCGAGGCGATGGCGGCGGCGAGATCCTCGTTCGCGGGGTCGACCACGCGTGCGCTCAGCGCGGCCGTCACGGCGCGACGGTCCGCGCTCCGCTCGGACACCAGCACCTTGTCCACGCCGCGAGCCTTGAGCGCGGACCAGGAACCGATCCCGATCGGCCCGGCTCCTGCGACGAGTGCGGTGCCGCCGGGCTCGACGCCGCTGCGTGAGACGGCGTGCCGGCCCACTGCCATCGGTTCGACGAGCGCGCCCAGCCGCAGGTCCACACCATCCGGCAGCACGTGCGCCTTCGACGCGTCACATGTGGTGAACTCCGACAGACCCGCCGCCTTCCACGTTCGACCCGAGCGAGCCCATCAGCCGGCAGGAGAAGGGCAACCCCTTGCGGCAGGCCCCGCACTCGCCGCAGGAGACCGCCAACGGGTAGACGGCGCAGAGGTCTCCCCACCGGTCCCCAAAAACGATCAGGGCAGGTTTCGGATTTCTCCGAAACCTGCCCTGATCTGCGACTGTCTCCAGTCGGGACGACAGGATTTGAACCTGCGACCCCTTGACCCCCAGGAGTAGGGCCTGTCCCTTTCATCTGCACATACTGAGTAGAAATCAGGGTGCATAGTGTGCAGTGCCGTGCGTGCCGTTCAAGTGCGCGGATACCGGGGTGGTCCCCGACCGGTCCCCACGGGGCATGTCCGTGACGCGCATGTCCAGGGACCGCCGCCGGGTCAAGAGGCTGGCTCGCCAGGGCCTGTCACCGCATGACACCTGGCGGCCTTGAAAGGCCGCTGCCACTTCGCCACCGGTCACTGCCGGGCTTCCGGAAAGGCGCGAGGTGACGCGGTCCTCCGTGAGCAGGCCACCGGCAGCCCGCCAGACCGCTCGGCATCCAGGCTCCGCAGGTCGTGCGCGCCGCGCCAGGACAAGCAGGCGAAGATTCAGATCCCGATCTTCGGTGCCGTAGGCATGACGGAGGGTTCGGCGTCCGCCCTCGGCCAGACCCAGACCTTCACCAGAATACGGATCGTGGACGCCCAATGTGACCCTTGATTCCTGTTGGTCAGGCATGGTCTCACGCAGGCCAGGGAGGGGTACAGCGTCCCGGTCTGCTTGATGGCCGAGGCGTGCGCGGTGGCGTCGGTGCTGGGAATGCTGGGGGGAAAGAGAGACGACCGCACGTGTGCGGGTGGAGGGCCTGCGGGAGGAAGCCGCTCGGATGGCCGAGGCGTTGAGGCCGCGGAGATGAAGCTGGACCGGCGGGTGATCGTGCGGGAGGCGTTGATCGTCTCCCCGGGCGGGACGACTGGCGTGGCCGAATCCAGGCCAAGACCGAGCAGAGCAACAGTGCCCTCGCCTGCATCGGTGCCGGGCTCGACGGCGCCGCCGTGGCGGGACAGGCTGCCGATGACGGTGCTGACCTCGGAATCACCAGCGGGTTCTGGGTGTGGTCGAGGAGGGCCACTGCAGGCCAAGGGCCGCCCAAGCCCGGGGAGATCGCGGTGGGCTGGGCCTTCAGACGACCCCGGCGAAAGTCAAGGGGGCGCGCTCGAAGACCAGGCGCCTGGCGGAACGCGGGGAGCTGCTGGCTCCCGCGAGGACTTCCAGCAGACGTTCATTCGGATGGTTCACGGTCGCGTACAACCCGAATCACGAGTGCCCAACCGCCGCCTCGCTTCTCTCCCACGCTTGGTCACCGAGAACTGCGGCGACACGATGGCGGAATGCGAACTGGCACCAGCGGCTCCTTGTCGTCAGACCTGCCCTGCCGAACGATGCCGGGCATCAACGGGTGTTCCAGAGAACAGTCCGTAAAAGCACTGTTGCGTTCGGACTTCGGTTGACAGGGTGAGAAATGATGAGGCAACGGGCTCATCGGAGTGAGTGAGGTCGAAGTGGTACGGCGTAGAAACCTGATGGCTTCGGGCATGGCAGTTGCTCTAGCAGGTGGAGGTGCAGCTGCCTACGGGTTGGCTGGCAGGGGAAGCACAGGTCCTGATGCTTCTTCTAGCGATTCGGCCGACATACCAGCCCAGTTGCGTGGAGTCTTGCCGGAGCGGCACGCGGCGTTGATCGCGCTCGATATTGGACAGCATCGGGGCGGGCTGAGCGAACTCGTGAAACGGGTTCACGCTGCCGCTGAGCCAGGCACATCTGTGGGGTTCGCTCTTGGGGCGACACTTTTCGGGACCAAGGATTCGCTTCCCCGTCAGCTCAAGGCGATGCCGCACTTCGCGGGCGACCTTCTTGAGCCTTCGATGTCGCACGGAGACATTCTTGTGCACGTCGCGGGCAACAGAGCCGCAATGGTACGGAAGGCCGTCGAACGCATCAGAAATGCCACCTCCCCTCACTGGAACGTTCGGTGGCACATCGATGGCTCTCGTCCCGCCAACCGAGTCGAGGGCGGCAGGGGCCTCGCCCGTAACCCGTTCCGCTTCACTGAGGGCTTCGGCAATCCCGGCACCGAGAGGGAATCCCTCGACCGCGCGCTCACCGCTGCCGATCAGGACGAGCCTCAGTGGGCTGTGGGCGGCAGCTATCAAGTTGTGCGCATCATCCGGTTCGCGACGGACCTATGGGACAAAGACTCAATAGATGAACAGGAACGGATCATCGGCCGCCGACGCGACGGTGGATGGCTTGACGGCACACCCGTCGACGAGCGGCCAAACTATGCGGCCGATCCGACGGGCAGGCTTACCCCGCTTGATTCACATGTACGTCTCGCAGCTCCTGACCGCCGCAACTCACCACCGATCGTGAGGCGCAGCTACAGCTACGACCAGGGCAACGGCGACACTGGGATCATATTCTCCTGTTTCCAGCGAGACCTGACCCAAGGATTCGAAGCAACCCAGAAACGACTGGAAGGGGAATCCATGGCGAAGTACCTGCTGACCACCGGCGGTGGGTATTTCTTCGTTCCTCCGCACGGCGACGGCTGGATGGACGCACTCACGCACTGAGCCGCGTCCCGCCCGTCTCCGGGTGCAGTTGGACGGTTGCAAAGAGCGTTTTGTCCTGGCGGGGGTGTTTGATAGCTGGCATGATGTCAGCTGCTTGGGGCGGACCCTGCCGACGTGTGAGGATCCGCCCGCGAGTGTGATGTGTGCGGACAGGCGATGTGGCGGTGGCCGGTGCGCCCGACGGTCTGGAAGCAAGAGATCTGGACCTTTTCGTGGTGTTATGCCGCCACGCAGGTGGGCGGCGAGTGGTTCGAGATCTCGTGACCTCCGTATCTGTCGATGGAGATGCGCTGGGAGAGGGCCGTCGCGGATGGCCTTGCCGTCGGCGCCTCCCACGCTTTTGGCATCTTCGACAAGACTCTGTGCGGGATCCAGGAACTAGGCATGTCACCGTCTGACCACTGGTAGCTGCCGGAACGGGAGGCAGCCTGTGGCGCGTGCGGGGAAGCGGCGTGTGTCATCAATGAGCCTTTTCAACGTGGCCGCGGCCGAGTGACGCCGGGGTCACGACAGCTCATGTACGCCCGCGCGGCCGGCGTCCCCACGCCGAACTGCTCGTGGAGGTGCTCCAGCGCCCAGGCGACGACCTTGGCGAGCGGGTCGGCGCCGATCTCCTCCGGTAAAGACCTGTCGAGGTAGCGCTCCTGACCGGCCGAGGGGCGCGGCGGGACCACCAGTCGGCGGGCCAGGGCCCCTGCCGCCTCGTTGCCGTGGTCCGTCCGCACGATGTGGAGAAAATCGTCTCAGGCACCCGGCATGTCAGCCAAGTTGACAACGCCCACTGGACCGCTCCGGATCGATGGAGGCACGGGTGAGGCTTCGCACTGACAGCGGTGGGTACATCCGCAAACATGGACGCCGGCGCATGGATATCGCTGATAGCTACGGGGATCGTCGTGCTCATCGGGGCGGGGCTCATCTGCTACGAGCATTGGGGATCCGGCGCGAACCAGAGCCGGGAGTATGACCTCGGTCCGGACAACACCAGCGGCGGAGGCGGAGGCGGCTGACGCCCACGGTTCGGCCGAACCGCCTCAGCCCGAACCCGCCGCCGATCCCAGGACCGCGCTGCAGCAGCGCATCGAACAACGGCCTGGATCTCGTCGGACTCCCATCGCGATAGATCGGTGCCTTGGGTTCAGCGTTGCCGCTCCAGGGTGAGGACGGCTGCAGCGATTGACGACATTCGATTCGGGCTGCACCGGGCCTTGCGGAGGATCCGCCACGACTTCAGCCGTGCGACACCACGCTCGACCGGAGCCCGTGCCGCGGACAGCACGCGGTTGACGGTCTGTTGGGTGGGCGTGAGGCCATGGCCCGGTGGGCGCCTGAGGGGCGTCGTCACCCACGGTCCGGCTCCCACGCAGGCGCGGTCTGCCAGGGCTGGAACGCCCTGACGCTCGCAGATCCGGATGATCCGGGCAGTGCGGGCCGCGGTCAGGTCGTGCGTGCGGCCGGGCAGTGCAGGCGAGATCCACAGCAGCCGCCCAACCGGATCGGTCACCACCTGCGCGTTCACCCCATGTCGGCGGTGCTTGTGGGAGTAGTCGGCCCGGCTGTCGCCGACCCGGTCGCGCTCCGCCAGAGTGCCGTCGAGCAGAACGTGGTCAGGGTCGGCCTCGCGCAGAGTGCGCAGCAGGCCGGGCGCGTGGTCGGCCAGCATGTCGACGACGGCTGCCACGTAGGCGTGCGCGGTGCCGACGGAGATGCCGAACCCGGCAGCGAGTTGGGCGAGAGTGTCGTGCCGCCGCAGGTAAACCAGGCCGACCAGGGCACGCTGGTGCGGCGGGAGCTTGCAGCGGCGGTCACCCTCGCGGGTGACGATGAGCGTGGTGACCCACTCGACCAGGGCATGAGGCAGGTCGAGTGCGGCTGAATACGGAACCAACGCGGCTCCTGTGCCTGTGGGGTGAGACCGAACACCTCCCCCAACGGCACGGGAGCCTCGTGCGTTGCGCACACCGCCGGCATCACCCGATCAGTGGCGACTCCGAAACAGCTCAATGACCGCTGGCCGCAGGCGATGAGGGGCGAGGACGCGCCGGTCAGCGTGGCCCGGCGACTATGAATACTTCCAGTGTCGCTTCTCGGGTGAGCCTGCGGCTCATCAGGTCGATCAGCGCGAGGTGGATCATGGCCTCGGAGCGGTGCGGGTGGGTTTCGTAGTCGCGGCGAGGCGGCGGTAGTGCACGAGCCAGCCGAAGGTCCGCTCGACGGCCCAACACCGCGGAAACACCTTGAATCCCCTCTAGGCAGGGTCTCGGCGGGTGACTTCGACGTCGATGCCAAGGCGGGCGCCATGCTCGATGACCTTGCGGTAGCCGGTGTCGGCCCAGGCTTTGGTGACGCGAGGGTGGTCCATGGCGATGTTCGAGAGCACGTGGATGCCGGCGACGTTGTCGGAGACGCCAGCGGCCGTGACCAGCACGGCCAGGAGGAGGCCGAGTGCGTCGACGCCGATGTGGCGCTTGCGGCCTGCGATCTTCTTGCCCGCGTCGATGCCCTGGCCTGACGCCGGCACGTTCGCGGAGGTCTTGATGCTCTGGGCGTCAAGGATGCAGGCGGTCGGCTCGGCATCCCGGCCCTCGACTTCCCTCACAACGCTTTCACGACCTCCGGCACTCGACCGCCACCCCGCTCCTGGAACAGGGTGTCGACCTTGTCGTGATCAAGGAACTCCTCTGCCACGCCCACATCGGCGTCACCGCCAGCATCTACGCTCATGTCCGACTTCGCCTCCAGCGCCAAGCCATCGATACCCTTGGCAACGCCCCGCGCGACCCTGCGGCCCGACGACAGCGACGAACCGCCACTTTGTGCAGCGCCCATCGCTGACGTTGCCGTCAATTACTGCCGTCAGACCCCCAGAGGCCCCACCGGAGAGAATTCCGGCGTGGCCTCTGTGTTCATTCATTGGTATGAACAAAAAATCCGCGAGCGAAGGCGACGACCTATTACCGATCCCTAGGGCGCCTCGGATTTTCAATCTCTTCTTGCGGTTCTGGAATATCGATCGAAATCTCACCGAGTTCCCCCTTCGATACTCTGCCGAAGGAGGAGATTGCGGATCGCACATCATCGCGAGCCCATCCAGTGCGGATGAAGAATTCGCTACGGGACAATGCTTCTGCTGATTCGATTACACAGGTGAGGAGTCGGCCAAGCTCAACCTCCGTCAAGGTGAGCATGAAGCTGTTTTTATCGCGCTTGAGCTGCATACATCACCCGTTCGGGTCGAGTCGGGACAGGAAGTTTTCGGCCGACGTCTTGAAGGCTGTCATCGAGTATGCGCCGCGCTGAATAATCATGACTCCACGGCCTGAATCATACCATCCCATTCCTCCACCTTAATCGCCTTCCCCGTGCCACTATTTGCATACATGTCAAGATAATCTGCGAGCTCGTCGTCAACCATTCCCAGACGGTGACTCACATTTCCCTTGGCGACTTCGTCACCAATATGCAGAACACCTTGATAGGCAGCGTCGGAACACCCGTCCATTCCACCGGAATTGTGAACGAGGACCGGGGTGGCACCAGCGAGCACATAGTACGTGTGCGTGCTGAGGTGCTGTCATCTGCGTTTTCGCAGGTCAGCGAAATTCGGCCAGTGCGTGGAAGTGCCGTGTTGTGCGGCCCTGTTGCCGTCGGCGTTGCTGTCAGGCGGCTACGCGCGTGAGGGCGGCGGAGTGGGCTTTGGCCGGTGTCCTGTTCGGGTTGGAGTCGGGCATGGTCAGGGGGCCGTACGCTGGCCGGCAACTCGGGCAGGCTTTGATCGTCTACGCCCACGTCCGGCTCCGACTCCAGCGCCAAGCCATCGACACCCTGGGCGACGCCCTCAGTGCCGAGGACGACGACCGTGACGACCCACCCGCCGCAGCAGTCGTCCGCTGACGTTGCCGTCACTGTTGCCGTCACCGTTGCCGTCAAGACCCCAGGAGCCCCGCCGGAACATTCTCCGGCGGGGCTCCTCAGCGTCCGCTTATTTCACCCTTGGGCGCTTTAAGCCCCCTCGGAGCTGGGCTAATCTTCCACCCCTGCGTCACGCATTGAAAGCAATGCACTTTCAATCGCATTCCGAAGATGTGGCCGCGCGTTTCCTGAGTCAGCCTTGCCCAGCAGGACTGAAAGGAAATCCGCGTCCGGGTAGCCGTTAGCCTGGGGTTCCTTGATCGCCCACACCTGCGACCAAATAGAGATCATCATCTCGTTGCAGGCTTGAGCCTGCCGCAACTCATGCGATCCGTCTTCGGTGAAGATATCGCGCGCCGAGATACCGAGCCGATGCCCCATGGCCAGCAGGAACGCCTCCTTGGACTCCGAGTTCAGGATCGCCAGAACTTGGTCTCGAATGTTCATTGGTCCATGTCCCAGAAATCTTCGTCCGTCATCCGTCGACCGCCACCATAGGGCTCGCGAGGCAATGAATCGACGTCGTATCCACGCGACCGCAGAACCGCGACCCTGGTATTTCCATTCATGATCGTTCCGTCCGGCTTGGCGATCAGTGGTTCATGTGCTCCCGGCCGCAAGGAGAAGGTAATGTCGTCCGTATCTTGCTTGTGCCAGAAGTCCAACGAACTCTTATCGAGCGAACTGTCTGGATGTAGTGACTTCAGCGGGACATCACACGGACCTGAATTGTGAACGAGTACCGGAGTCTCGCCCGCCAGCACATAGTACGTGTGGAGGTCTGCGACGGTGAGGTTGTAGACCGTGGTGGTTGTGGTGTGGTGGGTGACTGCGGTGATCTGCACCCAGGTGCCGTTGCTCGTCTGGAGCCATTGGCCGGCGGTGAGTTGATCGGCTTCGATCCAGCGGTTCAGAGCGGGGACCCAGAAGGGGTGGCCGTCCGTGGCAGTCAGGGTGTGGGTTGTGCCTGTGTCGAGGGTGATGTCGACCAGTTGTTTGTCACCGGTGCCCTTGATCAGGGCGGTGACGGGGCGGGGGCCGCTTTCACCTGTTTCGGGGTCGGTGGCCAGGACCTCGTCGCCGATCCGGATGTCCTTGATCGGCTTACGGGTGCCGTTCGCCAGGAGGACCGGTGTGTCCGAGGTGAAGCTGTTGCCGGCCTTGAAGCACTTGCCGAGGGAGGCCCACTTGGCCGCGCCCGCCGCACCGAGCATGCCGGTTGCGCAGCCCATGGCTGCGGAGGTGCCGACCTGGCCCCAGTTGGCTTTGCGGCCCGAGAGGCGTTGGCCGAGCCAGTCGAGGCCGGCTTCGGAGAGGCCGCCGATGACGCAGCCCGCGAGCATGGGGTTGTTGCCGGAGGGGTCGGTGTAGGTGGTGGGGGAACTGAGGGCGTACTGGTAGAGGTTGATGCCGCCCGCGTGGCCGATCGGGTCCTGGGAGATGAAGCGGCCGGACTCCGGGTCGTAGTAGCGGTTGCGGTAGTGGAGGAGTCCTGTTCCGTCGGATTCGCGTCCGGTGAAGGTGTAGGGGTTGGAGGATGCGGCGCCCGAGGCGGTGGGCTGGCCGTTGGGGTCGTAGGTGTAGCGGGTGGCGACGGTGCCGTCGGTGTTGGCCAGGCCGACGACGGTGCCCAGCGCGTCGGTGAGGTAGATCTGCGTCGCGTTGTTCTCGGTGCGGGTCAGGTACTCGTCCAGGCCGGATGTCGCGACCGTGGCCGTCGCCGCCCCTGCGGCGTCCTGCTCCACAAGCGGGTTGGAGCCGTCGGTCAGGTACTTCTTCGTGGTGGTGCCGAGGGCCTTCGCGGTGCGGGTGCCCAGTGCGTCGTACGTGAACAGACTGGACACTCCGCCGGTCGCGGTGAGTCCGGACAGCTGGCCGCGGGCGTTCCAGGTATAGGTGCGCTTTCCGTCGTTCTTGAGCCGGCCGTCGGCGTCGTAGGTGAAGGAGCGGCCGTTGAAGGTGGTGACCCGGTTGTCCTTCCCGAACACCGCGCCTGTCTCCGCCGCCGGCAGCGCGACCGAGGCGAGACCGCCGGACAGGCCGGTCTGGAGACCGCGCACGTCCCTGGCGTAGGTGAGGTCACCGATGCCGGCCGCGCCCTTGGCGTAGCCGATGTTCTTGACGGTGCCCGTCTTGTCTAGGGTGGTGGTACGGGTGATCCCGCCGGGCAGTGCGGCGGTCTTCTCGCGGCCCACCGCGTCCAGGCCGAAGGTGACCACTTGGTCGCCGGAGGTGACGGAGGTGAGGATGCTGGAGGCGTCGTAGCCGTAGAGCGTGGTCTTCCCGGCCGCGGTCATCTCTGTGCGCCGGTCCGCCGCGTCGTAGACGTAGGCGACCGTTCCGGTCGGTCCGGTGACCGTCTTCGGCCGGTCGTATGTGTCGTACGCGAAGGTCTGTGTCCCGGCCTGGGTGTCTGTGATCGTCTTCGGCAGGTCGACCGCGTCGTAGACGTAGGTGGCGGTGGACTCGGCCGTGCCGGCCACGTTCACGCCGTACTTGGTGTTCTTCGCCCGTCCCAGCAGGTCGTACTCGGCTGTGGCGATCTGGCCGGAGCGGCTGGTCACCTTCGCCAGGTTGCCCGCGGCGTCATAGCCGAACAGCGCCTGTGCTCCCAGCGGATCCTTCGCCGACTTGGCCCGGTCTGCGTTGTCGTACTCCCAGACGGTGGGGTTGTTGCGGGCGTCGGTGAGGGTGGTCAGGTTGCCGTTCTCGTCGTAGTCCAGGGCGGTGGTTTGACCGAGCGGATCAGTGATCTTGCGCGTCTGGTTGAGAGCGTCGTAGGTGAGAGTCGTGAGGGATCCTGCCGCGTCGGTCAGCGCGGACGGCCGCCCTGCCGCGTCGAGGAACTGGCTGGTGGTGCGGCCCTCCGCGTCCTTGACCGACACCACCTCACCGTTCAGGCAGGTGTATTCGGTCACCGCTTCGGAAGCGTCGGTCACCGTCTTCACCTGCCCGTCAGGGGTGTAGGTGAGAGCGGTCTTCCGGTTTGCGGGGTCGGTGACAGTCCGCAGATCGCCCTCGGCGTCGTAGCCGAGGATCGTGGTGTTGTTCAACGGATCGGTGAGGGCGGTGGGCTGGTCGTACGGACCGTCGTAGACCGCGGTGCCGGACTGGCGTGCCTGTGGCGTTCCCGCGAGCTCGGTGGTGCGGGTGATGTATCCGTTGGTGTCGTAGGTGAGTTCGGTGCGGCGGCCGTACGGGTCGGTGACCGCGTCCACGCGGTGGCGAGGCCCCCGGTGGTACTGGGTGGTGCGGGCGAGGGAGCTGCCGTGGGCCTGGGTGTCCTTGATCCCGTAGCCGTCCGCGTCGAACTCCACTCTCCTCACGGATCCGCCGGGCTGGGTGACCGTCGTGGAGGTGACCTTGCCCGCGCCGGTCAGGGTGTACACGAAGGTGTACTTGGCACCCTCGGTGAGCGTCTGCTCCTGGACCCGCCCGCCCGAATAGATGTTGGTCATGTAGGTGACGCCGCGAGCGTCCGCTGCTGTCTTGATGCGGTTGGAGGTGCCGTCGTAGGTGTAGCGGCTGATCTTGCCTGCGGGGTCCTTGACGGTGTCCAGGCGTCCGGTGGTGTCGTAGGTGTACCAGGTGGTTCGGCCCGCGTTGTCACGGACCGATGAGACGCGCTTCTTGGTGTCGTAGGCGAGGGAGATCCAGCGGCCACCGGGGGTGGAGATCTGCGTGATCTCGCCCTTGTTGCCGGCGCGCGTCAGCTGTACGGCGTTGCCGTGCCGGTCGCGTATCTCCTTCAGCGGCGCGTACTGGGGGAAGATCCAGGTGGTGCCGTCGCGGAACTTCAGGTGCCACGTTCCGTCGTCGCCCCACACGATCTTCGATCCGTGGTATCCGGACGGGGTTCCGGAGGGTTCGAAGACCGCGTCGGAGTAGCCCGTGCCGGGCGAGGTGCGTACGAAGGGGACCGACTGGCCGCCGGGCAGGTACAGGTCGACCTGTTCGTACTGTTTCTTCGAGTGCAGGAAGACGTTGTAGGAGAGGTCCCGTCCGATACCGAAGGCGCGGGTTCGCGTGTCGCCCTGCCAGTAGGTCCGGGTGACTTCGGCCGGGCCGCGGGAGTCGGACACCGCCAGGTCGGTACGCGAGTCGGTCAGCATTCCGGTGGACAGGTCGACGGGGTCGCCGGACAGCCAGTCGACAACGTCCTTCACCCACGGCAGGTCCCAGGGAAGCCAGTCGGGGATGTTGAACATCGCACCGTGAAAGGCCCAGACCCGTGTCTTGGCATCGGGCACGACCTGGCGGCCGTCGGCAGATACCTTCCCGTGGCCGTAGACGTACCAGCCCTTCTTCTTCGGGTCGTAGTCCATGAACTCCACGCGGGTGCCGGGGGCTTCGCGTGTGTAGTTCGGATAGATGACCTGCGCGCCCTTGGGAAAGACGTACGTGCCGCCCGGCTGCACGGTGAAGTACACCGGCACGACGCTGTTCTCGGGCAGCGGGAAGGGCGGCCGGTCGATGGGGATGGCGGTGATCCCCAGCTCCGTGACCGGCTTGCCCTTCTCGTCCCGGACCACTGAACCCTTGGGGATACGGACTTCGAGCCCGGGGATCTTCGGCGTCTTCAGCACGACGTCGGACTTCGCCGGGGCGGCGAAGCTCACCGTGTTCCTGGTGTCGAGGGGCGTCATCCAGACCGGGAACCCGAGATCGACGCTCTGGCCGCGCTTCGGGCCGATGTGTATATCGAAGCGGCCGTACTGACGCTTCCTCGTGTTCGCTGTCGAGCCGTCGACCACCAGGGTCTTCGCGTCGGGACTGATGCCGGCCAGCAGGAATCTGCCGCGGGAGTCAGTTCTGGCCGTCTTGTCGCCGACGGAGACGGTGACCTCTGCCAGGGGTTTCCCGTCCAGCTTCAGTATGTGACCGGTCAACGCCGTTCTGCCCGGGGGCGAACGAAGGCCCTGCGGGGCTTTCGGCCCGTGACCGCGGCCTGTCACCCAGTCCCGGCCGGTTGTCTGCTGCTTGCCCGGCTGCCAGGCGTCCGCACCCTTGGGAACAATTCCTGCCGTATCGCTCGTGTCGTCTCTGCTCTTCGCTGCGGCCGCGAATCGGTCCTTGATGCCGAGAGTGATCTGACCGGTCGACGGGCCTACCGGCTCGACCACCAACGTGTACGTGCCCGGCTCGAGGAATCGCAATGATGCTGAGAGAGTCGACTGGGACAGATGTACCGATCCCCATTCCTCACCGGCTGAGTCAACCAGCGTCGCGGACCAGGCGAACGGTGATGGTGCCTCCACCTCGACGTCGGGACCGGCCCCATCCTCCGACTCGACTGTGAAGGTGAAGTAGGCGTGCTGGTACGGCTGGGAGATCACTGCTGTTTGCTTGGCCCCGCCCAGCGCCAGTGTTCCGGCGTTCACTCCGGCCAGCCGTGATGCGGTCACGGTGCCCATGGCTGTGCGCCAGGGTTGGACCAGAACCAGGTGTGTTCCCTCGGGGAGAGGCGCGGGTAGAGCAACCCCGGTCTCTCCCGACGTACCGATTGTGCCGATGCCTGTCATGATTTGGCCGTCGGGTGTGACCCTGGAGACCGAGGCCATGCCCTTCAGCGCAACCGGTCCCGACACGATGGCCGAGATGCCGCTGTGGTCCGCGGCGAGAACGGGAACGATGAGCTGCTGACCCGGTCGTGTCAGTTCCGCTTGTGTGCTGGTGCTGCCAGTGGTGAGGGGCGTGGTTGTCACGGGAGTCGAAAGCCAGAACTTCACCGACCCGGTGGAGGCCACATACGTCTGGAGCACCGCTGTGTAGTCGTCTCCAGGGGTCAGGTCGTTCAGGTGCAGAGCACCGTCGCTGTTCGCGAAGACGGTTCCGAGCCCCTCGACGATATTTCCGTCGGCGTCCCATGCCTGAAGGGTCGAATTCATCGGGATGGTTACGTCAGTGACGCCGAGCCCCACGATTCCGCCGGGCGGGGCGGTGAACTCCGCTCGCGCCAGCTGCCCACGCCGCGCCACCACCGCTGGTACCGATGCCGCGTCCGGTGAAAGAGATACCTTGACGTCCGCCGACAGGAGAAGTCCCAGCGTTCCGGTGACCCCTGGGTCTGGGTTGGCGGTGACGATGTAGGTTCCCGTCTCCGGCAAGTCTCCCAGCCCGACTGTTGCGGAGGCTCCGGCGGGGACATAGGTCCCTCCCCAGCCGACAGTCTCACCGGACGGTGCCTGCACCGTGACGTAGGCCGCGCCGGTAAAGGTGCTGTCGAGCGCACCGATCGAGAGGTCGTCGCCTTTCTGTGCCTCGAAGGTGGCTTTCGCGAGTCGTCCTGGCCTGTTGAGGCTGACGTTGGCAGGCGTCGCGTCGGTCGGGGAGAGCCTGCCGACCGCCAGAGCCTGAGACGCGGTGACCGTGACAGACCCCGGCCCCGTAGCCGAGCTGTACGGCTTGATGACCAGGGAATACGTTCCGGAGACCGGCAGGTCGGTGAGATCCCAGTCGAAGAGCTTGCCGGGGCGCACCCGGACCTGGTCGAGCTCGATGTCCTGGGGAGAGACCATCCGCAGCTGCAGGTCGCCACCAAACGTCGAGCCGGAGAGATGGAAGCTCAGGGAGTCGCCTGCGTCGGCATCAATCAGAACCCGGGCTCTCTTGTCGGAGGCCGAGATCGAGACTGAAGGCGGATCTTCATCGGTCGGCGACGTGCGAACCGTGGTCTCGAACTCGTCTCCCCCCAGGGGAACACTGAAGTCGCCGGGAACCGCTCCCTGGCCGTCAGGGGTCTCAACCGTGATCCGGCCTGTAGTCGCACCTGCGGGGACCTTCACCGTCAGAGCGTCGTCAGCACGGTCAACGACCTCCGCGATCCTGCCGCCGTTGAATCGGACGACATTGTCCGTCGCAGCGGACGCGAAACCAGACCCGGAGAGCACGACGTTTGTCCCTGGCGGACCGGAGGTCGGCGCATATGAGGTGACGCTGGGCTTGCCCGGGGCTGGAGTGAAGGTCTCCACAGACGCTGCACTGGCACCGCCGACTGCTACCGAGACCAGCCCCTTGGCCGCGCCTTCGGGAACGGTCACCACCAGTCGGGTGGCCGACGCCGACGTGACCGTGGCGGTCTTCGTTCCGAACGAGACCGTGTTGGATGCCGCTGTTGTCGAGAACCCCGTGCCGGAAAGAGTGACGCTCGCGCCGGATGCAGCGCGGACAGGAACCAGGGAGAGAACCGACAGGTCACTCGACGCGAAACGGTCCACGCCGAGGCGGTTGCCCGCCGCGTCGTAGCGGTAGCGAGCGGTCTGGCCTCCCGGGTCCGTGACACCTACGAGGCGGGATGCCGCATCGTAGGCATACACCGCATTGTTCGTGGTCGGCTCGGCGGCTGCGGGTGCAGTCGGCCCCGCCGGGCTGCCCACCGGCGTCGATTCGCTGAGAGTGCCGTCCCAAGTCTGCGAAGACACTCCTGATGAGGGGGCGGATGGGGCCGCCTCGGCGGACACCAGCCCTACCGACAAAGCCAGCCCCAGCACCCCGACCGTGAGTGCCCGCCAACGTGCGGACACACCTGTTCCGAACCGTTCGCCGCGCATGCGCACGCCGCCCCTCCCCAGAACCCCCTCATGAGCCACGAATGGCCCACGACACCCACATCTCCAGGCGAGCGATCACAAGTTACACACAAACTGTCGCCATCGAGCCGAAGAAGACAAGATCACGCCAACGCGACACACTCACAGCACTATTGACCATCAGGCCATGATGGAGATCAACCATCCAGAAACCTCAGCTCAGGGTGCTCGGACAGACGTCGCCGGCTTACCACGCCCCATAGACAGCCTCCGCACACCTGCGCCATCTCCAGGTCAGATTCGTCCGAATTGGAGCAGGCGCGAAGTGTGTAAAGTCCTCTGCGCCCATCCGCGGGGTTGGTCGTCGTACCGATAAGCGTGCCCGCTACGCGGTGGCAATTGGCCGCCACGGCAATCTGGCTGAAGACCAGTGCGGTCCAGCACATTGTTGGAAGCCTGTTCGGGGCCGATGGTTACGTCATCTCGGGAGCTTTCCACTCCTAGCCGCCCATCACGATCACCGCCGGCGCCCCGCTCGCCGTGGTCTCCAAGACGCTGCGGCACTCCACTCCGTCGACCACCGCCCGCCTCTACAGCCACCTCACCCAACAGGCCGCACACCAGGCCGTCGACGCGATCGCCCACACGCGCACCACGGCGGCAGGAGCTACTGGCCGCCCGCCCCGACCAGGGTGACTACGACCACATTCCCCACCTCCGCGAAGCCCTCCACAAGTTCCGCTCCCCCGCACCGCATGCCGCCAGTGCCACGGCGAACCGCTCCAGGCTCGGGCCCGCGACCACACTGCGACCACCATGCCCCCGGGCGCACGAAAGGCCGCCCTCCCATGGATGAGAGAACGGCCTCCGACCTGCGTTTCCGCACAGTCGGGACGACAGGATTTGAACCTGCGACCCCTTGACCCCCAGTCAAGTGCGCTACCAAGCTGCGCCACGTCCCGATGCGTTTCCTCCCGGTTGCCCCGGGTGGCCGCGCAAGAGGAACTTTACCTCACTCCGAGGACCGGATCGACGCCCGTGCCTGCTGGGCGCGGGCGGCGAGCCCTTCCGCTCCACAGGTCATGGCCTGTTTCTGCGCCCGTGCCAGCTCCCGGTGCGAGCGGATCGCGATTCCGTAGTCCACCCGGGCCAGGGCGTGCTCGTACGCGGACGGGGACTTCTCCAGGTGGCGGAGTGACTCGGCGAGCAGACGCGTGGATTCCTCCGACGGGGCGAAGAGGGCAACGCTGCGCAGGGCTTCGCCGATCGCGGTGTCCGTACCGAACCGTTCCGCGTGCACCCTGGCGCGGGCGGCGAGCTGGGCTCCACGGGCCGGGTCGTCGTCGACCAGGGCGCGGGCGAGATCGCCGGCCCAGGGTGCCCAGACTCCGTTGAACCGTCCGCGTGGTTCCAGCGCCGCGCCCGCCGCCTCCAGTTCGGTGACGGCTTCCTTCGTACGGCCCTCGGCCAGCAGCAGCCGGCCGCGGACGCACGGAGCGTCGGGCAGCACCATGGCGCTGGGATAGGGGGCGCCGAAGTCGTAGCGGTCGGCGACCAGACGGGCCTCCGCCGTGCGTCCGCGGGCGAGCAGGGTGTCGATGAGCAGACAGGTGGCGTCCCAGTGGACGGGCAGCCCGCTGCCGACCCGGTCGGCCAGGCGCAGTCCCTCGCGCAGGAATCCCTCGGCCTCGGCGAGGCGGCCGCGACGGCGGTGGACCAGTCCGAGCAAGGTGTGGGCGAAGGCGAGGTGCGCCCCGCTCCACCCCGAGATCTCGAAGGCGCGCACCGCTTCGCCGAACAGGCTCTCGGCCCGGTCCAGCTGGTCGGTGAAGGCGTAGGCGATGCCGACCATCGTGGGGAGCTCGAAGCCCCATTCGGAGTCGGTCCAGCCGAGGCCGCGCGCCGGACTGCCGTCGATCAGCGCGCGTTCGCAGAGGTCGACGACGACCTGGGAGTTCTCGCCCCGCAGCATGGCGTCGAAGGCGCGGAGGGTGAGCAACGCCCGTTCGGCGTTGTCGCGGCCCTCCAGATGATCGGCGTTGCGGGCCAGCCGCCGGGAACGGCTCGGACCATCGGACTCGGTGGCCTGCATGCCCTCCCAGAGGAAGTGCGCCGCCTGCAGCCGCATGAGTCCGGGCCCCGGAGCGGTACGGGCCGCTTCCGCGGCCAGCGCGAGCGCCGCGTCCCTCAGCTGGTTGTTGTGGGCCAGGGCGGCGGCGAGCCGGAAGGTGGCGTCCACCCGCAGCCCGTCGTCCAGCCCCGGCAGGTCGAGGGCCGACCGCAGGTGCCGCACCGTGGTGGGCGGTGAGCTGAGCAGTGTCGCGCAGCCCAGCTCGTACAGCAGGGCAGCCCGCGCGTGCGGGCGGGGCGGCTCCTCCAGCGCGCGCTCCAGGCAGCGCCGGGCCGCTTCGGGAGCGCCGACGGCGAGGTGCTGGCCCGCGGCTTCGCGGAGCTGGGCGACCAGTTCCTGGTCGTCGTCCGGGTGGACTTCGAGCAGATGCCGGGAGGCCGCGGCGGCGCCGAGCCCGGCGCGGTTGATGGCCCAGGCGGCCCGCCCGTGCATCGCGGTGCGGGTGGCCGGCGGGATGGAGCGGTAGACGGCGGTGGCGATCAGCGGGTGCACGAACTCCAGCGGGTCGAAGCCGCTGACGATACGGGCGTCGCGCAGCCGCGCCGTGCAGTCGGCGGCCTCCGCCGAACTCATCCCGGCGAGGGTGGCGGCGAGTTCCTGGGAGATGTCGGTGCCCAGGACCGCGGCGGCCCACGCGAACCGGTTGGCGTTCGTGCCCAGCCGTTCGAGCCGGGCGACGAGTCCGCTGCCGCGGGCGGACGCGCCCAGTTCCCGCAGCGTGCCCGCCGATTCCTCGACCGGCGGCAGTTCACGGTCCTGGACCTTGGCGACCAGCTCGACCGCCTCGTACGGGTTGCCGCCGGTCACGGCCCACACCTCGCGGCAGAACGGGTCGTCCGCGTGCTCGCCGAGGGCGGCGCGGACCAGTTCGGCGGTGGCGTCCGGGGTGAGGGCGCGCAGGGCGACCCGGACCAGCGGGGCGTGGCCGGCCGGGTTGCGCTCGGCGTCCCGGTCGGCGGTGTAGCTCGCGTCGCGCTCGGCCATTTCCTGCGGACGGTGGGCCTGGACGACCAGGAGCGGGAGTTCACCGAGGCGTGCGGTGAACGAGGCCAGCCAGGCGAGTGATTCGCCGTCGGCCCAGTGGGCGTCGTCCACGATGAGCAGCAGCGGCCGGTGGCTGAGGCGTGAGGCCAGCCGGGAGACGAAGAAGTCGAGGCCGTCGCGGACACCCTGCGGGTCGGGCTGCGGACCGCTCGGTTCGGCGAGGCCGAGTGCGGGTGCCGTGATCTCGTACCAGTCGCCGAACAGCGCCCGGGTCTCATCGGCGGCGAACTGGTCGAACGCGGGCTGGAGCAGCTGCCGCACGACGTGGAACGGCACCGATGTCACCGTCTCACCGCCGCGGGCCGACCAGACGGTGCAGCGGTCGGACGCCATCGACTGGACCTCGGCGAGCAGCGCGGTCTTGCCGATGCCCGCCTCACCACTGAAGACCACCAGTCCGCCGACTGCCTGGGCGCCGCAGAGGGCTTCCACGGCCGCAGCGGCTGCGGCGAGTTCCGGTTCACGCTCGTACAACGGCCGGGACGGCTTCATGCCCACCCTTCCCCAAAGTGGCACTGACGACTGTCGAGACTAGTCGTGCGCGGGGGCCCACGGACAGTGTTCAAGCCATTCCTCGCAGGTACGGGGCACAATCGGGTAGTGGACGAAACTCGCAGGGACCGTGACGCCGAGGGCAGGGCGCGCAACGCGCGCCCCCGGGACGGGCTGGGGCGCCCCCTGCCCTACGGGACCCCGGGGGTGGAGCGGCAGCCGGAAGGCGTGGTCCGTACTCCGCGGGAGACCGTGCGGGAGGCGCAGCGGCTGCTGGACGCGGGGATGCCCTTTCACGCGCATGAAGTGTTCGAGGACGCCTGGAAGTCGGGGCCCGAGGGGGAACGTGAACTGTGGCGCGGGCTGGCCCAGTTGGCTGTCGGGCTGACACACGCGGCCCGGGGCAACACGGCGGGCGGGGCGCGGCTGCTGCGCAGGGGCGCGGGGGCGATCAGTGCCTTCCGTGACACCGATCCGCACGGTATCGGCGTCGGCTCGCTGGTCGGCTGGGCGACGGAGCTGGCCGGGCGGGTGGAGGCGGGCGCGGCGAGGACCGCTGGTGCTGCCGGGGATTCGGGGAACGTGGACGCGGCGGCGGAGGCGCCTCGGCTGCGGAAGTAGAAGCACCACGGCAGCGAGGGAGCGTGCGATCAGGTGTGCGATAGATTTCCCTCTTCCTGACGCGTTTTCCCTGTTCCCGACGTGTTTCCCGGTTCCCACCGCCTGCTCTGGAGACGGACTCCCGATGACCGACATCATCAACGGCCTCGGCCGCGCCACCGCCTACGGGGCCCTCGGCGTCGTACTGCTCGTGCTCGGCATCCTGCTGGTCGACCTCCTGACGCCGGGCAGGCTGGGCCGGCAGATCTGGGAGGAGCGCAACCGCAACGCGGCCGTGCTGCTCAGCTCGGCGCTGCTGGGCATCGGCGGCATCGTGTTCACCTCGATCTGGACGACGTACGAGGACTTCGGCAAGGGACTGGTGTCGACCGCGGCGTTCGGGGTGCTCGGTCTGGTGCTGATGGCCGTGGCGTTCCTGGTGGTCGACCTGGTCACCCCCGGGAAGCTCGGAGCCACGCTGGTCGAGCGGGAACCGCACCCGGCGGTCTGGGTGACGGGGTCCTGCAACCTCGCCGTCTCGGCCGTCGTCTCGGCGTCCATCGCCTGAGGTGCCTCCCCGGAAGCCCCCGCGGCCGCCCCCCGGACGCTTCCCGGACGCCCCCGCGGCCGCTTCCCGCGAAGCCCGCTCCGGCGCTTCCCCCGGACATGATCTTCCCCGGTCCGCGGACCCTCGCGCCGCACAGCCATTACGATCCGGCTCCATGAGCACTTCTGACCAGGACCAGGGACAGGACCAAGGCGTGGACGCCCCGATAGCCGCAGTCGCCACCGACGGAAAGAGACTGACACCACGTCAGGCGCGGCGGCTGCGGATCGTCCTTTCCTCGGTGGGCATGGCGGCGATGGCCGTGGTTCTGGCGCTGCGGATCGCCAGCCGCTCGTCCGTGCTGGTCGTCGGCGTGTACGGGCTCGCGCTGATCCTGTGCGGCGTCGTGATCGAGCTGAGCAGGAACGGGCGGACCCGGCTGGGCAGCTGGCTGCTGGGCGTGGGCCTGGTGGCGGCCGTCGGCGCGGACTGGCTGCTGATCCCCTGAGTTCCGGGGCGCTCACACGGCGGTGATCCGCACGGTACCGCCGTGCGGATCGGCCCGCTCCAGCCAGCCCGCGCCCAGGTGGAAGGGCCGGCCCGGGACGGCGGGCAGCAGCAGGCGCTGCCGGTCGAGTTCGCGCCCGTCCTGGGTGACGACGAGGACGGGGTGTTCCAGCCGCCGCGCCGTACGCAGCACGAACCGGCCGCGGAGGGGGCGCGACCCGGCCGGACCGGTCCGGTTCGGTGCGATCCACAGCAGCGGGGCACCGACCGCCAGCGGCACCGACGGCCGGGCCGGCGGCGCGGTCCCGGCGAGATGGCTCAGCACGGGAGCGGCCGCGGCACGGCCCTCGGACGACGCGACCCCCGCCCGCTCGACGCCGTGCAGCAGATTGCCCACGGCGAAGACCCCCTGCCGTGAGGTGCGGTAGTCGGCGTCGTACGCCGGCCCCCGGGTGCCGGGGTCGAGGGTGAGGCCGCCGCGCCGGGCGAGTTCGTGGTCGGGGACGAAGTCGCCGGTGAGGACCACGGTGTCGCAGGGGATGGTCAGGGTGCGGCCGTCCTCGTGGCGCAGCGTCACTCCGGTCAGCCGGGTGCGGCCGCTCAGTCCGATGACGGTGGCGCGGGTGAAGAGCGGACAGCGGCCCTGGAGGCGCAGGAGCGCGGCGACCGGGGACGGCGGCTGGTCGGTGACCATGGCGACGACCTCGGCCCCGGCCGCACGCAGGGTGTCGGCCGCCGCGTGGCCGACGGGTTCGTTGCCGATGACCACCGCGCGGCTGCCGACCGGCTGCCGGTACAGATGGACGGCCTGCTGGAGTTCGCCGGTGGTGTATACGCCGGAGGGCCTGCCACCGGGGATCAGCCGGGCGCTGCGCGGACGTTCCCGGGCACCGGTGGCCAGGACGACCGCGCGGGCGGTGATCCGCTCCAGCCCGGCCGGTCCGGTGACGTCCAGGACGTGTGCGCCGACGGGGTACGGGGCGGCGGCCGGGCTGTCGGCGGCGGATCCGGCGGGGGTGGCGTTCGCCCAGCCGGTGACCGTGACTCCCGTACGGAGCACGGCTCCCGCGCGCACGGCGGCCCTGACGCACTGGCGGGCGTAGTCGGGCCCGGTGTCCCCGCCGCGCAGCCGTCCGCCGAACCCGCCGTGGTGGCAGTGGCGTGGCACGCCGCCCGCGTCGAGTTCGCGCTCCAGGATCTCGACCCGGCCGGCGCCCGACGCGGCGAGTTCGGCTCCGGCTCCCAGACCGGCCGGACCGGCCCCGACGACCAGCACGTCCACGGCCCGTTCGTTCCGGGTCACGGCCGGGCCCCCTCGAACAGCGCGCGGACGGCGGGTCCGCAGGCGAAGCCCTGACAGCGGCCTCCCCGGGCCCGGGTGCGCCGGCGCAGGCCGTCCAGGGAGGCGGGCGGGACGGTGGCGGAGAGGGCGTCGCGGATCTCGCCCAGGGTGACGCGTTCGCAGTGGCAGACGATGGTGCCGTACGCGGGGTCCCGGCCGATCAGGTCGGCTCGCAGATAGGGGCGGGGGAAGGCCTCTCCCAGGTTGGGCATCGTGACGGCCGGCAGTTCGCGCGGGGTGCCGAGATCCAGGCCGATGCCGTCGAGCAGCCCGGTGACATGGGCGGCGATGGCCATCGACGCGGTGAGTCCGGTGGAGCGGATTCCGCCGACGGTGACACAGCGCCGGTCGGGGTGTGCCTGGATCCGGTAGTCCTCCTGACCGGTGGCGGCCCGGAGCCCGGCATAGACGGCGGTGACCTCCTCGTCGAGCAGCTCGGGCAGGATGCGGCGGCCCTTCTCCCGAAGGAAGTGGAGGCCGTCCGCGCTGGAGGCGGTGTCGGTCTTGTCGTCGAGCTCCTCGGAGGTGGGGCCGAGCAGCACATTGCCGAACACTGTGGGCGCCACCAGAACTCCCTTGCCCGCGGCGGTGGGCACGGGCAGCAGGATGTGGCGGACGAGGTCGCGGGCGAGCTCGTCGAAGACCATGAGCTCGCCCCGGCGGGGCGTCACGGTGAAGGTGCCCAGCCCCAGCCGCCGGTCGATCTCGTCGGCGTACAGCCCTGCGGCGTTGACCAGGTAGCGGGTGTGCAGCGGGCCGCGCGAGGTCGTGAGGGTGTGGCGGCCGGCCGCGGCGCCGGAGCCGGTGTCCGGGCCGCTGTCGATGCTCAGGACCCGGCAGCCGAGGTGCAGATGGACCCCCGCCAGTGCGGCCTGGGTGGCGTACGCGAGAGGAGTCGTCCAAGGGCAGATGATGCTCTCGTCGGGGATGTCGAGGGCCCCGAGCGCGCCCGGCCCCAGACGGGGTTCCCGGCTGTACAGCTCCTCGGCTCCCAGCAGGCGCCCCGCGTGGTAGCCGTTGCGCTCCGCCTTCGCCAACAGATGCGGGAGCAGCGCGTGTTGTTCCTCGTCCCAGGCCACGAGGAGGGCGCCCACGCGTTCGACGGGGATGCCGGTCCCGGTGGCGTACCCGGCCAGCAGCCGCTGCCCCTCGCGTACGAGGCGCGCTTCGAGCGAGCCGGGAACGGCGTCGAAACCCGTGTGCAGGATCGCCGTGTTGGCCTTGGACGTGCCCTCGCCGATGTCGTCGCGGGCCTCGACCAGTGCGGTACGGAGCGGGTACTTGGCGAGTTCGCGGGCGACTGCCGCGCCGACGACTCCCCCGCCGATGACCGTGACGTCGTAGGTGACGCCACCCGGCAGATCTCCGGACGTGGTGACGGTGGGCCTCATGCGCGCTCCAGGAGGGTGTCCACCGCCGCACGGAATCCGGCGCGGCGTTCGGCTGCCTCGTCCGCCGTGATCCGGGGCTCGTACACGGCGGCGGGTTCCCATGTGGGTACGGCCTCGCGGACCGGCAGGTCCGGGTCGAGGCCGAGGCGTGCCACGGCGCCGATCCCGAGTGCGGTGACGTCGGGCAGGGCGGAGACTTCGACGGGCCGTTGCAGCAGGTCCGCCTGGGTCTGCAGGAGGAGCGCGGAGCGGGTCAGGCCACCGTCCACGCGCAGTACCGACAGCGGTCCGCCGAGGTCCGAGGCGGCCGCGTCGGCGAGTTCGGCGACCTGTGCGGCGATGCCCTCGCACAGGGCCCGCACCAGGTGGCCCGCGGTGGTGTCCAGGCCGAGGCCCGTCATCGAGCCGCGCAGGTCGCCGCGCCACCAGGGGGCGGCGAGTCCCGCGAGTGCCGGCACGAAGGTGACGCCGCCCGCGTCCGGGACGGCGGAGCCGACCGGATCGAGGTCGGCGGCGCCGGAGATCACACCGAGCTCGGTGAGCCAGCGGACGGCGGAGGCGGCGGTGTAGACCTGGCCGTCGAGGCAGTAGCTCGTACGGCCGCGGAGCCGCCAGGCGACACAGCTGACCAGACCGGTGGAGCCGCGCCGCGGCCGGTCCCCGGTCTGGGCGAGGAGAAACGCCCCGGTGCCGTAGGTGCACTTGGCCATGCCCGGGTCCAGGGCGCTCTGGGCCAGCAGTGCCGCCTGCTGGTCGACGAGCAGGCCGGTCAGCGGCAGTTCGCCGCCGAAGGCGGAAGTGGTGCCCACCGGGCTGTCGGCGTCGGTCACGGCGGGGAGCCGCTCCCCGCCGAGCCCGAAGATCTCCAGGGCGGCGGGCGACCAGCCGACCCGGTCCAGGTCGAGGAGCTGGGTGCGTCCCGCGGTGGCCGCGTCGGTGACGAACGCGCCGGTCAGCCGGTGGACGAGCCAGGCGTCGCTGGTGGTGACGACGCCATCGCGGGTGAGTTCGCGCCGGATCCAGGCCATCTTGGGTGCGGCGAAGTACGGGTCGAGCGGGAGACCGGTGAGCTGCTTCAGCTCATCGCCCCGGTCGGTGAGTTCGGCGCACACGGCCTCGGCCCGCCGGTCCTGCCAGACGATCGCGGGGGTGAGCGGCGCCCCGGTGGCGGGGTCCCAGGCGAGGACCGTCTCCCCCTGGTTCGCCAGGCCGACGGCGGCGACCGGCTCGCCCGCGTCGTGCAGCGCCTGCCGCCCGGCGTCGAGGACCGAGCCGAGCAACTGGGCGGGGTCCGCCTCGACGGCCCCCCCGGCGCCGTAGCGGGGCCGGACCGGCGCCGAACCGGAGCCGATCACCCCGCGCTCGGGGCAGATCACCAGCGCTTTCGTTCCGGACGTCCCCTGGTCGACGGCGAGCACGGGGCCTGACATCGACGCTCCAGCTGTGCGGTGGTCCCGAGGGGGAACGGAATTGGTGATCATTGGTCTTTCACGCACAGAGTCGTGCAGACCACGGCATTCGTCAACCCCGGGCACCGATACCTTGCCGGAACCGGAATGTCGACGTCAACACCCTTGGGGCACCCGGCATTTCAGTAGGATCCGCAAAGTCGTCGGAAGATCGGCGCCCGGCGCTCTACACTCACCGCCGAGCAACAACCGGACTCTCCGGCGCAGTTCGCTCACCGCAGCTGCTCCACCCCCCACGTTCTTGAGGATTCATGACGACCAGCCCCTTAGCCGTGCCGCGGTGCCCGGCATTCCGCCTCGCCCCCTCAGGTCCTCCGGGGGCGGGGCGAGCCGATGGCCCCCAGTGACTTCCGGCCGGTCTACCATCCCGCCGGCCATGACAATGATCTGCGCGGCGCACTGCAGGACCTGCGCACCGGCCGCTGGGTCTCCATGCGGAACCTGCTGGAGAGCACCCCGGACTGGTCCCTGTGGACCCAGCGCACCCAGGTGCTCGGCGCGGTGGCCGCGGGTTCCGACGCCGTACAGGCGTGGCTGGCCGAGGAACCCCGGAGCGTCGCCGCGGCCGTGATGCATGCCCGGGTCGTCGTGGAGCGTGCCATCCGCGCACATCGTGAACGCAGCCCGCACGCACAGCAGTTGTGGCAGGAGGCCTGGGAGGGCTGCCGGTCCGCCGCGCACGCCTCCCCCGCCGACCCGGTGCCCTGGATCTGTCTGCTCGCCCTGTCCCAGCTGGATGAACAGCAGCGGCTGGAGGAACACCGGCTGGCACCTCCGGGGCCGATGCTGTTCCCGGGGCCCTGGGGCCTGCTGGCGGAAGCGGACAGACGCGACCCGTACAACCGCGAGTCGTACCACCGGATGCTCCAGTTCGTGTACGCCCGACGGGGCGGAGGTTCACTGTCCGAGGCCGTCAACTTCGTTCAGTGGGCGGCTTCTTCGGCTCCGGACGGATCACCGCTCCATGTGCTTCCGCTGTACGTCAGGGTGGAGCGGTACCGCCGTGAGAGAGGCGGCGAGAAGGCACTGGATCTGCACTGGGTCACCGAGGACGGGGAGCGGGACGCCCAACGGGCGCTCCACATCTGGTTCCACCGCACCGACCCGGCCCGTCAGTCGCTGCTCGATCTGAACCATCTGGCCCACGCCCTGTGGGGTGCCCTGCAGTTCGCCGAGGCGGCACCGGTGTTCCGGTCGCTGGGCCCGTACTACACCTCGGTTCCGTGGGCGTACCGCACCCGTACACCCAATGATCCGGCGGCGGCCGAGGAAGTGTTCCTGCGGGCCCGCGGCCGGAGTCTCACCGCCGCGCACGATCCGGGGGCCGGCCGGCACGGCTGAGTGCGTGCTCACGCCCGGCCGGTCCTCCTGCGCCCGTTGTCCCTTACGCCTGCCCCTTTCCCTGACTTCCCGCCGACCTCTGTCCCCCTTCCCGCTCCTTCCCCGGACCGTTTTCCATCCCCACCCCCACCCGGAGGTTCTCCCGATGTCCATATCCACCAGCAAGCAGTCGAGCGCGGAGGCCGCTCCGCAGAGAGATGAAGAGCAACGCCTGCGGGAGCTCGGCTACCAGCCGGTGCTGGCCCGCCGCATGGGCGGTTTCGGCAACTTCGCCATCAGCTTCTCCGTGATCTCGATCCTGTCCGGCTGTATGACGCTGTACGGGTTCGGCATGTCGACCGGCGGCCCGTCGGTGATGCTCTGGGGCTGGGCCGGCGTCGGCCTGTTCGTGCTCTGCGTCGGCATGGCGCTGGCCGAGGTCACCAGCGCCTACCCCACCTCGGGGGCGCTGTACTACATGGCCGACCGGCTCGGCGGCCGCAAGTGGGGCTGGTACACCGGCTGGCTGAACCTGCTCGGCCTGCTGGGCGCGATCGCCGGTATCGACTACGGCGCCGCGCTGTTCACCGGCGCGCTGCTGAACCTTCAGTGGGGCTTCGACCCCACCCCCGGGTCCACGATGGTGATCTTCCTCTGCATCCTGCTGCTGCACGCCGTCCTGAACCTGTTCGGCGTCCGTCTGGTCAGCGTGCTGAACTCGATCAGCGTGTGGTGGCACCTCGGCGGAGTGGCCGTCATCGTCTCCGTACTGGCGATCGTGCCCTCCAACCACCAGTCGCCGTCCTTCGTCTTCACCGAGTTCGTCAATGACACCGGCTGGGAGAACCCGCTGTACGTCGCGGCGATCGGGCTCCTGCTGGCCCAGTACACCTTCTGCGGCTATGACGCCTCGGCCCATCTGTCCGAGGAGACGTCCAACGCCTCGGTGACCGCGGCCAAGGGCATCGTCCGCGCGATCTGGGTGTCATGGGTGGCCGGCTTCGTCCTGCTCGCCGGGCTCACCTTCGCGATCCAGGACTACGCGGGCACGCAGAACAGCGCCACCGGAGTGCCGCCCGCCCAGATCCTCATCGACGCGCTGGGCACCGCGGGCGCCACGGCGATGCTGCTGATCGTGATCGCGGCACAGCTGTTCTGCGGCAACGCGGAGGTCGCCGCCGCCAGCCGGATGGTGTTCGCGTTCAGCCGGGACAACGCGCTGCCGGGCTCCGCGCTGTGGCGCAAGGTGAGCGCCCGTACGCAGACGCCGGTTCCGGCCGTGTGGCTCTCGGTCTGTGTCGCCGCGCTGCTGGCGGTGCCGTCGCTTTACTCCGCGACCGCGTACGGCGCGGTGACCGCGATCAATGTCATCGGCATCACGCCCGCCTACGCGATCCCGATCTATCTGAAGCTGCGTGCCGGGGACCGCTTCGAGCGCGGCCCGTGGCATCTGGGCCGCTGGTCCAAGCCGATCGGCTGGATCGCCGTGGTCTGGGTCGCGATCGTGACCGTGCTGTTCCTGCTGCCGCAGTCCTCGCCGGTGACGATCGACTCCATGAACTACGCCTCGATCGCCCTGGTCGCGGTGCTGGTCCTGGCCACGGTCTGGTGGTTCGTCGCCCGCCGTTCGTACAGCACGCCGTCCGCGTACGGGAACGCCCGGGAGCAGGCGGAGATCGCCGAGGGCATCGTCTGACCGGTGTGCCGGGCGGTGTCCGGCCGCTGCTTCAGTTCAGCAGCAGCTGGAGACCGCCCAGCACGGTCGCCCCGATGACGATCCGTTCGAAGACCTTCTGGTTGATCCGGCCGACGCACTTGCGGCCGATGAACGCGCCGGGGACGACGAACAGCACCAGGCACACGTCCAGCAGCAGCGACCGGGCGTCGATGAGCCCGAGGCCCACGCTGAAGGGCACCTTGGACGTGTTGACGATCAGGAAGAACCACGCCGACGTTCCCAGGAAGCCGAGCTTCCGGAAACCGGCGGAGAGCAGATAGAGCGACATGACGGGGCCGCCCGCGTTGGCGACCATGGTAGTGAAGCCGCCGAGCACCCCGTAGGTACGCGCCTTGATCCGGCCCCCGCGAGAGGGGCCCCGCTCCGTCGCCCCCTCCTCGGCCGGGGCGGCGGCGGTACGCCGGCGCCAGATGGTGACCCCCGACATGAACAGCAGGATGGCGCCGATCGAGGTCCGTACGGCGCCGTCACCCGCCCACATCATGAAGAGCGTTCCCGCCACCACGCCCACGGCGACGGCGGGGAACAGCCGCAGCAGGGTCGGCCAGTGCGCGTGGCGGCGGTAGACCAGCACGGCGAGGATGTCACCGGCGATCAGGATCGGGAGCAGCACCCCGGTGGATTCGCGGGCCGGGAGTACGGCCGCGAAGACCGCGAGACTGATCGTATTGGCACCGCTGACGGCCGTCTTGGAGAAGCCGACGAGTGTGGATGCCGCCGCGAGCGCGGCCAGTTGCCAGAGTGTGATGGTGTCCATGCCAGATCAGATGGTAGACACACCGGGTTTTCGGCGGCCGGTCATTCCGCTTTCCGGCGGGCGGCCGGGGGTTTGCCGCTGGGCCATGGCCGTACCGAGCCGTTGCCCGCGCTCAAGGTACGTGGTTCGGCGTGAAGGACCGGCCCGACCCAGAAATGATCGTTTGACCGTTTCAACTTTCTTCTGAGCGATCTCTTGACCATTTACGATCAGCCGATCAGGATTCCCGTTGTCCGCTGCTCGCCGTGGCACCGCTGATCCTCGCGTTCGGTCCGCTCCGGTGCCTCCGGCGGCCGGGGCTCGCGGCGGGCGCCGTCAAGCAACCGGACAGGAGAGAGATGACCCCCACCACCGGTTCCGCCGCGCCCGTGCCGGTACGCCGACCGCGCGCCGCCCTCGCGATGGGGAGGGACGCGGCAGCCGCCGTCTTCCCGCCGGAATCCCTGGCCGCACTGGGTGAGGTGTGCGCGCTCACCCCGCCGCCCGCGCTCGACGACTTCACCACCGACCGGGCCCGCGCCACTCTCGCGGATGTCGAACTGCTGGTCACCGGCTGGGGCTGCCCGCCGCTGGACGCGGACGTCCTGGCCTCGGCCCCCGCGCTGCGGGCCGTCGTCCACACCGCGGGCTCCGTACGCGGCCATGTCACCGAGGCCTGCTGGGAGCGTGGCATCGACGTCTCGTCCGCCGCCGCGGCCAACGCCCTCCCGGTCGCCGAGTACACCGTCGCGATGATCCTGCTGTCCGGCAAGCGGGCCCTCGAACGGGCACGCGGCTACCGGACCGCCCGCCGCCGCGAGAACCCGCTGAGCACCCCTCCCCAGGTGGGCAACTACGGCCGCACGGTGGGCATCCTGTCCGCCTCGATGATCGGCCGACGGGTGATCGAGCTGCTGCGCCCGTACGACTCTCGGGTCCTGCTGTACGACCCGTACGTCTCCGCGGCGGACGCCGGGGCGCTCGGCGTCCGGCAGGTCGGGATCGGCGAACTCTTCGCGCTGAGCGACACGGTGAGCGTCCACACACCGCTGCTGCCCGCAACCCGTGGTCTCGTCAGCCGTGAACTCCTCACCTCCATGCGGCCGGACGCCGTCCTGATCAACACCTCGCGCGGCGCCGTCGTCGACCAGGACGCGCTGACCGACGTACTGCTGCGGGACCGGATCCGGGCGGTGCTCGATGTCACCGACCCCGACGAACTGCCGGCCGCTCACCCCCTGTGGGACTGCGGGAACGCGCTGATCACCCCTCATCTCGCCGGGTCCCAGGGCAACGAATGGCGCCGGCTGGCCGAACTGGCTGTCGGTGAGGCCGGGCGCTGGGCCGCGGGCGACGGCTTCGCCCATCCCGTACGACCCGAAAGGCTGGGCTTCCTCGCATGACCCTCTCCTTCGCACTCCCCGCCGAGGACCGTGACCGCAGCCCGTACACCGGTTACACCCGGGCGCACTGGGAGGCCGCGGCCGACGGACTGCTGCACGCCGCCTGGCGATGGGCCACCCCCGGCCGGGCCCTGCTCGACCTGCCGGGCAGGCCCTCGGCCTCCGGGGTCCGGTCCGACGGGCTGGAGGGGTACGCCCGTACGTTCCTGGCCGCCGCGTTCCGCGTCGCGGGCGCGGAGGGCAAGGATCCGCACGGCTGGCTGGAGCGGTACGCGGACGGGCTGGGCGCCGGTACGCGCACCCCCGGGCGGGAGGACACCGAGTCCTGGCCACTGATCCTGGACCACCAGGTGCAGGGGCAGCCGATGGTGGAGTCCGCGTCCGTCGCCATCGGCCTCCGGCTGACCCGGCCCTGGCTCTGGGACCTGCTCGACGAGGGGGTGCGGGACCGGACCGAGGAGTGGCTCCGGGGAGCGCTGCGGCACACCCCGGCGCCGAACAACTGGTACCTGTTCCCGTACTCCGTCGCCGGGTTCCTGGAGTCGGTGGGCCGCGGCGACGCCGAGACCGCGCGGGCCAGGGAGCGGGCGCTGGAGCTGCTGGAGGGCTGGTACCGGGGCGGCGGCTGGTACGCGGACGGGGACGGGCGTGCCTTCGACCACTACAACGGCTGGGCCCTGCACCTCTATCCGGTGCTCGACGCCCATCTGTCGGGGGACACGGAGCTGGGCGAGCGCTACGGGGCACGGCTGCGCGAGCATCTGGAGAGCCATGCGGCGATGTTCGGCGCCGATGGCGCGCCGATGTACTTCGGGCGCTCCCTCTCGTACCGCTTCGCGGCGGGAGCCGCGGCCGGGATCGGTGCGGTCAGCGGGCACACCCCGCTCTCCCCCGGGGTGTCCAGGCGGCTGGTCAGCGGATCGCTGCGCTACTTCCTGGAGCGCGGCGCGGCCGGGGACGACGGGCTGCTCTCCCTCGGCTGGCACGGCCCCCACGAGGCCACGCTCCAGACCTACTCAGGCCCCTCGTCGCCGTACTGGGCGTCCAAGGCGTTCGTCGCGCTGCTCGCCCCCGCGGAGCATCCGCTGTGGACGGCGACCGAGGAGCCCGCGCCGAGCGAGGGGCCCGACCGGGCGCTGTCCGTACCCGCTCCCGGTCTGCTCGTGCAGTCGACGCGGGCGGACGGGATCGTCCGGCTGCACAATCACGGCAGCGACCACGTCCGGCCGCACGAGGGTGAGCCGGCGGCCGGTCAGGACCCGCTCTACGCCCGGCAGGCCTACTCCACGGTGACCGGTCCGACCTCCTCCGCGAACACCGCGGACAACCATCTGTCGGTACGGATCGGCGGGGCGAGCAGCGCGCGGGTGCGCATCCACCCGCTGGGCGCGGGGCACGGCGAGGGCTGGGGCTGGGCCGCTTCCTGGCACCGTCCGGTCTTCCCGTCGGGGCCGCCCACGGTGCCGGGGCTGCGGGTGGAGAGCGTCACCGTCGTGCGGGGCCGCTACGAACTGCGGGCGCACCGGGTGCTGGGGGCTCCGGAAGGGGCCCGGATCGAACAGACCGGCTGGGCGACGGGCCCGGGGGACGGGGTGCGGTCCCAGTTGCACGGGCTGTACGGCTGGCAGGAGCGCGAGGAGGTGCGGGCCCCGCAGGGCACGGCGTTCACCCGCTGGGCCGTGCTGCCCCGGCTCTCCGCCGACGCGCGCGGCACGGCGCTGCTGGTGGCGCTCGCCTCGCTCACCGCGGAGCCGGACGCGGGCGGACTCGCCGCGGTGACGGACGTCCGGGCCGTGGACGGTGACACGGTGGAGGCCGTGTGGGCGTGGGACGGGGCGAGGACGCGGATCGTCTTCGGCCCGTCGGGAGTGACGGTGGATCAGCTCTGAGGGCGGTCCCGCGTGCCGCGGACTCCGGTCCCGCCCTGTCCCGTCCCGCCCTACGCGTCCGTGCGGATCACCACGGCGAGGGTGCGCGGGCCGTGGACACCCTCCACCCGCTCCAGTTCGATGTCCGAGGTGGCCGAGGGCCCGCTGATCAGGGTCGTCGGCCGCTCGGGCACCAGCCTGGCCACCGCCTCCGGCACCCCGGCCTCGACCGAGGACAGGTCGACGACGCACACATGCAGATCGGGGACGAGGGACAGCGCCCGGCGTCCCTGGTCGGGCGAACCGTCCAGAAAGATCGTGCCGGTCTCGGCGCAGCTGACGGCGGACGCGGTCACCACCCCGTCGAGGGTGTCCAGGCTCGGCGCGGGAATGCCGGCGGAGTCCTGCTGGACCTCGCCGTCGAACGCGGCGAGCCACCGCGCGTCGAGCCCGGCGGGCACGCCGATCCGGTGCGCGCCGTGCTCCCGCAGGACCTCGGCGAGCACGTCGGCGGTGCGGTCCGCCGTGCAGAGGTGGACGCGCGCCTTGTAGTCGACGAGCCGGTCGGTGAACAGGGCCAGCCGTACGTCCTCGGGCAGGCTACGGCCGGTGCGGTAGTCGCGCGGGACGACCGCCGCGGTGGCGGGGGCGAGGGCCAGGGCGTCCCTGACCCGGCCGAGCACGGTGTCACGGGCGGTGGTCACTTCTCGTCCTCCTGGCGGCTGCTGTCGTAAGCGGCGGCGGCGCGCATCGTGGCGGCGCCCTCCTCCGATGCCAGCCAGGAGCGGAAGGTCCGGCGTGGCGGGGCGGCGGTGTCGCGGCTGTCGCTCCAGCCGTTGAGCGGTGGGGGCAGGCGCGAGATCGTGCCGTCCCGCCCGGCGACGGCCCGGCCGAGGCCGGACGCCCTCTGCGCGGCGGTGAAGAGTTTCGGCCTGCTCATCACGGCCGCGGCGGCCTTCATGGCCAGCTTCTCCGCCGTCGTACCGGACTGCTCGGTGTTCTGGTGGCGCAGCTCGACCAGCAGCGAGGGGATGTCGATCTTGACCGGGCAGGCGTCGAAGCAGGCACCGCAGAGGCTGGAGGCGTACGGCAGCGAGCTGTTGGGGTCGTCCTTGGCCGCGTGCATCCCTGCGAGCTGCGGGGTGAGCACCGCGCCGATCGGGCCGGGGTAGGTCGATCCGTAGGCGTGTCCGCCGGTCCGTTCGTACACCGGGCACACATTGAGACAGGCCGAGCAGCGGATGCAGTTGAGGGCCGCGCGTCCGATCGTGTCGGCGAGGGCCGCGGTCCGTCCGTTGTCGAGCAGGATCAGATGGAAGTCCTGCGGCCCGTCGCCGGGCGTCACCCCGGTCCACATCGAGGTGTACGGGTTCATCCGCTCACCCGTGGAGGAGCGCGGCAGCAGTTGGAGGAAGACCTCCAGGTCCGAGTAGCGCGGCAGCACCTTCTCGATGCCCATGACGGTGATGAGGGTGTCGGGCAGGGTCAGGCACATCCGGCCGTTGCCCTCGGACTCGACGACGGACAGGGTGCCGGTCTCGGCGATCGCGAAGTTGGCGCCGGAGACGGCGACCTTCGTCGTCATGAACTTCTCGCGCAGATAGGCGCGGGCGGCCGCGGCCAGGTGGGCGGGCACATTGTCGAGCCCCGGGTCGACGCCGGGGATCTCCTTGAGGAAGATCTGCCTGATCTCGTCGCGGTTGCGGTGGATCGCGGGCACCAGGATGTGCGAGGGCCTGTCGTGGGCGAGCTGCACGATGAGTTCGGCCAGGTCGGTCTCGTACGGGGTGATCCCGGCGGCTTCCAGGTGCTCGTTGAGGCCGGTCTCCTGGGTGGCCATAGACTTGACCTTGATGACGTCGCTGCTGCCCGTCGCCTTCACCAGCCGGGTGACGATCTCGTTCGCCTCGGCTCCGTCCCGGGCCCAGTGGACGGTGCCGCCGTGCTCGGTGACCTTGCGCTCCAGTTGTTCCAGGAGTTCGGGGAGCCGGTTCATGGTGTCGGTCTTGATGGCCGATCCGGCGTCGCGCAACTGCTCCCAGTCGGGGAGCTCACCGGTGACGTGAAGGCGTTTGGCGCGGATGGTGCGGGTGGCCCGGCCGAGGTTGCGGCGCAGCTGGCCGTTGCGCAGCTCGTCGTGGGCGGCCTCGGGGAACGTCCGCTCGCCGCGCAGATTGCCCGTCCCGTACGGGGAGCGGGGCGGTGCGGCGGGCATGCCGAGGAAGGTGTTCATACGGCGGCCTCCAGCAGGGGGTACGGCGAGGTGCGGGTGGCGGCGAGGATCTGGGCGAGATGCAGGGTGCGCGTACCCGATTTGATCCTGGAGAGTCCCCCGCCGATATGCATCAGGCAGGAGGAGTCCCCGGCGGTGCACACGGCGGCCCCGGTGGCGACGATGCCGGCCATCTTGTCCTGGAGCATCGCGGTGGACGTCTCGGCGTTCTTCACGGCGAAGGTGCCGCCGAAGCCGCAGCAGACATCGGCCTCGGGAAGCTCGACGAGGTCGATGGAGCCGACGGCACGCAGCAGCCTGAGCGGCTTGTCACCGACCCGGAGCATCCGCAGGGAGTGGCAGGTGGGGTGGTAGGTGACGCGGTGCGGGAAGTACGCGCCGACGTCGGTGGCGTCGAGGACGTCGACCAGGAATTCCGAGAGCTCGTACGTCTTGGCGCTGACGGTGGCGACCGAGGCGCGCAGCGCGGTGTCGCCGTACCGTTCGGCGATGATCCTGTGCTGATGGCGGACCGAGCCCGCGCAGGAGCCGGACGGCATCACGACCGCCTCGATGGAGGCGTCGCCGAACTGGTCGGCGAAGTTGCGCACCAGCGGGACGGGTTCACGTTGGTAGCCGGTGTTGACGTGCATCTGGCCGCAGCAGGTCTGCTCCGGCGGGAACACCACTTCGTGTCCCAGGCGGGCGAGCAGGACCGCGGTGGACTTCACCGCGTCGGGGAAGAGCGTGTCTCCCAGACAGGTGGCGAAGAGTCCGATGCGCATGGGGGCCTCCTCGGTCGTTTGTATGGTCGGACCATACTAGCCTCGGTCCGCATGAGGAACCGTGAAGGCACGAAAAAGGGACGGTGCGCCGCGCACCGTCCCCTTGGCCGTCCCTTTGGCCCTCCTTTTGGTCCTCCCGGCATGGCTTGCCGGACCCTCAGCTCCCGGCGTTCTCGTCGACGAGCGTGCCGTGCAGCCCCCGGATGTGCTCCTCCACCAGGTCCGCGGCCTCGGCGCCGCACCCCTCGCGCACCAGGCGCAGCAGCTCCGTGTGCTGGGCGTTGAGCGCGCGGGCGGTGGCGGGCCAGTCGGCCGCCGCCTCCAGCGCGCGCAGGATCAGCGGGCGCACCGACTCGCGTACGGCGGAGGTGAGCGTGGAGGTGAGCGCGTTGCCGGAGCTCCGGGCGATCAGCACATGGAAGCGGGTGTCCAGGTCGTTGAACTCGCTCACCGTGACGTCCGGTTCCCCCATCCGCCGGAGAAGCTCCTCCGCCTCGTCGAGATCCTCGGCCCCGGCATACCCCGCCGCCGCCTCGAAGCTGGACCGCTCCAGGACGACCCGCGCCTCCAGGACGTCGTGCAGGCTGTAGCTGCCGAGCGCGAAGTGCAGGCGCAGCAGCCGGCCGAGCGCGTCGTCCGGGTTGCGGACGATCCGGGCGCCGGAGTCGGGGCCCCTGCCGGGCTGGGCCACCAGTACTCCGATGGTCTCCAGCACCCGCAGCGCCTCGCGCAGCGCGGACCTGCTCACACCGAGCACGGGAGCCAGCTCCCGTTCGGGCGGCAGACGGTCGCCCGCCCTCAGCTCACCGGCGGACACCCGGTCCTCGATGCTCTGGAGCACGAGTTCATGCGTACGGGACTGCCGTACCGGCTGCCACTCGACGGGCATCCACCACTCCCTGCACCTCACGGACGGTCGAATTCTCAGACTATGTCACGCATGCCATGTGGTCGGACCGAACCCGTCGGGCACCGTTCGGCCCGGCTGCCCGACGGCGTCCGGGAGGGCGCCGGCCTTCACGCCCCGGCCTTCCGGGAGGGCACCACCGCGACCAGCAGGCCGCACACCGCCGCCCCCGTACCGAGTGCCACCACCCCGGCCCAGCCGCCGCCCGCCCAGGCCAGGGTGCCCAGCAGCGACCCGACCGCGATACCCAGGAAACGCAGGGTGAAGTAGAGCGTGTTGAGCCGGCTGTGCACAGCGGGGTCGCGGGTGAACAGGGCCGTCTGGCAGACGGCCTGGCTGCCCCAGACGCCCACGTCGAGAACGACCACCCCCGCGATCAGCCAGAGCAGCCCGTCACCGCCGGGCGCGAGAAGCGCCCACCCCACGACCACCAGCCCGATGAGGAGTCCGAGGGAGAGCCGGTGCCCGATCCGGTCGGCGAGCCGTCCGGCGTACGGCGAGCCGAGCGCGCTGGCCGCGGCGACCAGGCCGAACAGTCCGATCCCGGTGGGGCCGAAGCCGTAGGCGCGCTCCAGGAGGAACGTCAGTGCCGTCCAGAACGCGCCGAACGAGATGCCGACCAGCGCGCCGGAGAGCGTGATGCTCCGGACGAGCCGGTCGGCCGCGAAGAGCTTCGGCAGCGAGGTCAGGGTGGCGCGGTAGGCAGGAGTCCCGGTGGTCGGGGGAACCCGGGGCAGGGCGCGCCGGAGCACGGCCATCAGGAGCAGCGTCAGCGCGGCGGAGCAGCCGTACACGGCACGCCAGCCGAACAGTTCGGCCAGCGCCCCGGAGTACGCGCGTGCGGCCAGGACCCCGACCAGCAGCCCCGCCTGCACGGTACCCACCAGCGTTCCCCGGCCCGCTCCCGCCCCGCCCCGCCGGCCGGCCAGCGCCACGGCGAAGGGGGTGACGAGCTGCGGAACCGGCGACAGCAGTCCCAGTACGAAGCTCGACACGACCAGGCACCACACCGTGGGCGACGCGGCGCAGGCGGCGAGCGCGAGCACGGAGGCCGTGCCGAGGCCGAGGATCAGCCGCCGCCGGTCATGGCTGTCCCCGGCCGGTACGAGCAGCAGGATGCCCGCCGCGTAGCCGAGCTGGGTGGCTGTCGGTACGGAGCCGAGGACATCGGGCGGCACTCCCAGTGAATCCGCCGCGTCGCCCAGCAGCGGCTGATTCACATAGACGTTCGCCGCGGTGACGGCGCTGGTGCAGGCGAGCAGGGCCGTCAGCCCCCGGACACGTACCGGAGCGGTGCCGGGGCCGGGGTCGGGTTCGGGTGCGGTGCGGGTGTGGGAATGGGTCACATGGGTCGACGTTAGGACGGCCCGTACCGGCATACTTTCGGCGTAGCGCCATCATCTATCGAGAGTGCGCCAATGTATGGAAAGAGCGAGCTCCGCGACGACTACCAGGACGTGCCCCGGCCCGTCGGGGCCATGGCACGCGACCTCGCGGACGGTCATCACATCCCGCCGCACGAGCACCGGCGGGCCCAGCTGATCTACGGCACGACGGGAGCGATCACCGTCACGACCGGGCACGGGGTCTGGGTGGTTCCGGCCACCCGGGGCGTCTGGGTGCCGGCGGGGCTGACCCACGCCATGACCTGCGCGGGCGCGGTGGCCATGCGCACTCTCTACATCGAGCCGCAGCCCTCCTGGCACCTGCCCACCGCACCGACCGTCGTCTCGGTCTCCCCGCTCCTGCGCGAGCTGATCGAGGACGCCACCCGGATTCCGGTGGAGTACGACCCGGGGGGGCCGGGACGGCAGGGTCATGGAACTGCTGCTGCTGGAGCTGGCCCCGCGCCCCGTCCCCGCGCTGCATCTGCCGGCCCCCGGGGACAACGGGCCCGAGGGGGTGCACCGGCTCTGCGAGGCGATCCGGGAGCACCCCGGCCGCCGGTGGACGACGCCCCGGGCCGCTGCCTTCGCACACATGAGTACGCGCAGTCTCCAGCGTGGATTCGCCGCCGCCACGGGAATGGGCCTGGCCCGCTGGGTGCAGCAGGCCAGGCTCGTCCACGCGGTCACCCTGCTCGCGTCCGGCACCCCGGTCACGGCGGTCGCCGCGGAGCTGGGCTACGCCACCCCCAGCGCCTTCACCGCGATGTTCCGCCGCGCACTGGGCATCACGCCCTCCGCTTACTTCGCCGACCGCGCGCCGTGACCGGGTCCGCCGGACGCGGGCATGTCCGACGGGCTCGGCGCGCGGGTGGGACGTTCCGCCCGTACGGGCGGCCGTACCGGCGGCCGCGCTGAGGGTCGAAGAGCTGCCCGGCCACCCCGGCCGCCACGAGGCCCGCGGCGATCAGGAGACCGTGCTCCGCGGCGATTCCGGCGCCCAGGGCGGCGAGCCCGGCCACCAGCCAGATCCAGGCATGGACCCGGCGGTACTCGCGCGGGGCACGCGGGCTGCCGCCGGACAGCGAATCGGCGAACTCGCGGTCCTCGTGACGCAGTCGCTCCTCAAGATCACGCAGCCGCTTGTCGTACGTGGGCATGAATGTCTCCCTCCCGGTGCGGAAACCGCTGGGTACGAGGCCGTCACCGCCGGGTGCGCGGAGGCGGGACCTGTCCTCCATGCTCGCGGACGCGGCGCCGCTCGGACCATCGGGGACACCACCCATTTCCGGGGGGCGGTCACCATGTACGCGGGCGCACACGGGGACCGGGGCGGGGCACGGCGCCAGTTCAGCGGCAATAGTGGAGGCAGTCAACCGTCCGTACGTCTGTCCTGAGGAGGCCGTGCTCCCTTGTCCCTGTTCCGGCGGATCTTCCTGCTCAACGCGGCGGTGCTGGTGGCGGCCGGGGCCCTGCTGCTGCTCGGCCCGATCACCATCTCCACCCCCGTGCTGCTGACCGAGGCCCTGATCCTGGCCGGTGGCATCGCCTCGATGCTCGTCGCCAACGCGGCCCTGCTCAGGCTCGGACTCGCCCCGCTCCAGCGGGTCACCCGGGCGATGACCACCATCGACCTGCTGCGCCCGAGCCCGGCCCCGAGGTGGCCGGGCGGGGCGAGGTCGCCGACCTGATCGAGACGTTCAACACGATGCTCGACCGGCTGGAGGCGGAGCGGGCCACCAGCAGCGCCCGCGCGCTCTCCGCGCAGGAGGCCGAACGCCGCCGGGTCGCCCAGGAGCTGCACGACGAGGTCGGCCAGACCCTGACCGCCGTACTGCTCGAACTGAAGCGCGTCGCCGACCGGGCCCCGAACCGCTGCGCGGCGACCTGCGCCAGGTCCAGGAGGTCACCCGGGGCGGGCTGGACGAGATCCGCCGGATCGCCCGCAGGCTGCGCCCCGGCGTGCTGGAGGAACTGGGCCTGGTCAGCGCCCTGACGGCGCTGATCACCGAAACACCCAAGCCCGAGGGGATGACGGTGGGCCGCCGGATGGAGAAGGACCTGCCCGAACTGGGGGCCGAGGCCGAACTCGTCGTGTACCGCATCGCCCAGGAGTGCCTCACCAACACGGTCCGCCATTCCGGCGCCACGCGTCTGGAGCTCTCGCTGCGCCGCAGCGAGGGTGGAGTGGAGCTGTGCGTCCGCGACAACGGCCGGGGACTCGGTGACGCCCCCGAGGGCGGGGGGCTGCGCGGCATGCGCGAACGCGCCCTGCTCATCGGCGCCGCGCTCCACCTCGGTGACAGCCCCCGGGGAGGCACCGAGATACGCCTCGATGTGCCCGTCCGGAACGAAAGCCGGTGACCATGCCCATGTCCTCGTACCCGCCCGCCTCCCCCGGCGCGGCCGCCGCTTCCCCCGTCGCCCCGGGGGAACCGGCGCGCAGAACCCGCATCCTGCTCGCCGACGACCACGCCCTGGTCCGCCGCGGTGTACGCCTCATCCTGGACAGCGAACCGGACCTCCAGGTGGTCGCCGAGGCGGGCGACGGTGCCGAGGCCATCGAGATGGCCCGCGCCGAGCGGCCGGACCTGGCCATCCTCGATATCGCGATGCCCCGTCTGACCGGGCTCCAGGCGGCGCGCGAGCTGTCGCGGGTCCAGCCGGAACTGCGCATCCTCATGCTGACGATGTACGACAACGAGCAGTACTTCTTCGAGGCGCTCAAGGCGGGAGCGGCGGGCTACGTACTGAAGTCCGTCGCCGACCGGGACCTGGTGGAAGCCTGCCGGGCCGCGATGCGCGACGAGCCGTTCCTCTACCCCGGTGCGGTCACCGCGCTGATCCGGTACTTCCTGGAACGGGCCGGGGAGGGGGACGAACTCCCGGCCCGCACCATCACCGAACGCGAGGAGGAGATCCTCAAGCTGGTGGCCGAGGGCCACTCGTCGAAGGAGATCGCCCGGCTCCTCGTCATCAGTGTCAAGACCGTCGAGCGGCACCGCGCGAACCTGCTCCACAAGCTCGGGCTGCGCGACCGTCTGGAACTCACCCGCTATGCGATCCGTGCCGGTCTGATCGAGCCCTGACGGCCCTGCGCGGTCCGCGGCCGGCCCGGGACACGCATGTCCAGCAGACCCGCCGGGCCCATGCGCCGAGAGTTCGTGTGCCGATAGTTCATGTGATTCTCACTCAGTACGCATACGGTGCACACCGTGACCCAGATGAGCCCGCCCGGTTGGCATCCAGACCCCGGGCATTCAGGAATCGGCCCCGTCCAGGAACGCTGGTGGGACGGGACCCGGTGGACCGAACACCTCCGTGTGCCGCCCGCGGCGATCCGGCGGCGGCGCACACGCGTCGCCGTCGGTGCGACGGTCGCGGTGGTGGTGCTCGCGGCCATCGGGGGCGGTGTGTATCTGCTCCAGGAGGACAGCGGCAACCGGCCGGACAGCGCCGCCACCGCGCCGCAGCCCGCACCGTCCGGCGGACCGGGGCGGCCCGGCGCACCGGACGGGAACGGCGGGGACAGCGGCGGGAACGGGAGCGGCGGCCAGGCCCCCGACGGGCAGATCCCGCCGACCGAGAAGGGGTACGCCACCGACCTGGCCAGCGGCATCAGCCTCCCGGTGCCCAAGGGCTGGACCGGCAGGTCGGGCACCGTCGGCGCCGGGCTCACCACCGGTGAGTACGCCTGCCCGGGCAACTCGGGCGAGAAGTGCGTGCGCGGCGGTGTTTTCTCGGCCCCGGCGATCGCCCTGAAGCTCGACGCGACCACGGCGGAGGCGGCGGCCAAGAAGGACATCGCGGTCAACGCCGAGGAGTCGTACGGCGAGAAGATCTACGGAGGCATCACCTCGCACGAACAGCTCAGGTCCGAGCCGGTCACCGTGGCCGGCCAGAAGGGCTACGCGGTGCGCTGGAAGGTGGTGACGGCGAAGGGCGACGACGGGTACGTCGAGTCGCTGGCCTTCCCGTCCCCCGCCTCCAAGGACATGCTGATCGTCGTCCGCTCCGGCTTCGACGTCAACGCCGGGGCGCCGAAGCTCTCCGTCCTGGACGACATCACCAAGGGCATCAAGGCGGCGGCCGGCGGAGCCGGCACCGGCCGGACCGCCTGACGGGACGCCCTGCCCCGGACCGCCCTGCGGACACCCGGCTCCGGACCGGGTGTCCACAGGGCGCCGGTCAGACGGTGAGCGTCGCCGGGTCGCTGATACCCGCTTCGCCGGTCTCCACATGGCCGGCGAAGCGCCGCAGGAAGCCGGTGCCCGTCCCCGCGTCGACGGACACGTCGTACCAGCGCCGCGAGGCGCTCAGATCCACGGTGTGGCGGACCGTCGCCCCCGGTCCCACCGTGACCGTAAGCGGCGGCCGGCCCCCGTAGGCGTTGGCGACCGTGAGCCTCGCGTCCGTGCTCCCGGCGTTGGTGAACGTCAGGTCCAGGTTGCCCGTGCCGGCGTTGTGGCGGGCCGTCACCTCGGCCCCGGCGGTCTTCGCCGGACACCTGAACGTCCGCAGGAAACCGTTCGGGCCGTGCACCGTGAGGTCGTGCGTGCCCTTGGAGTAGGCGGAGTTCCAGGTGTCGGAGACCGTACGGCCCGCCTCCGCGGTGTAGGTCCACGGGGCGTCGGAGCGGTTCGCCGAGGTGACGTAGAACTGCGCCCCGGCCGCCGTACCGGGGCTGAAGGTCAGGGCGATGCGGCCGTCGCCCACGCTGACCGCGCCGTCGACGTACGGTGCGTACGGCAGCGGCCTGGCCGGGCGCGAGCCCGCCTCCTGCCTGGGCATGCTGCCGGCTCCGGGCGGTGTGGGCCGGTAGTCGGGGTGGCGGTCGTGGTCCGGCGGCGCGTAGCCGGACGTGTCGGGCAGTGCGGCGGGGGCCGTGTCCGTCGTACCGAAGTCGAACGCCGAGGTGAGGTCGCCGCAGATGGCGCGCCGCCACGGGGAGATGTTCGGCTCGCGCACCCCGAAGCGCCGCTCCATGAACCGGAGGATCGAGGTGTGGTCGAACACCTCGGAGCAGACATAGCCGCCGGTGCTCCAGGGAGAGACGACGAGCATGGGGACGCGCGGGCCGAGTCCGTAGGCACCGGCCGCGTACGCGATACCGCCCCGGTAGAGGTCCGGGCCGACATCGACGGTGGACAGACCCTGTGCGGCGGAGGACGGCGGGTAGGGCGGCACGACGTGGTCGAAGAACCCGTCGTTCTCGTCGTAGGTGATGAACAGGGCGGTACGGCTCCACACCTCGGGGTTGGACGTCAGCGCGTCCAGCATCTGCGCGATGTACCAGGCGCCGTAGTTCGAGGGGAAGTTGGCGTGCTCGGAGAAGGCCTCCGGAGCGGCGACCCAGGAGATCTTCGGCAGCCTCCCGGCCTGCACGTCCGCCTTGAGCTCGTCGAAGTAGCCGTCGCCCGCCCTGACGTCCGTACCGGTGCGCGCCTTGTCGTGGAGCGGGTCGCCGGGGCGGGCGTTGCGGTAGCTGTTGAAGTAGAGCAGGGAATTGTCCCCGTAGTTGCCGCGGTAGGCGTCGTCGATCCAGCCCCAGCTCCCGGCGGCGTCGAGGCCGTCACCGATGTCCTGGTAGATCTTCCAGGAGACTCCGGCCTGCTCCAGCCGTTCGGGGTAGGTGGTCCAGCCGTACCCCTTCTCCTCGTTGCCGAGCACGGGACCGCCGCCGGTCCCGTCGTTTCCGGTGTACCCGGTCCACATGTAGTAGCGGTTCGGATCGGTGGCCCCGATGAACGAGCAGTGGTAGGCGTCGCAGACGGTGAACCTGTCGGCGAGCGCGTAGTGGAAGGGGATGTCCTCACGCGTGAGGTAGGCCATCGTCGTGGGTGTCTTGGCGGGTATCCACCGGTCGTAGCGGCCGCCGTTGTACGCCTGGTGGCCGCCCGCCCAGTCGTGGTTGAGGCCCTGGAGGAACTGCATCCCCAGGTCGTCGGCCGTCGGGTGGAACGGCAGGGTCTCCTTCTTGGCCCCGTCCGCCTGGTGCCAGACCGACGACCCGCTGGGGAGCGTCACCGGGCGTGGGTCCCCGAACCCCCGTACACCCTTCATCGCGCCGAAGTAGTGATCGAAGGACCGGTTCTCCTGCATCAGCACGACGATGTGCTCGACGTCCTGGATCGTGCCGGAGCCGCGGTGCGCGGGGATCGCGGCGGCCCGGTCGATGCTGCTCGACAGAGCGGCGAATCCCGCTGTGGCGCCCGCGAGTTGGAGGAAGCGACGGCGATTGAGGTCAGCCATGAGTGTGGGGCCTCTTGGGGTGAGGGAACAGAAGCGAGCAGAATGTTCCAAGAGGACAGGGCAGAAGGGAAGAGGCCGCGACGACGCCGTGAACAACGGCCGTACGCACCACCAAAGGCCCGGCCCGCCGGAGCGACTCCCGCGCGAGACACCCCACCCTCCGGCCGCGCACCGGCCACCCCCGTCCGAGCCCCCGTTCCTCAGGCCGAGCCCCCCGTTCCTCAGCCCCGGCGCCCGCGCCTGGACCGGCCGGCGCGACTCCCGCGCGACGCACCCCGCTCTCCGGCCGCGCACCGGCCGCCTCCGTCACGAGCCCCCGTTCCTCCCGCCGGCGGCTTCGGCCCGACATGCCGTGCACCGTGATCTGCGGTTTGCTGGACAGGAAGCGCGCAGCCGGTGCGTCCGCCGCGGGCGAGGAACGCGGGACCCGTGTACGCGCGCGTCAGGAGACGGCGAATGAACCGCGAACCGATGTCAGCGACCCGACTGGTACAACGCTCCCCGCAGGAACGGGCTGCTCGCGGCCGGGCGGCCCGCAGGCGGGCACCAAGGTCCACGCACGGCGACTACTCCCCTTCCCGCCACCGTCCCGACCCGGTCGACGTCATCGAGAAGCAGTCCGCGACCAGGCTGCAGGAACTGGTCCCGCTGCGCTACGGCCGCATGTCGGAGTCCCCCTTCCGCTTCTACCGGGGAGCGGCGGCGATCATGGCCGGGGATCTCGCCTCGACGGCGGACTCGGGCATACGGGCCCAGCTCTGCGGCGACGCGCACATGCTGAACTTCCGTCTGCTGGCCTCGCCGGAGCGCCAACTCCTGTTCGACATCAACGACTTCGACGAAACCCTCCCCGGTCCGTGGGAGTGGGACGTGAAGCGCCTGGCGACCAGCCTCGTCATCGCGGGCCGCGAGAACGGGTTCTCCACCTCCCAACGGCGTACGATCGTCCGCTCCACCGTGACGTCGTACCGCGAGAACATGCGCCGCTTCGCCACCATGCGCACGCTCGACGTCTGGTACTCGCACGTCGACGCCGCCTCGCTCACCGCTCTCGCCTCACAGCACCTGCGCAGCAGCGGACGCAAGCGTCTGGCCCGTTCCCTGGACAAGGCCAGGTCCCGCGACAGCCTCCAGGCCTTCGGGAAGCTCACCTACCTGGCCGACGGGGAACGGCGCATCGCGGCGGCTCCCCCCGTCATCACCCCACTCGCCGATCTGCTCCCGGAGGCGGAGGGAGCGCGGATGGAGGAGGACATCCGCGGCCTGCTGCACCGGTACCGGCAGAGCCTGCCCACCGACCGGCAGCATCTGTGCGCGGAGTTCACCCCGGTGGACATGGCACGCAAGGTGGTGGGTGTCGGCAGCGTGGGCACCCGTTGCTGGATCGTCCTCCTGCTCGGCCGCGACGGCGACGACCCCCTGTTCCTCCAGGCCAAGGAAGCCGGTGCCTCCGTCCTCGCGCCGCACATCGGCAGCAGCGAATTCGCCACGCAGGGAGAGCGGGTGGTCGCCGGGCAGCGTCTGATGCAGGCGGCGAGCGACATCTTCCTCGGCTGGGAGCGGACGCGGGGCATGGACGGCACGGAACGCGATTTCTACATCCGCCAGCTGCGTGACTGGAAGTTCGTCGCGGAACCCTCGCTGATGTCCCCGCGGGACATGCGCCTGTTCGGTGAGCTCTGCGGTTCCACGCTCGCCCGCGCCCATGCCAGGTCGGGCGACAGGATCGCCATCGCCGCGTATCTGGGCGGGAGCGATGTCTTCGACCGCGCCCTGTCCGTCTTCGCCGAGAGCTACGCCGACCAGAACGAACGCGATCACCGCGCGCTCCTCAAGGCCATCCGGAGCGGCCGGGTCCCCGCGCGTTCCGGCTGAGGAACGCCTGGCGGCGCTCTCGCCCGGCCCTCCGTCACGGCCCGTCCGCGGCCTTCCCCCGGTCCTCGGCCCTGCCACCGGCCGCCAGCAGCGCGATGAGGGCCAGCACGGCCAGCACGGCCAGCAGGACCAGGGTGAACGCCAGAACGGTCAGCACGGTCGGGCGGTTCCACAGAGCGAACACGAGCGCGATGACCGCCAGCACACCGATGGTGACCTCACGGCGGCGGGCCCGGACCCATGTTCCGGCGCGGCCGGTATGGAGGTCATGAGCGGCGCCCCGGTCGGCAACGGCGCCGGCCGCGCGTTCCACCGCTCCCCGTACGCCACGCGGCAGGCGGCCGGTGCCGGACAGATAGGCGCCGAGCGCCACGACGACCGCGAGAACGAGGGCGGTGCCGACGCTGTCCTTCAGGAATCGCACCAGCGTGTCGAAGACGGCTGCCGCGGCCTCCCGCGACTGGACCTGAGCAGGCAGATGGTCGAGGTAGTAGCGGCGCGCGACGGCCAGAGCGACGGAGAGGACGAGGCAGGCCGCCGCCGCGCACAGCGCCGTGGTCACCAGCGCCCGGCGGCGGCGACGGGCCAGCAGCACTCCGCCCGCAGCCAGGATCACCGTGAGCACGGGCAGCCAGTTGCCGACGGCATCGAGCAGGCGGAAGGCGCTTCTGGCCTTCTCCAGACGGTCGGACTGGAACAGGACCATCTGCTTGTCGACCTCGGGAATCCTCTCGGCCGGGGTGAGGCCCGCGTACACGAGATCCTCCTTGACCCGCTCGACGGCGGCGCCGATGTCGAGGGTGACGGTCCCGCCCTCCACCTCCACGGCACCGCGGCCCTCCCCGGTCAGCGCTTGGACCACGGAGGAGTGGGCGGCACGGTTCGCCCCGGTCCAGATCGCCTCGAACCTGTCGCTCCGGACGAAGCGGGTCGCCACCTTGGCCACCGTCCGGTCCACGGCCTCGTCCAGCTGGGGTCCCAGCGCCTCGACCGCCGTGGCGACACGGGGCGGCAGCCCCTGGTCCACCAGCCAGGCCCCCAGGTCCGCCGTCACCCGGACCCCGTCCACACGCACGTCGGCGGCCTCTGTGATCCGGCGGACGGCGGCCTCCTCGATCGCCGGGTCCGTCGCGAGCGGGGCGACCGTGGACACGTACCGGTCGCTGTCGAGAACGATGTCGTGGACCCAGACCGTGAGCAGCGAGACCGGCACGAGCAGGCACCCGAGCGTGATCAGCACGGCCGTGACGGCACTGCGCGCGGTCCGCCCCGCCCGGGACCCGCCCGCCCGGGACCCGCCCGCCCGGCGCGGTACCGTCCCGTGGGCATCGTCCGGCGACTCGTACGGCAGACTCATGGCACTCCCAGGGGCGGCTACGGAGAAGGGCCGCTCCCCCACCCATTGGATACACGCTTCCCCGGCAGGGGCGCGTTCAGTTGGGCCCACCGGGGACAGGACCGCGGGCCGTCGTGGAACCGGCACCGCGCAGGCACGCGGAACGGACAGCGCGGTCCTCGCTCCCGGACACGGAAAGGCCGCCCTCCCACTCAGCGGGAGAACGGCCAGGGTCGCCGCCGAGTCAAGTGGCCGACGGCCAGCGTGTTCCGCTCCGCCCGCACCGGATCAACCAGCACCGCGCGTATCGACGCCTACGACTCGGTGAAAGCGTCACGGTTCGCTGCCGCGGTCAGGGACTCTGCGCATCACCAGGCTCTCCCCGGCCCACGCGGCGGACGTATCTCCACCGCCGCCCTGCGCGACGCCACGCACTGGGACGACGTGGTCACCAAGCTCGGCTACGAGTACCTGCGCCGCCACGACCTCCGGCACAGGCACACCGGACTGACCTGGTTCGCCGACGCCGGGGTCCACGTACACGTCCTCCGCAGGATCGCCGGCCACGGGGCACCGACCACCACCCAGCGCTGCCTCCAGCCGGACATAGACAAGATCACCGCCGTCGGCGCAGCGCTCTCCGCGCACCTCAGCGTGCTCTGCGCACCGCGCTCCCCGCCGAGCCCGATCGTCATGACCCGCTGATGCCGGTCACGGACATCGCCCCCCAACCGGTCCCCAAAAACGATCAAGGGCCGGTTTCGGATTTCTCCGAAACCGGCCCTGATCTGCGACTGTCTCCAGTCGGGACGACAGGATTTGAACCTGCGACCCCTTGACCCCCAGTCAAGTGCGCTACCAAGCTGCGCCACGTCCCGTTGCTTGTCTGACCTGGGCTTTTCCCCTGGCCGAACGCGCATGAGAACAATACCGCACTTGACCGGGTGCTCACGAACGGCTTTCCGTCCTTGACTTCGACCTTGGTTGAGGTTTGACACTGCAGGCATGACGAACACGACCGCCGCACCGGTGCGCGGCTACCAGGACCTGGACCGGCTGATCGGCCTGATGACGGGCGACGAGAAGCACGGCCCGGCCGCCCATTCCACACTGGACGCCCTGTGGGTGCTCTACGACCGGGTACTGCGGGTCACACCCGCGACCGTCGCCGACCCCGGGCGGGACCGCTTCCTGCTGTCCAAGGGGCACGGGCCGATGGCGTACTACGCCGTTCTGGCGGCACGCGGATTCTTCGGCGAGGAGCTGCTGCCCGGCTTCGGGTCGTACGGCTCGCCGCTGGGACACCACCCCGACCGGGTGCTGGTCCCGGGCGCCGAGATCGGCAGCGGCTCGCTGGGCCACGGGCTCCCGCTGGCGGTGGGAACCGTGCTGGGGCTGCGGGCGCAGGGACTCACCGGTCCGCGTGTGTGGGTGCTGACGGGGGACGCGGAGCTCGACGAGGGCAGCAACCACGAGGCGATCGCCTACGCCGGTCCCGCCGGGCTGGAGCAGCTGCACACCCTGGTGATCGACAACGCCTCCGCGAGCCATGCCCTGCCCGGCGGCATCGCCGCCCGGTTCGAGGCCGCCGGATGGTCCACGGTGACCGTGGACGGACGGGACCACGAGGCGCTGTACGCGGCCTTCACCGCACCGCATCCCGGCCGCCCCCTGGCCGTGGTCGCGCGGGTGGCCCCCAAGCGCTGACCCCGCGCGCAGCACGGGCAGGACGCCCGTTCGGTCCCGGACCGCCCGGACCGCCGACAAGACCCGCCACAACGGAGGAACACCCTCATGGACACGATGCGCGACCGTTTCATCACCACCACCTCACAGCTCCTGGACGAGGACCCCCGGCTGGCCCTGGTGCTGGCCGAGATCAGCCGCGACGGCTTCGGGCAGGCCGAGCGGACCCACCCGGACCGGGTGATCAATGTGGGCATCCGGGAGCAGCTGCTGATCGGGGCGGGCGCCGGAATGGCGCTGACGGGCATGCGGCCCCTGATGCACACCTTCGCCGCCTTCCTGGTGGAGCGGCCGTTCGAGCAGGTCAAGCTGGACCTCGGCCATCAGAACCTCGGCGCGGTCCTGGTCAGCGCCGGTGCGTCGTACGACTGGCCGGCCGGGGGCTTCACCCATATGTCTCCGGGCGACGTGGCGCTCCTGGACACGCTCGACGACTGGACGGTCCTGGTGCCGGGCCACCCCGACGAGGCCGAGACCCTGCTCCGGCGGGCCGTGGCGGGGGAGGGCCGGGTGTATGTACGGCTCTCCCTCCAGTCGAACCGGGAGGCGCGGCCCGTGACCGGGTCCGGATTCACCGTCGTACGGGAGGGGCGGGGCGGCACCGTGATCGCGGTCGGGCCCATGCTGGACAACGTCCTGGCAGCGGTCGAGGGCCTGGATGTGACCGTGCTGTACGCCACGACGGTGCGCCCCTTCGACGCGGCCGGCCTGCGGCGCGCCGTCGGCACGGGTCCCGGCGCCGATGTGGTGGTCGTGGAGCCGTATCTGGCGGGCACCTCGACGGCGGCGGCCAACGACGCGCTCGCGGAGCTGCCCCACCGGGTGCTCGGCCTCGGGGTGGGGCGGGCGGAGCTGCGGCGGTACGGGCAGATGGACGAGCATCTGGCGGCACACGGACTGGACCCGCACGGTCTGCGCGGACGGATCACGGGCTTCCTGCCGGCCTGAGCGGCGGGCGGCCGCGGAGAGCGCGAGGGGGAAGGCGTCCCGGAAAGCGCTCCGGAACGCGCTCCGGAACGCGCTTCGCGACAAAGTGCCGCCACGCCGATGGCTGTCCCCGCCCACGGTCGGCAGGTCGTCCAGGTCCCGCCGCGCCGCATGCCGCGCGCCCAGGCCGTTCTCAGTCCGCGCGTACCTGGCCCCGCTCGAAGTACGCCGCCAGTTCCGGATCCAGTGCGGGCACCGTGGCCGGGGTGCCGCCGTCGCGCAGCGAGGCCGTGGCGCGTACGCCCGCCGCGACCGCCATCCGGGCCGCCACCGGTGAGGTGTCGGTACGGCCGCCCTCCCGGACGAACCGCAGGAACTCGTCCACGAGCAGCGGGTCGGCGCCGCCGTGCCCGGCGTTGTCCTCGGCGGCCGGGATCTCATGGGTCTCGTCCGCCTCGGGGCGGTAGCCGGAGCGCCGGGTGTTCCAGACCTTCACACAGCCGCCGGGGCCGTCGCCGAAGTTCTCCAGGCGGCCCGCGTCGCCGATGACCGTGTAGTTGCGCCAGTAGTCGGGGGTGAAGTGGCACTGCTGATAGGAGGCCAGCACCCCGTTGTCGAGGCGCATGTTGAGCAGCGACACGTCCTCGACGTCGATGACGGGGTTGAGCGCCCGCTGGGTGTGCGGGGGCCAGTGGCCGTCCTTGGTGTACCAGTCATCCGCCTTGGGCTCCCCCGGCTCGCGCCGGTGCGGGTTGTCGCCGTAGACCATCAGGTCGCCGAGCGCCTGCACGTCCTTGGCGTAGCCGCCGGCCAGCCAGTGCAGGACGTCGATGTCATGGGCCGCCTTCTGGAGCAGCAGACCGGTGGTGTACCGCCGTTCGGCGTGCCAGTCCTTGAAGTACCAGTCACCGCCGTATCCGACGAAGTGCCGGATCCAGACCGTCTTCGTCTTTCCGATGGCGCCGCCGCGGATCAGGTCGCGCATCAGTCTGACGACGGGCATGTGGCGCATGTTGTGCCCGATGTAGAGCCGGGTCCCGGTCTCGTACGCGGTGCGCAGGATGGTGTCGCAGCGCTCGACGCTGATGTCGAGGGGCTTCTCGACGAAGACCGGCTTGCCCGCCCGGAGTGCTTCGCAGGCCAGGTCCGCGTGGGTGTGGTCGGGGGTGAGGACCAGGACCGCGTCGATGTCCGGGTTCTCGATGACCGCGCGGTGGTCGGCGGACATGGCCGCGCCGGGGAAGGCCGCGGCCGCCTCCGTACGGGCGCGGGGGTCCGGTTCCGCCAGCGCGGTGACGCGGGCGCCGGAGCCGGGGCGGTGGGCGGTGCGGGCGAGTGAGCCGCGCAGGCCGTAGCCGAGCACGCCGATACGGAGGTCGGTCATGGGGTCTTCCTTCGTTGTTCAGTGGTGCGTGGTGGACGGTGTCAGGGGTGGACGAGGACCTGGGACAGGGCGACGCGTCCGGTTCCGGCGACCTTGATCCTCACGGTGCGGGTGCTGCTGTTCAGGTCCAGAACGGTCGGACGCAGGGACTTTCCGCTGACGTGGACGGACCCCTCGTCCGTGATGACGTCGAAGTCGGCCGTCGTGGACGAGACGTCGTTCCAGATCTCGATCTGGCGGACGCGCCGCTTCGTTCCGAGGTCCACCTGCCACCAGGCTCCCGCCTCGGCGAGGGTGCGGGTGTCGGTGGTGGTGTCCGCGTCCAGGGCGAGGGCGGCGGCGGCCGTCCGGTCGGTCGAGGACTGGGTCGCGGTGCCCGTACGGGCCAGGTCGGCGCGCAGCTGCTCGACGCGTCCGCCGTGGGCGCCGGCCCGGGAGGCGACGGCCAGTGCGGCGGCCGGCAGCCGGTCGAGGCCGGTGAGGTTGCCGGTCATGACGGAGCCGGTGCCGCCGGGGGCGGGGGCCGCGGTGTCGGTCCAGTTGCCCCGGGCGGTGTTCCGGATCCCGTAGTCCGCCCAGTTGGAGACCCACTTGTAGCCGATGCGGGTGATGACGTTCTTCTCGACGAGGATGTGCGAGGACTGCTCATCGAGGTAGATGCCGTTGCCGTCGCGCTCGGTGTTGCCGTGGGCGGAGCGGTTGATGTAGTTGCCGGACACGACGGTGCCCGGCTGGGCGCCCTGGGTGTAGATCGCGCCGCCGTCGTGCTGTTCCCGCGCCACTTCCATCACGTCGGTGATGCGGTTGTCCGTCACCTTGTTGTCGCGCAGGACGGACTTCTGGGCCTCGGGCTGGTTCCAGCCCCAGCCGACGGAGATGCCGGAGTACGGCAGGTGTTCCAGGGTGTTGTGGTCGACGGTCAGCCCGGCCTCGTATCCGGCCCAGATGCCCACCGAGTCGGTGTACTCGACGCCGGTGCGGCGGATCGTGTTGTACGCGACGGTGTTCCGCTCGCCCGCGAGCGCCGTACCGGGCAGCGGCTCCGTGTCACCGGCGTACACCGCGCCGGAGGACAGGTCGGTGAAGGAGGACCGGGTCAGGGCGCTGTCCTTGGTACCGGCTTCGAGGATCGCGCCCGCTCCGCCGAGGTGTTCGAAGCGCGCGCCGTCGATGCGGACACGCTGTCCGCCGCGCACGGTGAGTGCCGCTGCGGGCTTGGTGTAGTAGCGGCCCGCGTGGTCGGCGGGGCCGGTGGCGCCGGTCAGGGTGAGACCGGCCTGCGTGCCCGCGTAGCCCTCGTCGGTACCGGGCTGCCGGTAGGCCGCGTACGCGAAGCCGATGCCGCTGACCGTGATGTCGTGGGCGCCGTCCAGGACGAGGAGCTGTTCGGTGTGCGGGGTGACCACCTGCGCGCGGCGCATGTTCTCGCCCCTGCGCGGCAGGTAGGTGACCGTACGGGCTTCGGAGTTCCAGGCGAACTCGCCGGGTGTGTCGAGGAGTTCGGGGGCGTTCTCGAAGAAGGCGACCCCGCTGTAGCGGGCGGAGTCGACCGTGGTGGAGTCCCAGGAGGGGCCGGTGCGGCCGGTGCCGCTCGCGGAGTTGGTCCAGCAGGGCTGGGCGAAGGTCATGACGTCGCCGCTGACGCCCGCGATACGGCAGTGGTAGTTGCGCCAGCGGACGCGGATCACCGCTTCGGCGTCGGTGGGGCGTTGCCACCGGGCGATGCCGGTGGCGTCGGCGCCGGTCATCCCCGTCTTCGTGGCGTCGCAGACGGCGGCCGCGCACGCCTCGCCCCGGGCCCGGACGGCGCGCTGCCCGTCGACGAAGAGCTGGCGCGGGGTGACGCCGTCGGGGACGGGGGCGGTCCAGGTGCCGTCGGCGGCGCGCTGCCAGCCGGTGAGGTCGCGTCCGCCGGACAGGACGGGTCGGGCGCCGGGGGCCGCGGTCCAGGTGACGGTGCGGCCGTTCTTCCCGGAGTCCTCGGCGCCGAGCTCCAGCGGCTCCGTCAGCCGGTAGGTGCCTCCCTTCAGGAGTACCCGGACGTCCCGGCCGCGCTCGGTACGGGCCCGGTCCCGGGCACCTTCGACGGAGCAGGGCCGGGCGGCCGTGCAGGAGGTGCCGCCTCCGTCGGGGCCCGCGTACAGGGTGCGGGCCCCGCCGGGTGCGGCCTGGGCGGCGGGGGCGGCGAGAAGTGCCGCGAGGAAGGTGGTGGTGACCGCCGCGGCGGCTCCCCGCAGGATGTGCGTGGCGCGGTTCACGCGGTGGCCTTCCAGTCGGGGTGGCCGGGCATGGGCGGGTTCACGGCTCCGAAGAGCCAGTCGCGCAGGAACGGGTCGAGCGACTTCCTGCCGGTGACCTTGACGGTGTGCCGGATGAAGTCCTCGCTGGAGACGTTGCCGTCCTTGTACCGCTCGGGCCACAGCCGCATCACGCGGTCGAAGTCCCGGTCGCCGATCTGCCGGCGCAGGGCGTACAGGACCAGGGCGCCGCCGTCGTAGATGTTGGTGCCGCCGAGCGCCTTGGGCAGTCCGGGCGGGCCGTCCTCGGCGCGGATCGCGTCGAGCTTGCCGTAGGTGGCCTTCATCTTGTCGGCGAGGACGGACCAGCCGCGCTCCTCACCGTAGAGGGCGGCGTAGTACACCGCGGGGCCTTCGTTGAGCCAGGCCTGCTGCCAGTCGGCGGGGGTCACGGAATCGCCCCACCACTGGTGGACCAGCTCATGGACCATGGTGGTCTCGTAGCCCGGGTGACCGTTGGCGTTGGGCTTGAACCAGTTGGTGGAGAAGAGCGAGAGGGTCTGGTTCTCCAGCGCGTCGGTGTAGCCGTCGTAGATGTGGACGCCGTAGACGGAGAACGGGTAGCGGCCGAACTTCGCCTCGCACCAGGCCAGATGGTCGGCGGTGCGGGCGACGATCGGGGCGTAGGTGTCCTCCAGGCCCTGGGGCACGATGTGGCGCAGCGGGAGTCCGCGGTGGCCGGTGCCGTAGAGGTAGGTGCCCTTGACGACGGCGATGCCGATCAGTTCGGTAGCCATCCGCTCGCGGAGCGCGAAGTGCCAGACGGTGGAGCCGTCGGCGCGCGGGGTCCGGTGCAGCAGTTCGCCGTTGGCGGTGGCGACGAAGCCCTTGGGCGCGCTGATGTGGAAGGTCCAGGTCGCCTTGTCCGACGGGGTGTCGTTGCAGGGCAGGAAGGTGTCGGCGCGGGAGGACTGGGCGGCGGAGGCGAAGCCGCCGTCGGTGCCGAACTTCCAGCCGGTGAGTCCGAGCCGGGGCGCCTTGCCGTTGCCCCGGTAGCGGACCTCGACGGTGAACGCCTGGCCGTCGCGCAGGGCGCGGGCCGGGGTGACGGTGAGTTCCTGGCCGCTCCGGCCGGCGGTCAGTTCCCAGGTGGCCGTACGTCCCTGGACGGTGATGGCCTCGATGGTGTGGCCGTCGGTGTCCAGGTTGAACGCGGACAGGTCCTGGGTGGCGCGGGCGTTCATCTTCACGACGCCGGTGAAGTCGTACGTCACCGGGGTGAAGTCGAAGGTGAGGTCGTAGTGGAGGACCTGGTAGCCGCCGTTGCCGAGCGTCGGGAAGAGCGGGTCGCCGACTCCGTCCGAGCCGGGCCGCGGGTCGAAGCGGTGCGGGCGGGCCGCGGCGGGCGTACCGAGGACGGGCAGGGCCACCGCCGCGGCGACCGCCGCGCCGCCGAGCCCGATCAGTGAGCGTCGCGTGGTCACTTCTTCCCCTTCTGGAAGGCCTCTTCGAACTCGCCGCGGGCCTGCTCGCCGCCCTTGGCCAGGTAGTCCTTGAGCAGCTGGTCGTACGCGGACATGGGCTTGCGGCCCGCGACGATGTCCTTGAGCGCGTCCTGCTTGAACGAGTAGAGGCTGCCGTAGCCCTTGGAGTCCCAGGTGGGAGAGGAGAACTGGAGCGTCGGGTCCTGCTCCATCATCGGGACCATCGTGGTGAACGCCTCGTGCACATGGCGCACGCCCTGCTCGGAGTCGGCGCTGTAGATCGCGGGGACGGCGGAGGCCATGAACTTCCACGGCACCGTGACGTCCTGGGTGCCCTGCTTGGTGAGCGCCGGGTTGCCCTTGGCGTCGCGGGTGAAGTCCGAGCCTTCGACGCCGTAGTTGATCAGCGTGTACTCCTCGCTGCCGAACGGCGAGGCGGCGAAGTCGGCCAGTGCGAGGACCTGTCGCACCCGCTCGCCGGACGCCTTCTTCACATGGGTGTTCTCCAGCTTGACGTTGTCCATCCAGGCGACGGCGCTGTCGCCGAACGGCACGAAGGGGCGCGGGTCGTACGTCTTGTCGATGGCCTTCATGGCGGCGACGTAGCCGACACCGGGCGCCAGGTAGGTGGGCATGCCGTCGTAGACGTACGCCCCCTTGCCGTTCTTGAACATGTCCGTGTACTGGGCCTTCTGCGCCCCGGACATCTGGAGGGTGCCGGGGTAGTAGCAGCCCGACTTGTACAGCGAGCGCGCCGTCTCGATGGCGCTGCGGTACTCGGGGGTCTCCAGGTCGAGGGTGAACTTCCCGGTCTTCGCGTCGAGCCGCCAGGAGTACGGCGCTCCGGCCGACATCGCGAGGACGTTGTTGGCGCCCGCGATGATGGCGTACTGGTCCTTCTTGGGGCGGGTCAGCTCCTTGCACGCCTCGACGAAGCGGTCGAGGCCGGTGATCTGGTCGAGGCTCGTGATGCCGATCTCCTCGAAGAGATCGTGGCGGTAGAAGCCGGCACCGCCGGTGCCGGTGCGGGCGATCGGGATGCCGTAGAGCTTGCCGCCGAAGATCGCGGCCTGCCAGGCGCCCTTCGGGATCGCGGCCAGGTTCGGGTAGTCCTTGATCTTGTCCCCGGCGAGGTACGGGGTCAGGTCGGCGCACTTGGCCTGGAGGAAGGCGGACTTGTTGTCGACGCCGCCGACCTCGGGGTACATGAAGAGGTCGGGCAGGCTGTCGCTGGCCACCATCGTGGAGAACTTGGTGCCGTAGTCGTCGGCGGGGACGGCGGTGATGTTCACCTGGCCGCCGAGAAGCTTCTCGATGCTCTGCCAGGCGGCGTTCTTGCCCCGGGCGGGCGGCGGCGGGGAGAAGGTCTCCATGGTGGCGCTGATCGGGGCCGCCCCCTTGAGCGGGGTGTTCTTCGTCGCGCGCAGCGGCTTGGCCGGGTAGCCGAAGAAGCCCTGCGGCACTCCGGCGGCGGTCGCGGCCAGGTCGGGCTTGAGGCCGATGTTGCGGATCGCCGTGGTGGGCAGCAGCGAGGCGCTCTTGGCCTCCGCCTTGGCCACGGTGCCGCCGTCGCCGCAGGCGGCGAGCAGTGGTGCGGCGGCCAGCCCGAGACCGAGGCCCGCGCCCATGCGGAACAGGGATCTGCGGTTGATGGGGGTGGAGCTCGACACAGGATCTCCTTGGGAGAAGAGGAGGCGGAAGGGTCCGGGGGGGGCGCGCTCAGCCCTTGATGGCGCCGGTGAGCACGCCCTTGGTGAAGTAGCGCTGGAGGAAGGGGTAGACGAGCAGGATCGGTACGACGGCGATCACGAGGACGGCCATCTGCACGGCCTGCTGCGGTGCGAGGGCCTCGCCGGCCGAGGCGCTGTTGAGGCTCTGGCCCTGGAGGACGTAGGTCCGCAGCACCATGGGCAGCGGCCACTTGTCGGAGTCGTTGAGGTACAGCAACGCGTTGAAGAAGGCGTTCCAGTAGGTCACCGCGTAGAAGAGGCTGATCACGGCGAGGACGGCCTTGGACAGCGGCAGGACGATCCGTACGAGGATGCGGAAGTCCCCGGCGCCGTCGACCTTCGCCGCGTCGTACAGCTCCTCCGGCAGGTTCATGAAGAAGGACCGCAGGACGACCAGGTTGAAGGCGCTGACCAGGGTGGGCATGACGAGCGCGGCGTAGGTGTCGTACAGGCCGAGGCCCTTGACCAGGAGGAAGTTGGGGATGATGCCCGCGTTGAAGAGCATGGTGAACAGCGCGATCATCAGGATGAAGCGGCCGCCGGTCACATCGCGGCGGGAGAGCCCGTAGGCCATGCCGACGGTGACGAGCAGGCTGGCGAGCGTGCCGACGAGCGTGATGCCGATGCTGACGAGCAGCGCCCGGCTGACGACGCCGCCGGTGAAGATGGTGCGGTAGGCATCCAGGGTCGGGTGGTCGGGCCACAGGACGAGGCCGGTGGAGCGGATGATGTCGCTCTGCGAGGCGAAGCTCGTGCCGATGACTCCGAGCAGCGGATACGCGACGGCGGCGACCACGACGACGATGGCGAGGCCCTTGGCGAACTGGCCGAGCCGGGTGGGCCGTTCCATCCACGGCGGACGGCCGTCGGACTTCGCGGCACGTCCGGAGCGGGCGGTACGGGTGGTCTTCTTCGCCGGTTCCGTACTGGGGACGGGACTGACGGGCGGCTTCTCAGCGGTCAGCACCGCGGTACACCCCTTCGTGGCCGAGGCGGTGGGCGAACTTGTTGGCGCCCAGGACGAGTGCGGTGCCGATGACCGCCTTGACGAGTCCGACGGCGGCGGCGACGCCCCAGTCGTTGTCCTTGATGCCGTGGTAGTAGACGTAGGTGTCCAGGACTTCACCGGCGTCCGGGCCGACCGCGTCGCGCTGGAGCAGGATCTGCTCGAAGCCGACGGAGAGGATCTGCCCGAGGTTGAGGATGAGCAGCAGGATCAGGACCGGTGCGATGCCGGGCAGGGTGACGTGCCAGAGGCGCCGCCGGGGGCCCGCGCCGTCGATCGCGGCGGCCTCGTACTGCTGTTTGTCGATGTTCAGCAGCGCGGCCAGGATGATGATCGTGCCCCAGCCGGCGTCCTTCCAGGCCACTTGGAGCGTGAGCAGCCAGGGGAAGACGTCGGGGTCGCTCATCATGTCGTAGCGCGGGAGCCCCATCCCTCCCAGCACGTCGGGCAGGAGCCCCGCGCCGCCCAGGATCTGCTGGAAGATCGAGACGATGATGACCCAGCCGATGAAGTGCGGCAGATAGACGACGCTCTGCACGAAGCGCCGCAGCCGCTCGCTGACGATGCTGTTGAGCAGCAGGGCCAGGGCGATCGGGATGGGGAAGAAGAACACCAGCTGGACGAGTGCGATCTCCAGGGTGTTGAAGGTCGCGGACCAGAAGGCCGCGTCACCGAACGCCGCCGTGAAGTTGGAGAAGCCGACCCAGACGCTGTGCATGTAGCCGAGGTAGGGCTGGTAGTCCTGGAACGCCACGACGTACCCGAGCAGCGGGACGTAGTGGAAGACGATGAAGTACAGCAGTCCGGGCAGCGTCAGCAGGAGCATCACGCGGTCCCGCTTGAGGCGCTGCCTGAGCGTCAGGCGGTGCTGTACGGGTGCGGTTGCCGGGCCGGCGGGCGAAGGGGCGGTCGGCGGTGCGGGCGCTTCGGCCCCCTGCCGCCGTTTTGACCGCTTTTCCCGCGGCAGCGGAGGTGCTGTTTCAGCCATGGTGCGTCCTGTTCGGCTGGGTGGCGCGTGGTGAGCCTTCTGCGGCCGCAAGTTAGTAAGCGGTTAACCCAAAGGTCAAGAGATCTGAGGAAAAGGCTGCGATCCGGGATCATCACGAGATCAATTCCAGGGGCACAGAACCATCAAATCACCCCCCAACCAGGGCATTCGGCTTCGAGTGTCGCTTGACGCTCGGCCGTCCATGTCCCTAGCGTGCCGGTCATTCCATAGAACGCGATTACTGTCCGGAGGCAGGGTGCGAACCACCGAAGAGGCACCGGCTCGATCCGGTGCCGATGCCGCGACACCGCCCCCCGAGCGGCCGCGCACGGTCCTGGTCATGAGCCCCGGGCTGCTGGACGACGTCTTCCCGCCCCCCGTACGGGCCCGGCTCGAAGAGATCGCCGAACTGCACAACCCCACGGTGATCAGCGAGTTCGACTCGCCGCAGGCCGCGGCGGCACTGGCCGGGGCCGAGGTCCTGCTGACCGGCTGGGGCTGCCCGCCCGTGGACGCGGCACTGCTGGCACGGGCACCCCGGCTGCGCGCGGTGATCCACGCGGCGGGCACGGTGAAAACGTTTCTGTCACCCGACGCCTTCGACCGCGACATCGTCGTCTCCTCCGCGGCGGTCGCCAACGCCGTGCCGGTGGCGGAGTACACGCTTGCCGCGATCATCATGGGCGCCAAGCGGGTCTTCCCGCTGGCCGAGCTGTTCCGCACCCGGCGCACCCACCGCACCGGAGCAGACCTCGACCGTCAGCACTGGCTCGGCACGCACGGTCTGACCATCGGCGTGATCGGCGCCTCGCGGATCGGCCGCCGCGTCATCGAACTGCTGAAGGTGCTGGATGCCGAGGTGCTCCTGTACGACCCCTACGTCGGGGCGGCCGAGGCGGAACTCCTGGGCGTCACACCCGCCGATCTGGACACGCTGGTGGCGACGAGCGACGTGGTCACCGTGCACGCCCCCGACACCCCGGAGACCCAGGGGCTGATCGACGCCCGACGGATCGGGCTGATGCGTCCGGGAACCCTGCTGGTCAACACGGCGCGCGGCCCGCTGGTGGACACCGAGGCGCTGACCGCGCACCTGGTCAGCGGGCGGCTCGACGCGGTCCTGGACGTCACCTTCCCCGAGCCGCTACCGCCGGACCACCCCCTGTGGGACCTGCCGAACGTCTTCATCACCCCGCATCTGGCGGGTGCCCAGGGCAATGAGATCGGGCGCCTGGGCGCGCTCGCCGTCGACGAGCTGGCCCGGTACGCGGGCGGATCACCGTTCGCCCATCCGGTGCGCCGGGCCGACCTGGGGAGGATCGCATGAACCCCACCGCCCCGCAGGCTCTAGGCTCGGCGTCACACAACAGCCAGGGGGTGAGCCGGATGCGCCGGCAGAGCACGGCCGCGGACGGACAGCGGCGGGCGACGGTCACGGACGTGGCGCGGCGCGCAGGCGTCTCGACGGCGACCGTCTCCCGGGTCCTGAACCGCAACTACCCGGTGGCCGAGGCCACCCGGGAGCGGGTCGAGTCCGCCATGCGCGAGCTCGGCTATGTGGTCAACGCCCATGCCCGCGCGCTGGCCGGGGTCTCCAACCGCACCGTCGGCATCATCGTCAACGAGGTCATCGACCCCTTCTACGCCTATATCGCGCGGGGCGTGGAGCGGGAGGCCGCGCTCGGCGGCCGGCTCTGCCTGGTCTGCTGCACCCAGGGCGACCCGCAGCGCGAGCTGGCCTTCATCGACCTGATGCACGAGCGCCGGGCCGACGCGGTCGTGGTGGTCGGCGGCAGCATCGCCGACCGCGGCTACACCTCCGAACTGGCCCGCCGGGCCCGTGAGCTGGACGCGGGCGGCTCGAAGCTGGTGCTGTGCGGCAGACCGCCGCTCGACGATCCCGCCCCGACGGCGGCGGTGGAGTACGACAACGAGGGCGGCGCCTTCGCCATCACCGACCATCTCCTGATGCAGGGGCATGAGCGGATCCTCTATCTGGGCGGACCGCCCAAGCTCTCCACCACCCGCGACCGGCTCGCCGGACATCTGCGGGCCCTGGAGCTGCGCGGTGTGCCCCAGGACCGCGACCTGGCGCAGCCCGGCGCGTTCAGCCGCGGCTTCGGATACCGGAGGATGGCCGAACTCCTCCGGGACGGACCGGACTTCACAGCAGTCTTCGCCGCCAACGACATGGTGGCGGCCGGCGCGGCACAGGCCCTGGAGGAGGCCGGGCTGCGGGTGCCCGAGGACATCTCCCTGGTGGGGTACGACGACATCCCGGTCGCCCAGGAGCTGCGGCCCCGGCTGACCACGGTCCACGTACCGCTGGAGGAGATGGGCCGGCAGGCGGTGCGCCTGGCCGTCTCCGGCGACGACGAGGACGACTGGCGCGAGCCGACGACGGGTGCGCTGCGGCTCGGCACCCACATCGTGGTGCGCGACTCGGTGGCCCCGAGGGCGGGACGCGGCAGCAGGGCGTGACCGCGGGGCGGGCCGGGCGGGGCGGCCTCCCGGGCGGGCGGACCGTGTGAGGCTGCGTCCAGGGCGGGCCGGTGAGGCTGCGGGCCGGACGTGACCGGAGGCCCGTGCACGTACCCGTGCCGGTCCGAAGGCGGCGGTCGGCGGCCGGTCGGGGGTGACCGCTTACCGGACTGGGGACCCCGCTCGGCCATAGTAAATCGTAGTAACTTCCCGACTCCTCTTGCGGCTTCGTAGCAACCGCTTACATGCTGACGGCGGGTTCACCACCCCCGCACGCTTTGGCCCCTCACTCATTTCTGCAGGGAGAGTTCCGCATGCGCTTCTCCGCCTCAGCCGCATCAGCCGCCACAGCCACAGCCACAGCCACCACGGATGTCACCACTGCCGCCGCGGCCGCCCCCGTCGGCCGCCGATCCGTCCTCGCCGCGGCAGCCGGCGCCGGGGCTCTGGCCGCGCTCGGCGCCGCCGCGGCACCGGCGGCCGCCCTCGGCTCCGCAACGGCGGCCGGCCACCGGCCGGTCCGGGTCACCGTGACCGCCCGCCCCGCGGCCGAGGCCGAGCGGCTGCGTCTGGCCCAGGCCCTGCGCGGCAGCGAGTTCCAGCCCACCGGCCGCTATGTCGCGCCCGGCACCGCCCTGAGCCTCACCGTCCAGCCGCACGACGGCCTCGTACCGACCCTGTGGATCGGCGCCTGGGACTACTACGGCGAGATCAAGGAACCGCGCGGCTACCCGCTCACCGCTGGCGCGAACACCGTCACCGACCCGCACGGCGGCCCGGTCTATCTCACCCTCACCGGCAACGGCGAGCGGGCGGGCGTGCTGTTCAGGTCCGGTTCCGTGGCCATGCCCGTCTTCATGCTGGGAAGCACCCGCGAGGCCGGCTTCCAGCAGCAGTTGGACACGCTGACGGACTCCCCGTACGTCGAGCTCCACGCACCGCACACGATCATGACGCTCACCCGTGAGGGCGCGCTCCTGTACCGCGGCGAGGACCACGCCGCCCTGCTGCGGCTGGTCGAGCGGATCATCGACTCGGCCGCGCGGATCAGCGGGCTGGACGGTTCGAAGCCGGTGCACCGGAGCAAGGCGGGCCCGTACCACTTCACCGAGGTCAGCAAGGTGCCCACCGGGGTCGGCGCCTACGCCACACACGGGTACAACGGCTTCCCGCGCGCCTACCTCGACCGGGCGACCACCGTGGAGGGACTGCGCACCCGCGGCTGGGGGCTCTACCACGAACTGGGGCACCTCCACCAGCAGATGGCGTACAAGCCGGGCGGTCTCACCGAGGTCACGGTGAACATCTACTCGCTGGCGGCCCAGCGCGCCCTGGACCAGCCCTCCAACCTGCTCACCGTCGACCCGGCGACCGGGCTCACCGTCTTCCAGTCCTCACGGGCCAAGTTCGGTACGGCGGGGCTGACGTACGAGAAGTCCTTCAGCGCCTACGAGAAGCTCGTCCCGCTCCGCCAGCTGGAACTCGCCTTCGGCGACGACTTCTGGCCCCGGCTGCACCAGCTCGTGCGCGAGGAGAACCCGCAGTCCCACTACACGGAGAACGACAAGCGCTACCGGGCACTGGCGACCTACTCCAGCCGGGTCGCGGGCCACGACCTCACCGACTTCTTCCTCACCACCTGGGCCTTCCCGGTCGACGCCACGGGCAGGGCGGAGCTGGCGGCGCTGAACCTGCCGAAGCCGCCCGTGGACCCGAGCACCCTCAGCGACTGAACACCCGGGCAGAGAGCCGACAAGGAGCCAGCATGGACATGAGCAGAAGGACCCTTCTCGCCGCCACCGGTGCCACGGCCGCCACCGCGCTCGTCGCGACGGCCGGCCCCGCCGCCGCCACCGGGCGCACCGGAGCCGCGCCGGAGCCGGACGACTTCGCCGCCCTTCTCGGACGGGCCGAAAGCCTCCTGACCGGGGGCGCGTTCGATCCCTCGGACGCCGACTTCGCCACCGCGGCCGCCACGCTCGACACCACCGCCCGCGGTCTGTGGAACACCCTCGACCGGACCGCCGGCCGGACCGCGCTGTGGCCCGACCTCGCGCCGGTCACCGACGCCGGCAACTTCGGCCAGAGCTACACCCGGCTGCGCACCATCGCCACCGCCTGGGCCACCCCCGGCACCTCGCTCGCCGCCGATCCGCAGGTGGCCGACGCCCTCGTCGCCGCCCTCCGCTTCGCCCACGACACCGCGTACAACCCCACCAGGCCGGAGAAGGGCAACTGGTGGTTCTGGGAGATCGGCGCACCGCGCGCCCTGATGGACTGCTGTGTACTGCTGCGTGAACGGCTGCCCGCCGCCGATCTGGCGGACCATCTGGCGGCCGTCGACCGGTTCTGCCCGAACGCGGACCGGCGCACCAACTCCCCCACGCTCGCCGAGACCGGCGCCAACCGCACGGACAAGGCGGTGATCGTCGCCCTGCGGGGGCTGCTCGGACGGGACGGGGCCAAGCTGGTCTCGGCCCGGGACGCCCTCTCCGACGTACGCGACGGGGGACGCAACAGCCTGTTCCGCTACGCCGCTTCGGGTGACGGGTTCTACGAGGACGGCTCGTTCGTCCAGCACGACGTGGTCGCGTACACCGGTTCGTACGGCACCGTCCTGCTGAGCGGCTCCGCCCATCTGCTGGCGCTGCTGGCCGGTTCGCCGTGGGCCGTCGCGGACCCGGCGGTCTCGGTGATGTACGAGGCCGTCGAGCGCTCCTTCACCCCGGTGCTCTTCGACGGGCTGATGATGGACGCGGTGCGCGGCCGCGCCATCTCCCGGGAGCGGGCCGGCGACCACCGGGACGGGGCAGCGGCCGTGTCCGCGATCCTGCTGCTGGCGACGGGCGCGCCGGCCGCGTACGCCGGCCGCTGGCGCTCGGTCGTCAAGGGCTGGCTGACCCGCAACCGGACCGCGCCGTTCGCCGCCTTCGCCTCGCTCCCCCAACTGGCCCTGGCCAAGGCCGTCCTGAACGACCGCGGGATCGATGCGGCGCCGCGCACCACGGGCCTGTTCGTCTTCGCCGACATGGACCGGGTGGTGCACCGGCAGCCGCGCTGGGCATACACCCTGTCGCTGTCCTCGAAGCGGATCTCGGCCTACGAGGCGGGCAACGGCGAGAACCTGCACGGCTGGTATACCGGCGACGGCATGACCTATCTCTACGACGCCGACGACCTGGGGCAGTTCAACAACGGTTTCTGGCCCACCGTCGACCCCTACCGGCTGCCCGGCACCACCGTCGACACCAGGCGACGCACCGATCTCGGCACCGGCGGCGGGACCTCCACCTACCGGCCGTCCAACGCGGTCGCGGGCGGCGTGGTCCTCCACTCCCGGTACGGCGCGGCGGCCATGGAACTGACCGGCGCCCCGGGTACTTCGCTGCGCGCGCGGAGGTCGTGGTTCCTGCTCGACAATGCCGTGATCGCGCTCGGCGCGGGCATCACCTCGGACGACGGACAGCCGGTCGAGACGATCGTCGAGAACCGCGGCCTCGGTGCGGACGGCCGGCACCGGCTGGTCGTGGACGGCGTCCGGCAGCCGTCCTCGCAGGGCTGGTCCAAGGAGTTCGACCGGGCCCGCTGGGCGCACATCGAGGGGGTGGGCGGCTACGTGCTGCCCGAGGGCGCCGCGCTGCGCACCCTGCGCGAGGAACGCACCGGCACCTGGCGCGCCATCAACACCGGGGCGGACACGGGCGGTTCGGACAAGCCGCTGACCCGCCGCTATCTGACCCTGTGGGTCGACCACGGAGTCTCCCCCACCGACGCGCGGTACGCCTATGTGCTGCTGCCCGGGGCGTCGGCCGCCGCGACGGCCGTCTGGTCGCGCTCCCGGCCCGTGCGGGTCCTCGTCAACGACGCGGGCGCGCAGGCGGTCGAGGTGCGCCGGCAGGGGCTGACGGCGGTGAACTTCTGGGCCGCGGGCACTGCCGGCGGGATCACCGCGTCCGGTCCCGCGTCGGTCCTGGTCCAGCGGCGCGGGCCCCGGATCTCGGTCGCCGTGTCGGACCCCGGCCGCACCCTGACCAGCCTCACCGTCGAGCTGCCGCACCGCGTGCGTACGGTGGACAGCGCCGATGACACCGTGAGCGTGGTGCCGGGCCACCGCCCGGTCCTCACCGTGGCGGTCGGTGGCTCCCGCGGCCACACCCACCGCGCCGAACTCGTCCAGTAACCCACCCCAGAGGAGCAGCACCACCATGTCCGTCGCCCCGCATCTGCGTCTGCCGCCGCCCGACCGGCTCCTGTCCTCCCGCACCGGCTGGACGCGGGCCCACTGGGAGGTGACGGCGGACCGGATGCTGGACGCGCTGGTGCCGTACGCGACCCCCGGCCTCGCCCAGTACCGGCTGCCCGGCCGGTCGAGCTGGTCGGGGGTCGTCTCGGACGGGCTGGAGGGGTTCGCCCGCTCCTTCCTGCTCGCCGCGTGCCGGATCGCGGGGGCGGGCGGGGCTGTCGACCCGGCGCTGATCGAGCGGTACGCGACGGGGCTCGCCTCCGGTACGGACCGCGACAGCGGCGAGGCCTGGCCGGAGCTGACGGACTGCTCGCAGCAGATGGTGGAGGCCGCCTCGATCGCGGTCGCGCTGCACGAGACCCGGCCGTGGATCTGGGACCGGCTGGACGCCCGGGTCCAGGAGCGGGTCGTCGACTGGTTCTCCGGGTTCGTGGGCGGGCGCACCTGGGACAACAACTGGCGGCTGTTCCAGGTGGTGTCCGAGCAGTTCCTGGCCTCGGTGGGCGCTCCGCACAGCCGCTTTGACATCGAGTCCAACCTCGACAGGATCGAGGACTGGTACGCCGGTGACGGCTGGTACACGGACGGGGACGGGCGGAACTTCGACTACTACATCGGCTGGGCGATGCATCTGTATCCGCTGCTGTGGTCGCGGATGGTGGCTCCCGGTGACGACGGGGGCCGGACCGCCGTGTACCGGGAGCGGCTCAGCCGGTTCCTGGAGGACTACCCGCACTTCTTCGGTGCCGACGGCGCTCCGGTGCACCAGGGGCGCTCGCTGACGTACCGGTTCGCCGCCCTCGCGCCGGTGTGGATGGGTGCGCTGGCCGACTGCACCCCGCTGGCGCCGGGTCTCACACGCCGGCTCGCCTCCGGCACCATGCGGCATTTCGCGGAGCGCGGGGTGCCGGACGAGCGGGGGCTGCTGACGCTCGGCTGGTACGACACGTTCCTGCCGTCCACCCAGCCGTACTCGGGGCCCGCGTCCCCGTACTGGGCCAGCAAGGGTTTCCTCGGGCTGCTGCTCCCGGCGGACCACGCGGTGTGGACGGCGCGCGAACTGCCGCTGCCGGTCGAGGAGTCCGACCGGTACACCGCGCTGCCCGCGCCCGGCTGGCTGCTGCACGGCACCCGGCACGACGGCATCGTCCGTCTGGTCAACCACGGCAGCGACCACAATCCGCCGTACGACCCCGCCGGCGACCCGGCGGGCGGCGAGGAGGACCCGCACTACGCGAAGCTCGCCTACTCCAGCGCGACCGCGCCGGAGTCGGCCCCGCACGCGGTGGCCCGGGGCATCGACAACCACCTGGCGCTGCTCGCCCCCGACGGCACCCCCAGCCGCCGCAGCCGAATCCATCCGCTGCACTGCGGGGGGCGAACGGCGGCCTCCTGGTACGCGGCCCGGCTGCCGGGCGACGAGCAGCGGTACCGGATCGCGACGACGAGCGTGCTGCACGGCCCGTGGGAGATCCGCGTCCACCACATCGACGCGCCCGAGGGGGCGGCAGTGCGGGAGGGCGGTCACGCGGTGGCGCACACGGAGCGCCCGGTCGCGACCTCCGGGCCCGGCTGGGCCATGGCCCGTACGGCGGACGGGCTGAGCAGCGCGGTGGTCGCGCTGTACGGCTGGGAGGGCGCGACGGGCATCGACGGGGCCGGGGCGGAGGTGGCCAGGGATGTGCAGTCCAACGCGTACGGGCCGTACTCCGCGATCCCGTATCTGCGCAGGGACCGTCATCCGGGCGGCCGGAGCATCCAGGTGTCCCTGATCGCGCTCTCCCGCGACACCCTGCATCCCCAGGCGCTGCGGGACTCGGTCTCGGTGCGGGTGGCCGCCGGGGGAACGTCGGTGGTGCTGGCCTTCCTGGACGGCACGACGGTCGAAGTGACGGGCTGACCGGCGAGTGGCCGGGGCCTGGACCGGGGCTGGGGCCTGGGCCGGGGCTGGGCGGCGGAAGCGGATCGGGCGGGTGACGGCACGGTCAGCGCGGGGGTGTCCCCCTGCGGTCGATCTGGACGACGATCTCCTGGGCCAGCGACTTGATGGTGGCGAGCCCGGCCCGCCCCCAGGGGCGCGGCACGGTGTCGACGGCGCAGACGGTTCCCAGGGCGATGCCCGTGCGGTCGATGAGGGGTGCTCCGAGGTAGGAGCGGATGCCTATCTCGTCGACGACCGGATTCCCGGCGAAGCGCGGGTAGTCGCAGACATCGTCCAGGACGAGGGCCTTGCGCCGGACGAGAACGTGCGGGCAGTAGCCGTGGTCGCGGGCCATGTAGCGGGCGCTGCGGCCGCTGCCCGCCGCGGCGGCGCCGAGGTCGGTGCCGCGCCGGTTGCCCGCGGGGGTGTGCAGCCCCGCGAAGAACTGCCGGTTCTCGTCGATGAAGTTGACCATCGCGAAGGGGGTCGCCGTCATTTCGGCGACCTTGTCGGCGAAGGCGTCGAAACTCTCGAACGAGGTGTCGGCCCGTTCCCCGAGACCGAGGGCACGCAGCCGTTCCGCGCGGACGAGGCCGTCCCGGTCGACCGGCGTCAGCAGGAGGCGGCCGCCGGAGAAGTGGTTCACGGATGGGCTCCGAAGGTCTGGAGCAGGGCCGGGGAGGAGGTGGCGTTGATCAGGTGCTGGACCAGGGTGACCAGCGCACCCGTGCCGGAACTGGCGATCCGGGCGTCGCACAGGACGACCGGCACTTCGGGCCCGAGGTCGAGCGCGGCCCGTACCTCGTCGGGTTCGTAGCGGTAGGCCCCGTCGAACTCGTTGACGGCGACGATGAATCCGATCCCGCGCCGCTCGAAGAAGTCGACCGCGGCGAAGCACTCCGCCAGGCGCCGGGTGTCCGCCAGTACGACGGCCCCCAGCGCGCCCTGGGAGAGTTCGTCCCACATGAACCAGAAGCGCTCCTGGCCGGGGGTGCCGAAGAGATAGAGCACATGCCGGTCGGAGAGCGTGATCCGGCCGAAGTCCATGGCCACGGTGGTGGCCGTCTTGGACTCGACGCCTTCGAGGCTGTCGGTCGCCGCGCTGACCTGGGTCAGCAGTTCCTCCGTACTCAGCGGGGCGATCTCGCTGACCGCGCCGACGAACGTCGTCTTGCCGACGCCGAAGCCTCCCGCGACCAGGACTTTGAGGGCGACGGGGAAGAAGCCGGAGGCTCCGGTGCTGTCAGAGCTGTCGTCGTAGACCATCGAGCACTGCCTCCAGCAGGGATCGGTCGGTGGGAAGGTCGTGGAAGGCGGGGGCGTGGGCGGTGACGGCTCCGCAGTCGACCAGGTCGCACAGGAGGACCTTGGTGACGACCGCGGGAAGCCGCAGGAGCGCGGCGATCTCGGCGACGGACATCGGCTCCTCGCACAGCGCCAGGGCCTCGGTGTGCTCGGGGCCGAGATGGGCCCGGGGCTCGCTCCCGGTCGCCATGATCAGGGAGAGCAGGTCGAGCGTGGCCGACGGCCGGGTGCGGCCGTTGATCACGGTGTACGGGCGGATGAGCCGGCCGGCCGCATCGTCCAGCAGGGGCCCGTCCTGCGGGGCCGGCATCCTCACAGCCCCGGGGTGAACGGCGCCCCGGCCGTCTGCCGCAGCGGGGTCACCAGATAGGGCCGGACGCTCTTGACCAGCATGGCCATCTCGTAGCCGAGCACGGCGGCGTCCGCCTCGCGCCCGGCCAGGACGGCGAGACAGGTGCCGGATCCGGCGGTGGAGACGAACAGCAGTGTCGCGTCCAGTTCGACGACCACCTGCCGTACGTCTCCGTTGTCGCCGAACCTGGCCCCGGCGCTGCGGCCCAGGGAGTACAGCCCGGCGGCCAGCGCCGCCATGTGGTCGGCGCTGTCGGGATCCATCCCGTGGACGGACTTCACCAGCCCGTCGGCGGAGAGCAGAACCGCGCTGCGCGTGTAGGGCACGCGCTGGACCAGCCCGCTCAGCAGCCAGTCCAGGTCAGAGACCTGACCGGACGGCATTTCGCTCGCCATGGTGCATCTACTCCTTGAAAGTGGTGTCTTCTCGGGGGTTCGGAACGACCGGGCCCCTGTCCGGGAGACAGGGCTCGGGCTCGTGGGGTGCGTACTGGTGCGGTGTGTACTGCTCCGATGCGTACTGCTCCGCCACGGGCTGATCCGGAACGGGCTGAGTCGGTACGGGCTGAGTCGGTACGGAGGGCGGGCTCTGCCCCCGTACCGGCAACGGGGCCAGGGACTCCAGCGGGGCGTCCAGCGCGCTGGGCGCCGGTGTCCCGAATCCGCCGCCCGCCTCGTAGGCGGCTCCGGCGCCCTCCTCGGCGGACTGCGCCTCGGCGAGGCCGACCCCCCGCCTGAAGGCCGCCATCAGCCCCGGATCGTGCAGGGCGTGTTCGCCCTCGACGCGGGGGACGGGCGCTTCCCTCAGCTGGGGGACCAGGTTCTCCTGGTTGGCCCGCCTGGGCAGTTCGGGGCGGAGCTCGGCGTTCGACGGCCCGTCGGCATGTTCGGAGGCCTCGTCGCGTTCGACACGTGCGACGCCTTCGACGCGCTCCGCGCGCAGTGGCAGCGGTGGGCCCTGGCCCTCGCGCGGCGTCTGCCGCGGGGGCTGTGGCAGACGGGGCGGGTGCTGCTCCGAGGGGTACGCCGGTGGCTGCTGCGCCCCGGTGATGTCCTGGGCCGGTGGCCGGTGGACCGCCCCCGGCGGTGGGACGGGGGCGGCGTCGGGGGTCGCCGGGCCGTCGATGTCGATGCCGAGCAGATCCTGCGGCAGGACCAGCACCGCCTGCGTGCCCCCGTAGATATTGCTCTGGAGGCGGACCACGATGCCATGGCGGCGGGCCAGCGCCGAGACGACGAACAGGCCGATCCTGCCGTCCTGGAGGAGATGGCCGACATTGACCTGGTCGGGATCGGCGAGCAGGGCGTTCATGCGCTTCTGTTCATGGGCCGGCATGCCGAGCCCGCGGTCCTCGACCTCCAGGGCCAGCCCGGCCGTGACGTGCTGGGCGCGCAGCAGCACCTGGGTGTGCGGGGCGGAGAACACCGTGGCGTTCTCGACGAGTTCGGCCAACAGGTGGATGACATCGGCGACGGCGTGCCCGCGCAGGGTGCCGTCGATCGGCGGCACCAGCTTCACCCGGGGGTACTGCTCGACCTCGGCGATCGCCGAGCGCAGCACCTCGGTCATGGTGACCGGGTTGCTCCACTGGCGGCGGGAGACGGCTCCGCCGAGGACGGCGAGGTTCTCCGCGTGGCGACGGATCCGGGTGGCCAGATGGTCGACATGGAAGAGGCCCTTGAGCAGGTCGGGGTCCTCGACCTCGTGCTCCAGCTCGTCGAGGATCTGGATCTCGCGGTGGACGAGCGACTGCAGGCGCCGGGCGAGATTGACGAAGACCTCGACCTTCTGTTCGTTGCCGGCGTTGCTGAAGAGCTGGGAGGCCTCGACGACGGCGGCCACGGCCGCCTCGTGCGAGCGGCCCATTTCCTGGCCGAGCAGATCGAAGGCGTCGCCGCCCGGGGCGGGGTCCGGCGGCGGCCGGCCGGCCACCGGTTCGCCGTTGCGGAGCCGCTCCATCACCTGCTCCAGCTCCGCCTGCGCCTGCGCGCCGCTGCGGCGGAGGTCCAGGGCCCGGTCGAGCACTCCGGAAGCGACCCGGCCGGCCCCCAGGCAGGCCGCGGCGACGGCAGCGACGGCGAGCGCCGCCGATCCGCCGAGTGCGGCCCAGAGGCTGCCGGAGGGGCTGACTGCGCTGGAGCGGATGGTGAAGATGACGGCCGCGGCACCGCTCAGCAGGGCAGCGACCGTCGGAAGCAGGGCGGCGCGCAGCAGCTGAGGGCGTATACGGACATCGGGGGGCGGCTGCGCGGAGCGGGGCCTGTTCGTGGCCGAGTGGGAGCGTGCACCCGGGCGTCCGTGCCGCCCGCCCTCTCGGCGTTCCGGTCGCGCGTCGGGTGCGCGAAGTTGAGACATCAGGGTCCTCGGTACGTGGGACACCGGGAATCGGCGTTCATGCGGTGGCACCTGCGGTGGTCGGTCGGACTCGGTGGATCGGTCGGGCGGGCTCACGGAACATGAGCCCACCGTTGCCCACCGGACACACACGGTAGTCGTCAATCACGCATGCGCGACGGGCAGTTGTCGAACTTGCCGGCCATCCGTCCCGCTCTGGTATGACCTCTCGCACGAGCGACCGATTACGCCGCACCGACGCCCGACTCCCGGGGCCGACGCCTCGGACCACCGCAGACGCCGGGCGTCGGGAAGCCCGCCGCGCCCGGTCGGCCGCAGCATCGGCCGGCGCCCGATGCGTTCGTCGCGGAAGATCCTCAGGTAATACCCTGCCTGGGAGCGCGTGGTGCCCACCGTCTCGGCACGTTCCCCTTGCGTCACACGTCAGTTGACGCGAACCACGTCCCCGTTTCCCGCTCCGGCTCGATGGGCGAGCCGCAACAGCACCTCGGCCGACCGCCGCTGACCGCCCATCGGCATTGACCGGGCGAACGCATTCCCGCCCACCGGTCACCACCGGCACGCGAGAGCCGAGCGTACGCAGCCGGACCCTTCCGGACTGCTCAAAACTGTGCCTCCGGCGGCCGGCCCCGTACCTTGCGGCCGTCCTGTGTCCGTCCCCGGCCGTTACGGCGTCGGGGCGACCTCGGCCCGCCCGGAATCCGCTTCGGCCGCCGGGGCCGCCCCATGCCCCGCCCCGGACCCGCCCGGCGCGATCCCGGGCACGTCCTGTGCCGTCCGCGCCGCCCCGGCGGGCCGGTACTCGATCGGCCGCGGCGCCACCGCACGCCACCAGGGCTCGGTGGGAACGTGCTGCCCCGCCGGTTCGAAGGGCTCGCCCGGACGGGGCAGGGCGAGCCGCTGGCCGGCGTCGTCGGCCGCGGCGAGTGTGCCCTCGCCGGGCTCGGCCCACGGGTGCGGGGCGAGATTGAACGTGGCCCAGTGGATCGGCAGCATCACCCCGTGGGGCCGGCCGCCCTGGAGGTCCAGGTGGGCGCGCATGCCCTCGGCGGGTGTCATATGGATATCGGGCCAGTACTCGCTGTACGCGCCGATCTGGATCATCGTCGCGTCGAACGGGCCGTGCTCGGCACCGATGTCCGTGAAGCCCTGGAAATAGCCGGTGTCGCCGCTGTGATAGATCCGGTGCTCGGGTCCCGCGACCGCCCAGGACGCCCACAGGGTGTGCTGCCGGTTGCGCAGCCCGCGGCCGCAGAAGTGGCGTGCGGGGGTGGCCGTCAGGCTGATCCCGGAGACCTTCGCGGTCTCGTTCCAGTCGAGCTCGTGCATCCGGTCGGCGGGCACCCCCCACCGCTCCAGATGGGCCCCCACGCCGAGCGGGACGGCGAAGACCGTGTCCGTGCCCGCCAGTGACCGGATCGTGGGCAGATCGAGGTGGTCGTAGTGGTCATGGGAGATCACGACGACATCGACCGGCCCGAGCGCCGCCAGCGGCAACGGCACCGGGTGCAGGCGCTTGGGCCCGGCGAAGGCGAACGGGGAACAGCGCTCGCCCCACACCGGGTCGAACAGGACCCGTCGGCCGTCGATCTCGGCGAGGACGCTGGAGTGACCCATCCAGGTGAGCCGCAGACCCGTGGCGGGCGGTTCGGCCAGATCGGCGAGGGTGGTGGGGTGCACGGGCACGGTACCGGCCGGCGCCCTGCGGGCCCGCTGCTCCTTGTGGAAATAGATCTTGGCGAACTCCAGCGTGGAGCCGGACGGCCTGGTCCGCGCCCCCACCGGGTTCTGGAACACTCCGTCGGCGAAGTTGGGCGAGCGGCGGATGCGCTCCATCCTGGCTCCGGCCGGATCGGCGCCGAAGGCCTCGGTGTGCATCGAACGCAGTTTCGTACGGAACGGAAGCAAGTAGTCGGCGCCGGTCACAGCATCTCCTGAGGGAGTCGGTGTCGTTTCATTATCGTCGGGCTGTACGACAGGGCGAGAGCAGAGCGGTGAACGGAGCAGCGCGCCCGGCGCCGTGAGCGGCCGGTGATTCTTCAGGCACGCGGCCACCCGTACACATGGCCGACACGCGGGGCCGGCGGTACCCGGCCGTCCCGCTCGCCGATGCGTCGCGGCAGCGCTTCGCGCGCGGGTTCGCATTCCGTCATGCCGACTCCAACGTCCGTGCACACCGCAGGATTCCGCCCGGCCCGCCGCCCGATGTCACATCCCGCGGGCCGCCGTACGTCTCCTCGGTGCAGCGCCCGTATCCGGCGCCGGGGCACCGCCCCCCGCGCCTCACCTCATCAGGAGACCGGTCATGACAGCTCGCATCTCGCTCGATCCGCCCCGCAGCGCCCTCTACCGCGCCGTGTCCTGGTACTCGAACCGCACGTACGGCAAGGTCATCGACCCCGTACGGGCCACCGCCCACCACACCCGGGTGCTGTGGGCCGGCCTGCGCTTCGAACTGGCCGTGGGCCGGTGGAAGGCCCTCGACCCGGACCTCAAGGCGCTCGCCGTCATGGTGACCGCCTCGTCGGTCGGGTGCGGCTGGTGCATGGACTTCGGCTACTGGACCAACCGGCAGCGGGGCATGGACGCCCGCAAGCTGCGGGACGTACCGCAGTGGCGCGGGAGCACCCTCTACAGCCCGCTGGAACGAGACGTCATGGAGTACGCGGAGGCCATGACCGCCACTCCGCCGCAGGTCGGCGACGAACTGGTGGACCGGCTGCGGACCTCGCTGGGCGAGGCGGCGCTGGTCGAGCTGACGACCATGATCTCCGTCGAGAACATGCGCGCACGCACCAACGCCGCCCTCGGCCTGACCAGCCAGGGCTTCAAGGACCACTGCGAGGTGCCGGGCCCGCCGGAGGGCGAAGCCGCCGGTCAGCGGTGACCGCATGCGGCCGTAATCGCTTTGACAGGGGCGCCGGCGCTTCCCGATACTGACCGACGGTTCAGTAAAGCGACCCGTTCGCGGAGGGAGGCAGCATGTCCGTTCAGACCGGCCGCACGTCGCTGACCGGCGGCGAGGCGATCGTCCGCGCGCTGGCGGCACACGGGGTGACGCAGGCGTTCGGCATCCCCGGCACGCACAACCTGGAGATCTACCGGCATCTCGGGCCGTACGGCATCGGTCATGTCGCGCCCCGCCACGAGCAGGGCGCGGGATACGCCGCCGACGCGTACGCGCGGGTCACCGGGCGGCCCGGGGTGGCGATCACCACCACGGGTCCGGCCCTGCTCAATATCGCGGCGGCGGTCGGCCAGGCGTACTCCGACAGCATTCCGCTGCTGGTCGTCTCGCCCGGCATGCCGCTGCGCCACCCCCGGCAGGCGACCGGTCTGCTGCACGAGATGCGCAGCCAGACCGAGGCCCTGCGGGGGGGTCGCCGCGTTCAGCCACCGGGTGTCCTCGGTCGAGGAGATCGGCTCCGCCGTGGCACGGGCGTTCACCCTGCTGCGCCACGAGCGCCCGCGCCCCGTCCACATCGAGGTGCCGCTCGACCTGCTGGAGGCCATGGAGCCGGCCGGTCCGGTCCGGCTCGCGCCCCCCATGACCCGGCCGGGCGCGGGCGGACACGCGGTGCGCGACGCGGCGCGGGTGCTGCGGTCGGCCGAGCGGCCCGCACTGGTGCTCGGCGGCGGCGCCCGGCAGGCCGCGGCCGGGTGTCTGTCCCTCGCCGAACAGCTCGGCGCCCCCGTCGTCACCACGGCCAACGGCAAGGGCATCGTCGACGAGACGCATCCGCTGGCGCTGGGGGTGTCCCTGCACAGCCCCTCCGTCCAGCGGTGGCTGACCGGCTGCGACGCGGTGCTCGCGATCGGCACGGAGCTGGCCGAGTCCGATCTCTGGTCCGCGCCGCCCGCGCTCTCCGGGACCCTGATCCGGATCGATCTCGACCCGGCGCAGATGTACGCGGGACCGCCCCCCCGGCATCCGCTGACCGGCGATGCCCGAAGCACCGTCGCGGCGCTGCTGAAGGTGCTCGCGGAACCGTCGGGCGAGGACTCCGGGGCCGCGGACGGTGCCGGCGGGGACGTCCGGCCACCGGACCCCGCCGGCCTGGTGGCGGCGCTGCGCGCGGGGCGGGACGCGGAGACGGCGGACCGTGACGCCCGATGGCTGCCGTATCTCCGCGCCGTACGCGATGTGCTCGCCCCGGACGCGGTGCTCACCTCCGACAGCGCCCAGTGCTGCTACTACGGCGCGCTGCCGCATCTCCCCCTCGGCCCCGGGGGGCGCTTCCTGCACCCGACCGGCTTCGGCACGCTCGGCTACGCGCTGCCCGCCGCCATCGGGGCGAAGACCGCCTGCCCGCAACGCCAGGTCGTGGCACTGAGCGGTGACGGCGGCCTGCAGTTCTCCGTGCAGGAACTGGCCACCGCGGCGCAGCTGGGGCTGCCGTTGCCCGTCGTCGTCTTCGACAACGGCGGCTACGGGGAGATCCGCGACGGAATGGCCGCCCGCGGCGACCACCCGGTCGCCGTCGACCTGCCTCCCGTGGACCTGCCCGCACTGGCCCGTGCCTACGGCGGCCGCGGCAGCCACGCCGACTCCCCCGCGGCTCTCGCCCGCGCTCTGTCCCTGGCCCTGACCACCCCTGGGCCCACCCTGATCACCGTGACCGAGGAGCCTGTCCGATGAGCGCACCGACGGCGTCGACCCCTTCCGCCGCACCCCTCACACCTGCCGCACCGAATCCGCAGGGCCCTCTGATCTCCCTCACCTGGACGGACCACGTGACCGGCCGCAACGGCTACCTGGTCGTCGACCGGCTGGTGCGCGGCGTCTCCAGCGGCGGTCTGCGGATGCGCGAGGGCTGCACCCGGGCGGAGGTCACGGGACTGGCCCGCGGCATGACGATGAAGGAGGCGCTGCACTACGACGCCGCCGACACCCGGGCCCGCTACATCCCGCTCGGCGGCGCGAAGGGCGGCATCGACTGCGACCCGCGCGACCCCGCGGCGTACGGCGTCCTCGTCCGCTTCCTGCGGGCCGTCCGCCCGTACATCGAGAACGTCTGGACGACCGGTGAGGATCTCGGGCTCACCCAGGACCTCGTCGACCGGGCGGCGGCGGAGGCCGGGCTCGTCTCGTCCATCCAGGCGGTCTACCCGCTCCTGGACGACGAGACGGCGGCCCGGCAACGGCTGGCCGCCGCCTTCGCGGTCACCGTTGACGGGATCGGACTCGACGAACTGGTGGGAGGCTGCGGCGTCGCCGAGTCGGCACTCGCCGCGCTGGACCGCGCGGGTGTCCCGTACGAGAACACCCGGGTGTCCGTCCAGGGGCTCGGCACCATGGGCGGAGCGACGGCGCGCTTTCTCGCGCGGGCCGGCCTCAGGGTCGTCGCCGTCGCCGATGTGAAGGGAACGATCGCCAACCCGGAGGGCCTGGACATCGAGGCACTTCTCGGGGCGCGGGACGCCCATGGGACGGTGGACCGCGGTGTGCTGCGCGAAGGCGACCTGGAACTGCCGCGCGACGCCTGGCTGACGGTGGACGCGGAGGTGCTGGTCCCGGCCGCCGTCTCCTACGCCGTCGACGCGACGAACCAGGCCGGCATCACGGCGCGCTGGGTCGTGGAGGCGGCGAACATGCCGGTGCTCGCGGAGGCCGAGGAACTGCTGACGGCACGGGGGATCACGGTGCTGCCCGATGTCGTGGTCAACTCCGGGACGAACGCCTGGTGGTGGTGGACCCTGTTCGGGGACATCGGTCCCGACGCCGACCAGGCCTTCGCGCACACCCGTCGCGCGATGCGGGACCTGATCGACCGGATGCTGGCGCGCGCGGACGCCGACGGCTCCACCCCCCGGGCCGCGGCACACGCCATCGTCGCCGAACGCCTGCCGCTGATGGCGGAGCGGTTCGGCTGGTATCGGTAGGCCGGAGTCCGGAAACCGCGCTTCAGCGGCCCTTCCCCTACAACCTTGGGACCACCCAGGGAAGTTGTGTCATTCCCTGGGTGGAGAAAGGTGCACCCCGGCGGGGGATCCGCGGGCGTCGCCGGTTCCTGAAGGATCTTTCCTGTCCGAACATAAGACCGGAAGGATCGATATTCGTGCGCAGACGACGTCTCGTGCCCCTGTTAGCCGTGAGCGTCATGGCAACGCTGGCTCCCGCGCTCGCCACCTCGACGGCCACCGCCGCTCCGGCCACCGCCGCGTCGGCCGTCTCCTCGCCCACCGCGTCCTCGCCCGCCGCCGGCAGCGCGCTGGAGCGGTACGTGAAGCAGAAGCCGCGGTGGAAGCGGTGCGAGGCCGACGCCCCGGCCGAGTTCGAGTGCGCCACGATCAAGGTCCCGCTGGACTACCGGGCTCCCGGGGGCAAGCGGATCGACATGGCCATATCGCGGATCAGGACCACCGGGCCCGGCAAGCGGCACGGTGTCCTGCTCTCCAACCCCGGCGGCCCCGGGGGGCCGGGGCTCTCCATGCCGCTGGGGATGAAGGAGGGCCTGCCCGAATCCGTCCGGCAGAAGTACGACCTCATCGGCTTCGACCCGCGCGGAGTGGGGCGGAGCACCCCGGTCTCCTGCGGTCTGACGCCGCAGGAGGAGGAGTGGCTGCGGCCGTACAAGGAGGAGACGTTCGACAAGGACGTCGCCTGGGCCCGCACCGTCGCGGACAAGTGCCGGGAGAACGCGGGCGGCACGCTCGCGCACATCACCACGCGCAACACCGCCCGCGACGTGGATCTGCTCCGGGCGGTCCTCGGTGAGAAGAAGATCTCGTACCTGGGGTACTCGTACGGCACCTATCTGGGCGCCGTGTACACCCAGATGTTCCCGGGCCGGGCCGACCGGTTCGTGCTGGACAGCGCGGTCGATCCGGCGCGCGCCTGGCGAGGGATGATCCAGTGGTGGGCGGAGGGCGCCGAGCCCGCGTTCGACCGGTGGACCGAGTGGGCCGCGGCGCGTTCGGAGAAGTACGGCCTCGGAGACACCCCGGAGAAGGTCGACCGGACCCTCTGGGACCTGGTCGCGCGGGCCCAGGAGACTCCCATCGTGGTGGACGGGCAGCCGCTCACCGGTGATGACATCCGCACCGGTATGCGGGTGGCGGTCTTCACCCCGGAGTACGCCACCGAGGGGGTGGTGGAGCTGAAGAAGGCGGCGGCGGGCGCGACCGTCTCCGCGAAGAAGCTCGCGCCGTTCACCGGAGCCGGGGGAACCCGGACGGCGGGCGATGCCGCCGGGACACCGGCCGACAACATGACGTCGAGCTTCTGGGCCGTGGTGTGCGGCGACAACTCGGCCGCGTGGTCCCGCGATCCGGAGACCTACCGGCGGGACGCCATCGCGGACAGGGCCCGGTACCCGCTCTACGGTGACTTCGCGTCCAGCATCAAGCCCTGCGCCTTCTGGAACAGGTCCGTGGAACCGGCCACCGAGGTGAACAACAAGGCCGGCTCCCTCATCGTCCAGAACGAGTGGGACTCGCAGACCCCGCTGCCCAGCGGCCAGGCCCTGCACGCCGACCTGAAGCGCTCGAAGATGCTCACCGTCCTCGGCGGCGAGGGCCACGGCGTCTACCCCAACGGCAACGCCTGCACGGACGGCGCGGTCAACCGCTACCTGCTCACCGGCAGGCTCCCCGCGAAGGACATCACCTGCGAGGCGACGGCCCCGTCGAACGCCGAGGCCCGGAAGAACCAGGAACAGGACACGCTCCCCGGATCACCGCTCCCGGGGCGCGCCCCGGACCGGTTCTGATCCCGGGATCACCATCCATCGCCGCATGGGCCGTTGACGTATGACCCATCGCCGCACGGCCCATGACGCATGACCCGGTCGAACGACGGGGCGGGACCTTCTGGGGGCCCGCCCCGTCACACGTCGTCGGCGCCGCGGGGCGCGGGGCGCGGACCGCGGCGGATGCCGCCGCCCGCGCCCTGACCGGAGGCTCAGCTCCGGGCGGGTGTACCGCTCGCTGTGACGTGGGCCGTGCCGTCGGCGTCCAGCCATGCGACGCCGTCGCCGAACTTGTCCACGTCGTAGTTCTTCCAGCCGGGCACGGCGGGCAGGTCCGTGACCGTCCGGGGCTCGGCGGCGGTGCCGGTGTGGAAGTCGGTCAGCTGCAGCTTGCCCGCGGCCGTGTCGTGGTTGACGAGGAACCCCTTCCCGAGCTTTCCGCGCTTGGGCAGGCTGATGCCGTCACCGGTCTTCAGGTCGTACACGCCGAAGGGGGTCGACAGGTCGCCGGTCATGTCCTGGCCCAGGCAGTCCCAGTACACCCAGCGCCCGACGACCTGGAGGTCACGGATCACGCACGGGGCGCCGACCGTGTACGGGGTGACGGCGCCGGAGACCAGGTCGCGGGCCTCGACACGTCCCGCGGTGCCGTCGGTGGTCCACAGCGTGCTCCCCTTGAGCGCGGCGGCCGGGGTCTTCAGCTGCTGAACCACGGCTCCGCCACCGGCCGCTTCGAAGTCGACGACCATCCGCTCGTCGCCGCCTCCGTAGACCGCGTACCTCCCGGCGGCGTCACGCAGACCGCGGCCGGAGGCCGGCGGCATGACACGGTCGAAGGGCACGACCTCGGTGCGCGCACCCGTCGCCGAGGCGCGGACGAGGACGTCCCGCTGGGTGGCTTCGTCGTACCGGACGTGGACGACGGAGCCGTCGCCCGCTCCCAGCGGCTGGCCGTAGTCGCCGCCAAGAGGGGCGGTGGTGACCTCGGAGCGTTCCCCGGCCGACGGCGTTCCGGCCAGGGTCACCTTCCGTGTCTGGTAGGAGGGCCGCGGGGCGCTGTCCTCCTCCTTGGTGACCAACTGGCCGCCCGCCAGCGCGATGCCGCGCACCACGGCGGGTGCGGCGGGCACCTCGGAGAGCGTACGCAGCGTCGGGCGGCCGTCCGACGCGGTCTCAATACGGCGCACCGCCCAGTCACCGGCGTCCGCGCCGCCGACCGCCACCGCTCCGCCGCCGGGGATCTGGGCGAGGCCGGGCTGGGCCGCGGCCAGCAGGGTCAGCGGTGTGCCGCCACCGATGGGGGTGGCCCTGAGCGGGCCTCCCCGGCCCGCGGGAGGGTTCTGTTCCGTGGGGGTCTGCGGCCGGTAGGCGGTGAGGAGCCAGTCCCCCGCCAGCCCGACGACGGGGGTGCCATCGCCGGAGGACGCCACGGCGACCGGGGTCTGTGTCCCGGCGGGGTCGTCACGGCGGATCACCCGTGCCTGGCTCATGCCCTGCTGGTACCAGGCGATGTGGGTGGGAGAGACCGCGGCCTGGATCGACCAGGATTCGTCGACGGCAGCATGGGTGGCGACGGATGTGAGCGCGCCGCTGGTCAGGTCGAGGATGCCGAGGGTGTGCCCGCGGGTGAACTTCACGACGGCCAGCTGTCCGTCCCCGGCGGCGACCGGGTACCGGTCGAATCGCAGTCCTGACGGTGGTTCGACCGGGGTGTCGGTGGTCGTGCCGTCCTGGAGCCGGAGGATGTGCAGCTTGTCCACCTGCCACACCTCGTTGTACGAGAACGTCAGCACGGTCCGCCCGAAGGAAGCCACGGTGTACTGGCCGTCCGGCACGGTGAGCGGCGTCGATTCCCCGGTCGCCGGGTCGCGCAGCTGCACCACGCCGCTCGCACCGACGGGCACGGGAAGGATGTCCGTGCCGGCCCCGTAGTAGCCCTGCTGGCCGGGCAGTTGGCCGGTGAAACCCTCGACGGTCCGCTCGGACCCGTCGTATCCGCGCCACTGGTACGAGGGGGTGGACCCGTCGCCCGTCTCCCGCCGGTGGAGATAGCCGGTGTCCCCGGCGGCGTACAGCACGTCCTGCACAGGCGTGTACCTGTCCGGTGCGCCCACCACGACCTCCGCGGCCTCGGACCCCTTGGCGTGGGCCACCGGGGAGACCGCGGCGACGGGCACGGCGGCAAGAGCCAGGACGAGGGCGAGACGACGCGCAATATCGGGCACATGTTCGAATTTTGTGTTCATGTACAGCCCAGCGCCGACCGGAGCGAAACCATCACACCGCTCGCGGCGGGCTCCTCGGCAAGGGGTACTCCGGCAGCCGGAAAGCGAGCAGCCCCTGAGGCATCCCGCCCGACCCGTCCGACACGCGCCTGACCGCCCGACCTGTCCGACCCGCCTGACCGCCCGGCCCGCCTGACACGTCTCACCCGCTCGTCCCTACCGTCCCGCTTCAGCGATCGGCGGGTCTGGCACGAGCGGCGCCCGAGGCTTTCGGCGCCGGCCCACGCCCGGCTCCCGGCCCGGGATCGCGGTTCCCTCCCGCCCGCGCACCGCTGCCGGTGGCCTTCTTCTCCTCCTTGCCGTCGGGTGCCCGGCGGAGCAGCGCCTCGCAGTAGCCCGCCACCTGCGACGCGCCTCCGGCGGCTTGCTCCAGACTCTCCAGGGCGGTCGGGTCTCCGGCCCTTCCGTTGTCGCGCGAGCGCACGTACACCTGGCAGAGCGCCGTGTCGCCCGGTGTCCGCGCCGGTCCACCGGCGCGGCGTCCGGAGTCCGTCGATCCGGTCGGCTCCGGCCCCGTGCCGCCGGTGCGGGGCGGGGGCGTACTGGGGCGAGGGAACTGCGGATCGGCGGACGCGGGGGCCGACGCGCTGTGTGCGGGCCGGGCGGGGGCCCGTCCGCCGGGTCCCCCGTCGCCGAACGGCATCGGCAGCGCACCCGAACCGGCGGCCAGCGCGGCCCCGCCGAGCGTCACCGCGACGGCGAAGCCGCCGATCGCCGCGCGCACCGGAAGTCCACCGCGTCGCCGGTCCACGGGCCGCCGGTCCACGGGCCGCCAGTCGTCGCGCCCACGTCTGCGCCACGGCGGCACCTTTCTGTCCGGCCACTGGCCGCGTGCCTCCCGGAAGGCGGCGAGTGCCCGCTGTTCCGCGTCCCGCCCGGCCGCCCCGGCGCTCCGCGCGGCGGCCCCTGCCTCGTCCGGCCCGGGTGGCACCGATGCCCCGGACCCGTGCCGCGGTTCCTGTGTCATGCCTCGTCCCCCCGACCGCTCCGCCGCCCGCGCGTCGCACCCGCCACTCTGTTACCGGTCAACTGCTCGCCGAGTCTCTTCAGTCCCCGGTGCGCGGACGTGCGGACGGCACCGACCCGCTTGCCGAGCACGCGCGCCGTCGCGGGACCGTCGAGTCCGACGACGACGCGCAGCAGGACAGCCTCCGCCTGCTCCCTCGGCAGGGTGGCGATGAGTTTGAGCGCCTCCTGTGTGGAGAGGGTCTCCAGGGCGGACGCGGCGGTGTCGTGGCCGCCCGGCAGTTCGAGCATGTCCTGCTCCAACAGGGCGGTTCTGGGACGCCGTTTCTGTTTGCGCAGATGATCCAGCGCCTGGTGCCGCGCGATCGTCGCGGTCCAGCCGCGAAACCCCGCGCCGTCCCCCCGGAACCGCCAGAGGTCGCGGGCGATCTCCAGCCAGGCGTCGGAGGCCACGTCCTCGGCATCATCGCCCACCAGTCCCCGCAGATAGCCGAGCAGACCGGGATGGGTGAGCCTGTAGGCCGCGCCGAACGCCGCCTCGTCCCCCTGCTGGGCCCGCTCGACGGCCGCCCCGAGCTCGGTGTCGGACACCTGCCCGCGGCGCTGTTCCTCGACCTTGGCCACACGTTCCTCTTCGTACCGATCGTCTCGTCGGCGGCTGCCGACGCGACACAGTTCCCCCCGTCCGCCCGCCCCGGGGCCGACGTCCCTCGCCTACCTCTGCGTGGCGGTCCGCAGAAACGTCACAGCGAGGACCTGGTGTTTTCACAGATCAGGCCTACGACAGGGGCGTCCCGGCGCCCCTGTGTCCCACGGCGGAAGCGTGGAACCCCGGCCTTCGCCGCCTCGCCGCATCCGCCGCGCGGGTGCCGGCACCGGAGGCGTGATGCCGCGCTCCCGCAGGAGCTGGAGGCTTCCGGAGACCGGTGATGAGCCGGCACTCTCTTTCGGGACACGGCCCGCGCATTGGTTAGGGTGGCCGCGTGGCGAGAGTGCGGTTGGGCGTGGCGGAGCGGCGTGAGGAATTGCTGCGCGCCGCGGTCGAACAGATCCAGGTGCGCGGGGTCTCCTCCGTACGGATCGCCGATGTGGCTTCCGTGCTGGGAGTGAGCAACGCGCTGGTGCTCTACCACTTCTCGACCAAGGAGAAACTGGTCGCCGCCGCCTTCGCGTACGCCGCCGAGGCCGACCTCGCCCATCTGCGCAAGCTGCTGGCCCGCCGCACCAGCGCGGTGCGGCGACTGCGCGCGGCCGTCCGCTGGTACGCGCCGACCGGCCAGGCCAAGGGCTGGCGCCTGTGGATCGAGGGCTGGGCGGCCTCCCTGCGTGAGCCGGCGCTGCGCGAGGTGGCGGGCGAGCTCGACCAGCGGTGGAAGGCCGAGCTGTCCGCGGTCATCGAAGAAGGCGCCGCCGCCGGTGAGTTCCACTGCGACGACCCGGTGTCGGCGGCCTGGCGTCTGACCGCCCTGCTCGACGGCCTGGCCGTGCAGATGACGTCGTACGCGGGTCCGCTCTCCCGGACCACGATGCTGCGGTGGACCGATGAGGCGCTCGCCCACGAACTGGGCATCGATCACGAGGCCCTGACGGCCTGACGCCTCTCTCCCGTCCTTCCCTCCACCGACCGGGCGGCCCGGATCAGGTCTGGCGCACCGGCGCGTAGGCCGCCCCGTCGATTCCGAAGGTCCACGCGACCCCGTCCTTCGCTGTCCGCGTCGACGGCGGTACCCGCAGCCAGTAGGTGCGGTGCGTGCCGTCCGGTTCGGGAGTGGAGTTGACCACTTCGACCATCACCACGTCCTCGTCCCCGTCCAGCGCGATCCGCCAGAGGATGCCCGTCTCGTCGCGGTGGACCGGTTCGGCGCGGGATTCGGTGAGGTAGCGGTCGTAGCCGTAGTACTCCAGCATCACGCGGCGCAGTTCCGCGTTCTCCTCGGCGCGTATCCGCTCCGGGGTCAGGGCCGAAAGCTCCGCCAGGAATTCGGCGGGTACCGGCATTCCCCGCCATGCGTACAGCGCGAAGCCGTCCGCGTAGCTGAGCGCCGGGCCGTCCCCGTGGTCGAGCCGTCCCGCCTCGTCCCGGTGCAGCGCCTCGGGTCGCTCGCTGATCACCACGGCGTTCTCGTACGGCCACCACCAGCCGGCGTTGCGGGCGACCTGCGCGAGGCCGGTCAACCGGTCGCCGCGCCCGTCGAAGGCGGCGAGCCAGGCGGCGTCGTGCTGTCCGAGGACGGCGTCGAGCAGCAGCAGCCGGACATCGGACTCGTCCTCCGGCCGTTCGGCGAGGTCCGCGACGACACCCGTCCGTATCCGTTCGGCGAGGGCCGCCGTGGTCTCCCAGAGCTGGGCCCCGGTGGCGGACCAGAGCGCGGACCAGCCCGCGGGGCCCAACTCGTCGTACATCCGGCGGCGTTCCTCGGCCCAGGGCCGGGTGCGGATGTCGTCGCGGACCGAACGGCCGGCGTCGGTCAGCTTCTCGACCACGCCGACCGCCGCGCGCGGCGAGTCGGCCCAGATGATCCGTCCCGGCTCGGTGAGGCCCGCGCCCCGGTAGGCGAGACGCACCCCCTCCTCCGCCGCGGCCCGGTCCGCCCTGCCCGTCGCCGCCGCCACGGTCCGCCAAGAGTTCACGTGCTGCATCGGTTGTCCCGTCCCCTGTTTCTCGTATCTCGTATCTCGTCCGTGGAATCGCGGATTTCGCGTTCCCGGCAACGGAGCCCGGTGTCCGGACCCCGGTCCGCGGAGCCCGGTTCCCGGTGCTCGGCCGTTCGCCCGCGGTGTGCCGGCGGCTGCCGGTCCGGCGGGATCAGTCCGCGACGATGCGGATCGCCCCCGGCGCGTACTCCCGCTGGCGCACGACGCGGAACCAGCCCTTCGGCAGCGGGATCACCGCGTGCTCCTCGTGCACCACCCGGCCGCCCTCGGGGAGATGGAGGAGCATCGGGCCGAACGGACCGGCCTCCCGGATCAGCCGGCCGGGCCCCTGCACGGCGTGCGCGTGCCCGGTGACCTCGCCCAGGGCGAGCACCAGGCGCCCCCGCCCGTCGCGCAGTTCACCCGGCGCCTGGAGGAAGGGGGCGGGCACCGCCGACTCCTCCACCGCCATGATCAGTACATCGCCCTGCCGGTACACAGACGTCTCCCCTCGGTCGCGGCACCCGCTGTGCCGAACACGAGGAAAACGCTACGGGCAGGGTCTGACATCGATACTCGTAGCGGGTTCCGGTGGCCGTGGCTCAGGGTCTGACTGACGTCCTGCTGGGCTGTCCCGCGACTGTTCTGTCCGGCTGCCGGAACCCGTTCTCCGTGGCTCCGGCCAGGTGGAGCATGACCTGATAGGAGCTTGGCCAGAGGCCCCCTCAATGTCCTGTCCGACCCACCCGGCCGGTGTCACCGCCAGCCAGGAAGGCAGCTGACAGGATGACAGTGACGATCACGCCCGCCACGGAACGGATGCGGTGTTCGGCGGAGTGGACTCCCACACGGACACGATTCACGTTGCTGTCATCACCGACCGGGACGGCCACGTCGCCGACGCCGAGTTCCCGACCACGGCAGCCGGATGCGCCGTGGCGATCACGTTCCTGAACCCCCATGGCACGGTGACCGCCGTCGGCGTCGAGGGGACCTCCCCCTGCGGCCTCGGGTTCACCCGAGCCGCCCGCCGGGCGAGCCCGACCGTGATCGAGGTCAACCGGCCCGACAAGGCCGAGCGGCGCCGGATCGGCAAGTCCGATCCCATCGACGCCTACGCAGCCGCCCGCGCCGAACTGCCCGGCCGGGTATCAGGAGATCATCCGCCTGCTCAAGCGGGCGAGCGCCCGGGAGATCTTCCGCTACCTCACCACACCGGTCACCGTCCCGGACGTCTCCGGCCTCAGGCCCGCACGCCTGGCCAGGAACATCACCCTCACCACCGTCGCCGAGCACTTCGGCGTCCGGCCGGCAGCGATCTCCTGCATCGAACGCGGCACACACCGCGACGACGACCTCGCCGGCGCCTACCGAGACTGCCTCGCTGCGACCTGACCGCTCCAGAAGCGGATTCACTCATAGACGGTGGCCGCTTGAAGGGCTCTGGCCAGGAAGGTCCAGTCCCCTTCCTCGGGGAGCTGCTTCCCGAAGTTTCGATACCAGCCCGGCGAGTCGTCCATCCACGCCGCGAGGGCCTCAAGGAAGTGATCGAGGCTCTGGTTCTCCCATTCGTGCCCCCGGCGGAGGTAGTCCTGGTGCAGTTCTCGGACGAAGGCGACCAGCTCGTCGCGGCTGCGGACCTCGCTGTCGGGAGTAAGTGACATGGAGCGAAGGTAGCTTGCGCCTGCGAGCGCCTCCCCACGCTCGACGATCAATAGGAGCATCGATCGACCGGCGGCGGCACCCCGGACGGGTCCCGGTCACCGCGTTGTCAGTGGGGCTTGATAGACCTTGCGCACAACAACCCGTTCCCAGCATCAGGAGCTCAGGGCCATGTCCGGTGTGGACCATCTCAGCGAGCTGTGCGGCCTTCCGGCCGTCGACTTCCAGCGTGACGCCTCCGAAACACCCCGTCCGGCCGCCGACGCCGCCGCATGGCGGATCAGCGTCGATCCGTTCGGCGACGAGGACGCCGACCAGACCTGGGAGCAGGAGTTCGCGGCCTTCCTGGACGCCGTCGATCCGGCCGGGGTGCGTGCTCTGATCATCGGCCAGTGGGGCGAGGCGTACGAGGAGACGTCCTCCGTGCCGATCGGCCTTGTCATCGCCGCGGCCGACCGGCTGACCGCGCTGGAGGGGATCTTCGTCGGGGACCTGGTGCTGGAGGAGGCGGAGATCTCCTGGATCGAGCAGTCGGACGTCACCGGACTGCTCACCGCGTTCCCTTCGCTGGTGGAGTTCGGGGTGCGCGGCGGCACCGATCTCGAGTTCCCGGCGACCAGGCACGAGCGGCTGCGCTCGCTCACCATCGAGGCGGGCGGTCTGCCCGTGCAGGTGGTCCGGGGTGTGCTGGACAGCGAGCTGCCCGCGCTGGAGAAGCTCGATCTGTGGCTCGGGGTCTCGGCGTACGGCGGCGATGCCGACGTGGCGGACCTGGCGCCGTTGCTGTCCGGCACCCGCTTCCCCCGGCTGCACCATCTGGGCCTGCGCAACAGCGAGGTGGAGAACGAGATCGCGGCGGCCGTCGCCTCGGCCCCGGTCGTCGCCCGGCTGCGCACGCTCGACCTGTCGAACGGCACGCTCGGCGACGAGGGCGCCGCGGCGCTCCTGGAGGGCCAGCCGCTCACCCACCTCGAAGTGCTCGACCTGCACCACCACTTCCTCTCCGAGGCGATGGAGCGCCGGATCACCGACTCGCTGGTGCCCCACGGGGTCCGGGTCGACCTCTCCGAGCGCAGCAAGCCCTGGGGCGACGGTGGCCCCGAGGGCCGTTACACCGCCGTGTCGGAGTGACCACGATGACCGATGACGAGCTCTTCTTCGACCTGCGTGTCCACACTCTTCCGGAGCCGGGCGAGGGAGACCCCTCAAAGCTGCCGCCCGCGCACGCGGTCGCCTGGCGGCTGGACTGCGGCTGGCAGGGATCTCTGACGTTTCCCGCCCTGTGGCAGCACTTCCTGGACACGGTCGACACCGAGCAGGTACGCGCACTGATGATCGGCCCATGGTGGCAGGGGAATTACACGGGCATCGAACCCGTGGTGGAGCTGATCGCCGGACACGCGGACCGCTTCCCCACGCTGCGGGCCCTGTTCCTCGCGGATGTGGAGAGCGAGCAGTGCGAGATCTCCTGGCTGATGATGTCGGACATCACCCCGGTGCTCACCGCGTTTCCGCTTCTGGAGGAGCTGCTGGTGCGCGGTTGCGGGGAGACCACCGGGGCGGGGGGTCTGCGGCTTTCCCCGGTGCGCCACGAGAGCCTGAGGTCCCTGTGCTTCGAGTCCGGTGGGCTGCCCGGCCATGTCGTGCGGGCGGTCACCTCCTCGGAGTTCCCGGCTCTGGAGCGGCTGGAGATCTGGTTCGGGTCCACCTGGTACGGGGGCGACGCGACGGTCGAGGACCTGGGCCCGCTGCTGTCGGGCGGCACGTTCCCGCGGCTTCGCCATCTGGGGCTGCAGAACAGCGAGATCCAGGACGAGATCGCGGCGGCCATCGCCTCGGCGCCCGTCGTGGCCCAGCTGACGTCGCTGTCGCTCTCCATGGGCACCCTCAGTGACATCGGCGGTGCGGCGCTCCTGGCCGGGCAGCCGCTGACCCATCTGTCCGCGCTCGACCTGGATCACCACTACCTGAGCGACGAGGTGTTCGACCACATCCGCGCGGCCTGCGCACCCGCCGCGGTCAGCGGCGACGCGGCGGACATGGATGAGGACGAAGAGGAACGGTATGTCGCGGTCAGCGAGTAGCCACGCGCCGCGTTTCGCGGTCGTCGGCAATCCGGACAACCGGCGCGTCGCCTTCTTCCGGGAAGCCGTGCGCGCCGCCGGACTGCCCGACGTCCGCGTCGTGTCCTGGCTCCAGGTGCTGACCGGTGAGGTGACGTTCCGGCCGGGCGAGACCGTACGGATGGACTCGCCCGGTGAGGACGCCGAAGTGGAGCGGCTGCTGCGCGGGGTGGGCGATCCCTCGCGCGTGGAAGGGACTTCACGCTGGTACGCCACGTTCACCGAGGCCGTGCGGGAGGTGGCGCGGGCCGCTTCGGCGGCGGGCGCCACCCTGCTCGGCGATCCCGGGGACATCGCGGCGCTGTTCGACAAGCGGCTGTGTCATGCCGTGCTGGACGGCGCCGGTGTCCCCGTGCCGGCGTCGCCGACGTCCGGTCCCGGCGCACCTGTCGTACGGGGCTGGGAGGATGTGCGCGAGCTGATGGCGGCGCGCGGCATGCCCCGGGTGTTCGTGAAGCTCGCCCACGGCTCGTCCGCCTCGGGGGTGCTGGCCGTGGAGACGGCCGGTCCCGCCCGGGTCCGGGCGAGCACCTCGGTGGAACGGGACGCGGAGGGGCGGCTGTTCAATTCGCTCCGGGTGCGGCAGTACGAGACGGAGCACGAGGTGGCCGCGATCATCGACGCGCTCGCCCCGGACGGACTCCATGTCGAGCGCTGGCTGCCCAAGGCCTACCAGCGGGGGCGGGCCGCGGATCTGCGGGTCGTGGTCGTCGCCGGCCGCGCGACACACGCCGTCGTGCGGACCAGCCGTTCCCCGATGACGAATCTGCATCTCGGCGGCGTCCGGGGCGATCTGGACGAGGTCCGGGCCGCCGTCGCGGCGGCGGGCGGCAGCTGGCAGGACGCGCTCGCGATGTGTGAGCGGGCCGCCGCCTGCTTCCCCCGGACGCTGTGCGTGGGCGTCGATCTGCTGCCCGCCACCGGCTGGCGGCGGTTCGCCGTCGGCGAGGTCAACGCCTTCGGAGATCTGCTGCCCGGTCTGACCGGACTGCCGGGCAGCGGCGCCGAAGGACTGGACACCTATGCGGCGCAGGTCGCCGCCGTACTGGACAGAGCAAGGAACCACCGTGCCATCGCTGCCCCCTGACCACACCCACCGCACCCCTGACGGCCACACCCCGGACGCCGGTGCCTCGGACACCGGGGAACCCGACATGAGCGGGATCGTCGGACATCACGATCTGCTGCTCGTCACTCTCGACACCCTGCGCTACGACGTCGCCGTGGAGCTGGCCGCCGCCGGACGCATTCCGCATCTGGCCCGGCATCTGCCCGGTGGTGTCTGGGAGAAGCGGCACGCACCGGGGAGTTTCACCTACGCCTCGCACCAGGCGATCTTCGCCGGGTTCCTGCCGACCCCCGCTTCCCCGGGGCCGCATCCGCGGCTGTTCGCGGCGCGGTTCGCGGGCAGCGAGACGACGGCGGACGGCACCTTCGTCTTCGACACCCCCGACCTGGTGTCCGCCCTGGCCGACGAGGGCTACCGCACGGTGTGCATCGGCGGCGTCGGCTTCTTCAACCGGCAGGGGCCGCTCGGATCGGTGCTGCCCGGCATGTTCCAGGAGAGCCACTGGGAGCCCGGGTTCGGCGTCGCCTCGCCCACCTCCTTCGAGGAGCAGGTGACCCGGGCCGAGGAGGTCGTGGCCGGACTCCCGCCGGAGCGGCGGCTCTTCCTGTTCGTCAATGTGTCGGCGCTGCACCAGCCCAACTGGTTCCACCGGCCCGGCGCCACCCACGAGGCGGGCGACTCCCGTGCCACGCACGCCGCCGCCCTGGAGTACGTCGACCGGCACATCGGCCGGCTCTTCGCCGCCGCGAGCAGCCGCCGCCGCTGCTTCGCGATCGTCTGCTCCGACCATGGCACGGCCTACGGGGACGACGGTTTCACCGGCCACCGGCTCGGCCACGAAGCCGTCTGGACCGTGCCGTACGCCCACTTCTTCCTTGAGCCCGGGGACGCATGATGACCAGCCCGACCCTGCCCGCCGTCAGGCCGTACGAGAGCTACGTCTACGCCTATCCGCACAAGACGGCCTACCGGCCGCTCACCGGCCGCCCCGCGCTGCGTGAGCTGTGGGCGGCGGAGCCCAAGGACGCGCTCTCCCTCTATCTCCACATACCGTTCTGCGAGGTCCGCTGCGGCTTCTGCAATCTGTTCACCCGGATCGGCGCTCCCGACGAGCTGACCACGCGCTATCTCGACGCGCTGGACCGGCAGGCGACGGCCGTCCGCGACGCGCTGGGCGATCAGGAGCCGGTGCGGTTCGCCGCCGCCGCGTTCGGCGGCGGTACGCCGACCTTCCTGACCGCCGGCGAGCTGGAGCGGCTCTGCGACATCGCGGAGAAGCGGATGGGCGCCGACCTTCGCGCGGTGCCGCTGTCCGTGGAGACCTCGCCCTCGACCGCCACGGCGGACCGGCTGGCCGTGCTCGCCGACCGCGGCACGACCAGGATCAGCATCGGTGTGCAGAGCTTCGTCGACGCCGAGGCCCGCGCGGCGGTCCGCCCGCAGCACCGCGCCGATGTGGAGGCGGCCCTCGGCCGGATCCGTGACGCCCGGATACCGGTCCTCAACATCGACCTGATCTACGGCATCGACGGGCAGACCGAGCGGAGCTGGCGCACCTCCCTGGACGCCGCGCTGGCCTGGCGCCCCGAGGAGCTCTACCTCTACCCGCTCTACGTACGCCCGCTGACCGGCCTCGGCCGTCTCGGGGCGGCGGTGGACCCGGCGGCCGAGGAGCATGCCGCGAACGCCTGGGACGAACAGCGGCTGCGGCTCTACCGGACCGGCCGCGACCATCTCCTCGCCCATGGCTACGAGCAGGTGTCGATGCGGATGTTCCGCCGTGCCGACGCCCCGGCGGAGGGCCGGGACGACTACGCCTGCCAGACCGACGGCATGATCGGTCTGGGCTGCGGTGCCCGCTCGTACACCGCTTCGCTGCACTACTCCTTCGACTACGCGGTGGAGATGCGGGAGATCCGCGGCATCATCGACGGGTTCACCGCGACCGAGGACTTCTCCCGGGCCGAGGTGGGCCGGTATGTGGACGCCGACGAGGCGCGCAGGCGTCATCTCCTCCAGTCGCTGCTCCAGGCCGTGGGCCTGCGGACCGAGGAGTACCGGCAGCGGTTCGGCACGGATCCGCGCGAGGACTTCCCGGCCGAGCTGGACCGCTTCGCGGCGCGCGGCTGGCTGGACGGGAGCGCCGGCGGCGATCTGCTGCGGCTCTCCCCCGAGGGGCTGGCCCACTCCGACGCGCTGGGCCCCGAGCTGTTCTCCCCTGCGGTACGGGCCGCGATGGCCGCGTACGAACGGAAGTGACTGCCGCCATGGACCTGACGATCCTCTACCGGGGCCCGCTGTCCTCCTGCGACTACGACTGTCCGTACTGCCCGTTCGCCAAGCGGCGCGACAGCCGGGAACAGCTGACGGCGGACCGGGCGGCGCTGGAGCGGTTCACCGCGTGGGCCGCGGCGCAGACCGGAGACCGGCTGTCCGTGCTGTTCACACCGTGGGGCGAGGGTCTGGTGAGGTCCTGGTACCGGCGGGCGCTGGCCGATCTGTCGCGGCTGCCGCACATCGGCCGGGTGGCCATCCAGACCAATCTGAGCGGCCGCACGGACTGGCTGGCCGGGGCCGACACGGACCGGGTCGCGCTGTGGTGCACGTACCACCCGGGTCAGACGCCGTACGAGCGTTTCCTCGGCAAGTGCCGGGAGCTCACCGCTCGCGGGGTGCGCTACAGCGTGGGCGTGGTCGGTTTCGACGCCCATCTCGACGAGGCGCGGCGGCTGCGGGCGGCGCTGCCCGAGGAGGTCTATCTCTGGGTCAACGCCGCCGAGGGGCACACCTACACGGACGAGGAGGCGGACCGCTGGACGGCGCTGGACCCGCTGTTCCCGTACAGCAGGCATCCGCACCGGTCGGCCGGGCTGCCCTGCCGCACGGGTGAGTCGGTCATCTCCGTGGACGGTGACGGCACCGTGCGGCGGTGTCACTTCGTCCGCGCGGAGCTGGGCAATCTCTACGACGGCAGCTACCGCCGGGCGCTCGGTCCGCAGGGCTGCCCGCTCGATGTGTGCGACTGCCACATCGGCTATGTGCATCTGGAGACGCTGCCGCTGTACGACGTGTTCGCGGGCGGGGTGCTGGAGCGGATACCGGCTCCGGGCCGTCCGGCCACGCCGCCGGCCGGGCTCGTGGTACCGAGCCCGGCCCGGCGTGCCCTGCCCCTGACGGTCCTGCGCGAGGCGCCGTGAGGGCGGTCCCCCCAGAGGGGAAGCAGGTCGGGTCAGAGGGGAAGCAGGTCGGGGCGCTTGGCCTCGGCATGGTCGCCGGAGGACTCGCCGCGCAGCCGCCGCCCGATCCACGGGACCAGGTATTCGCGCGCCCAGTGGATGTCGTCGCGCCGTTCCTCGAAGGTGCCGCGCTGTGCCTGCGGCGGCCAGGCCTGATCCGGATCGGCGGGCACGTCCACACCGAGCACCTGTGCCGCGCGCAGCGCGACGCGGGTGTGGCCCTCGGGGGACAGGTGCAGCCGGTCGTCGTCCCAGGCGCGCCGGTCCTGCACCGAGCGGAGCGACCACAGGTCCAGGACGGGGCAGTGGTAGCGGTCGGCGATGGACCGCAGATGGACGTTGTACGTCGCGATCTTGCCGCGCATGTGCCGCAGCACCGGCACACCGCGGGTGTCGAACCCGGTGGTGATCATGACGGTGCCGACCGCGTTGCTCAGATCGGCGACCGCGCGCTCGAAGCGCTCGGCCAGATCGTCGGGGTCGGTGCCCGGCCTGATGATGTCGTTGCCGCCCGCACAGAAGCTGACCAGCTCGGGGGCCAGCTCCTTGGCGCGGGGGACCTGCTCCTCGACTATCTGGTCGAGGAGGCGTCCGCGTACGGCGAGATTGGCGTACCGGAAATTCCCGTGCGCGGGATCCTCCGGGCTCGTCGCGGTGTCGGGGACCGGGAGCCGGTCCGCCAGCAGGACCGCGAACCGGTCCGCCCAGCCGACAAAGGCCCCGTCGGGGCCGGGGTCTCCGACTCCTTCGGTGAAGCTGTCGCCAATCGCCGCGTACGACCCGATGATCTCTGGTTGATTGTTTCTCGAATCGTCTGCCACAAGCGCATATCCTGCACCGTCGAATGTGACCTACGCGACCGTAATACGGGGTTGACGGGTGGTGAGATAGACCACCCGGTCAGTTTTTGGTAAAGCCGGAATAAGGACAGGGGCGGTGCGCCGACGCGCACCGCCCCTGTTCATGTCCGGCCGTCACCGCTCCATCAGATGGAGACGCCGTGCTGGCGCAGGTACGCGACCGGGTCGACGTCCGAGCCGTAGCTCGGGCCGGTGCGGACCTCGAAGTGGAGGTGCGGGCCGGTCGAGTTGCCGGTGGAGCCGGAGAGGCCGATCTGCTGGCCGCCGGTGACGGTCTGGCCCACGGAGACGCTGAGCGAGGACTGGTGCGCGTACTGGGAGTACATGCCGTCGGCGTGCTTGATGACGACCTCGTTGCCGTACGAGCCGCTCCAGCCGGCCGAGACCACGGTGCCCGGACCGATGGCGCGGACGACGGTGCCCGACGCGGCCTGGAAGTCCGAGCCGGTGTGGTAGCCGCTGGACCAGCTGGCGCCGGAGGCGCGGTACTGGGTGGTGACGTTGGCGTTGGCCACCGGGGTCGTCCAGCCGGAGCTGTTGCTCTGGGAGGCGCTGGTGCTCGTGGAGGTGGTGGACTTTCCGGCCTCGGAGGACGGGGCCGAGGAGCCCGCGGAGGAGGCGGCCTTCGGGGCCGACTGCACCTTCGGGGCCGCCGGGGCGGCGGGGGCGGCCTTCTTCGGCTCCGCCTTCGACGGGGCCGGCGCGGACTGCGCGGCATCGGCGGAACCGGACGCCTCGGCGCCGAGGGTCAGCTTCATGCCGGGGAAGATCAGGCTCGGGTTCTCGCCGACGACCTCGCGGTTGTCCTGGTACAGCTTCTGCCAGCCGCCCTTGAGCTTGTGCTCCGCGGCGATCTTCGAGAGGTAGTCGCCGGAGACCACGGAGTAGGACTTCGAGGCGCCGTGGGCGGTGGCCGCGGCACCCGGGGCGGTGTGCGCGGCGGCGACCGAGGCGGCGGTGGGCGCGGCCTTCTCCGCGGCGTGCGCTCCGGTGGCACCGATCAGCGGGAGGGCGAGGACGGCGCCGCCGGTCCCTGCGGCGAGGACACCGCGGACGATCGGGCCGGTCTTCGTACGACGGTGCTTACCCGTTGCGGGCATGGGGGAATTCCTCTCCGGCGCCTACGAGGTGAGCTGTCGGGTTCGGGCTGGAGATGCCCGGTCGCTCTCGGCGACTTCACCCCGAGCCGGTCCGGATCTCTCCGGGCCGGCGGCTTACCTGGGTCCCCCGCTCCTGCCACACGAGTGTGGGTGGGTGTGAATTCCGGGCGGCGGCAGGATTAGGCGATCCGTCCGGATTGACGGTGACCGTAAACGAGTCAGGACGACAGGAACAAGCCATCGGTTGCCTGCCGGAATCCCCGATTCAATTTCGGTCCGGAATTCCCGTCACACTCCGTGGATTACGGATCTTGGCATTCCGCGCGGCGCCCGGATCGCTCCCGGGCGCCGCCACCACACACCGTCACGGATATGATCCCGCTCACCAGCGGGCCATCATCTCTCCCATAAATAGGGCACGTTCTATTAAACGCCCCATTACGGACATGTCATGGTCATCGCTTCTGACGCAACCTCAGCACCCGGGCGTCCAGGTCGCCGCTCAGCCCGGTGTGCAGCCCGCGATGCAGCAGCACCGAACCCTGGTACTCCGCTCCGGTGTCCTGGCAGACATACGTCGCCGAGGCGTCCAGGCCGCGCAGCCGCAGGGCCGGCGGCCGCTGGCCGAACCGCTGTGCCTCAAGCCACATCAGCACCACGACCTCCTCGCCCAGCACGTAGCTCACCGCGCTCAGCCCGCCGCGCGGCGCCGCGAGCCGGTGCAGGGCCCCGTGCTGCACCACCGGGCGGATCTCCTTGTAGAGGGACACCCAGTCCCGCGCCTCGGCCAGCTCCTCAGGGCTCCACTCGGTGAGGTCGCCGCCGACCCCGAGCACCCCGGCCATCGCGCTGACGAAGCGGAACCGCAGCGAACTCACCCGGTTGTTCAGCTGGACGTTCGGGCTGTCGGTGACCCAGGCCGCCATCACCCGCGCCGGATGAATCTGCCCGAAGCCCTCCTGAATGGCGAGCCGGTCCAGCGGGTCGGTGTTGTCCGAGGTCCACACCTGATCGGTGCGGGAGAGCACGCCCAGATCGACCCGGCCCCCGCCGCCCGAGCAGGACTCGAAGGCCACGCCCGGGTGCGCGGCGCGCAGCCGGTCGAGCAGCGCGTACAGCGCTTCCACATGGGCGGTCCAGAGCTTCTGCGGGTACTCCTCGCCCGGCCAGCCGGCCTCGGTGAAGCAGCGGTTGAAGTCCCACTTCACATAGTCGATCGGAGCGCTGGAGAGCAGCGCGTCAAGCTGCTCCCACAGGTATTCCTGTACGTCCGGCCTGGCCAGGTTGAGCACCAGCTGGTTGCGGAACTCGGTCCGCGTACGGCCGGGGAAGTGCTGCACCCAGTCCGGGTGGGCCCGGTAGAGATCGCTGTCGGGGTTGACCATCTCCGGCTCGACCCAGATCCCGAACCGCATGCCGAGCCCGCGCACCTCGTCGGCGAGCGGCCGCAGCCCGCCGGGGAACCGGTCGGGGTTGGGCGTCCAGTCACCGAGCCCGGCCCGGTCGCTGGTGCGCCGCCCGAACCAGGCGTCGTCCACCACGAACAGCTCGACGCCCATCTCCGCCGCGCGCACGGCCAGCGCACGCTGCTGTTCCATGGAGATGTCGAAGCCGGTCGCCTCCCAGGAGTTGTAGAGCACCGGCCGCGGCGTGCTGGCGTCCGGGATCACATGGGCCAGCTGCCAGGCGTGCCAGGCCCGGCTCGCCCCGCCGAAGCCGTCCGGGCTCCACAGGCCGGCGAAGACGGGTGTGGTGTACGACTCACCCGGCGCGAGCCGCAGCAGGCCGGACTCGTCGTAGCCCGCGCCCCCGTTGATCTGCACGAGACCGTCGGGCAGCTGATGCACGGCGATCCGCCAGGAACCGGACCAGCCCAGAGCGCAGCCGTACACCTCCCCGTGCTCCTCGGTCGCGGCTCCGCCGGCGTCCAGCGCCACCCATGGCAGATGCTGGTGCCCGGTGTGCCCGCGGCGGCTGGAGAGGATCTTCTCGCCGTACGTGAGTTCCGACCGCACCAGCCGGGACTCCGCCGCCCAGCTGCCGTGCAGCTGGCTCAGCCGCCAGTTCTCCCGGGCCGGCAGCGTCCAGGTCGCCGCGTCGGCGCGCAGCAGTTCCAGGGGCGGGCCGTCCGGGCCGGCGTGGGTGACGGTGGTCCAGCGCTCGATCACATCGGAGTCGTCACGCATCCGGTAGTGGAGGGTCAGCGCGAGGCGGTGCGCGGCGTCCGTGAAGCTCAGCCGGAGTTCGTCACCGTCCGTCCCGGCGCCCCCGAACACCCACTGGGTCCCCCTGACCTCGTCGGTCCGTACGGAGAGCGCCGGGCGGACGAACCGGGGACCGCCCTCGACCGGGTACTCCTCGTGGCCGTCGAGCGGGGAATCGAAGCCGGAGCAGGTCGGGAGGGGCTCGGCGGCCAGCGCCTCGGCCGCGGCCGGCGTGAGGCGCGGCCCCCAGTGCAGATGCAGCAGCTCATCGCGGTCGGTGAGGTGGAGCGCATAGCTGCCGGTCGCGCCACTGAGCACCCAGGTACGGCCCGTGTCACCAGTCTCGATCATCATTTCCCTCACGTTCGAACAGTTCCGCACATCATCGACCACGGTGACGGTGCGGGGCAATGCCCGTGCGTGTACGCATGGCGAGCCGTGTGCCTCGTCCGAGATGATTGCCTGAGGAATCGATGTCGTATCGTCACGAGCGTGCCCTCGTCGGCGAGCAGCGCCGACGTCAGACACCCCAGGAGCCGCCGTGACTCAGCAGGTGCCGCAGGTCCCGCCGACAGAATCCGAGCTGACCGGAGTGCGTAATTTCCGCGATGTGGGTGGGCTCCCCACCACGGACGGACGCCGCGTGGCGTTCGGGCGGCTCTACCGCAGCGGCCACCTGGCGCACGCCACGGAGCAGGACACGGCGGTCCTCGGCAGGCTCGGCCTGCACACGGTCTTCGACTTCCGCAACGACGCCGACCGGAGGCTCGACGGTCACGACGTGGAGCTGGCGGGGGTGCGCAATGTCAGCATTCCGCTGTCCGACCCGGCCGACGGCGCCGAGTTCTGGCGGCTGGTCCGGGACGGCGACATCGCCCAGCTGCGCTCGATCCTCTCGGGCAGCAAGGGCATGGACCGGATGATCACCTCGTACCGGTCGATCATCCGGGACCGCACCGCCGAGCACAGCCGGGTACTGCACGCCCTGGCCGAGGACAGCGTCCCCGCCCTGATGCACTGCGCCGCGGGCAAGGACCGGGCCGGCCTCTCCATAGCCGTGTCGCTGCTCGCCGTGGGCGTGGAGCGGGATGCCATCGAGGCCGATTACCTCAAGTCCAACGACGCGCACCGCCGCTACCGGGTGCGACGCTCGGACACCTCGGAGACCGGAATGTCCCCGGAGGTCCTCGAACTGCTGAACCCGCTCTTCGGCGCGCACGCCGAGTACCTCGCCGCGGCCTTCGGCACCATCGAGGAGGTCTGGGGAAGCACGGACCGCTACCTCACCGAGGGGCTGGGCCTTGCCCCGGAGACACGGGAGCGGCTGCGCGGGCGGCTGCTGGACGAGGCGTAGGGCCTGTCCGGCAGGGGCGGTTACTTGTTGCCGCCCGCCACGGCGAACAGCAGGTACAGGAAGCCGGCGATGACGTGTCCGGCCACCAGGTAGGCGAAGAGCCGGATCACGACCCCGCGCGGCATCTTCCGTTCCTGCGGGTCGTAGTTCTTGGGCCGCTGCGGGGTCAGGGGGTCGTAGTTCTCGGAATCGGACATGACAGTCCTCTCTGCCGGCCGCACGGCCGGTGAAGCGAAGGGTTCAGCGGGGACGGTGACCGGGCGGGGCCCGGTCAGCGCCGGTGGATCCCGCTGCCGAGACACAGTTCGGCGGCGGGGCTCTGCATCAGCGAGTGGACGAAGAGCAGCTCCGCGCCGCCGCGGTCGACGGCCGCGATCCGGTGCGGGGTGAGCGAATCGAAGTGCGCGCTGTCGCCGGGGGCGAGATCGTGCACCGTCTCCCCCAGGATCACCCGCAGCGTTCCGTCGAGGACGTACAGCCATTCCTCACCGGGGTGGACCCGTACGAGATCGCCCTGCGCGCCGTACGGGACCCTGACGCGCAGGGCCTGCATGGCCCGGCCGGAACCGCCCGCCTGCTGGTACATCCAGCCGTCGGCCTCGGCGCCCTCGAAGCGGCCGCCGCGGACGATCGCGTCACGTTCGGGGGGTGTCTCGCCGAGCAGCTCGGAAACCGTCGTACCGTAGATACGGGCGAGCCCGAGCAGCATGGGCAGCGAGGGCTGTCTGCGGCCGGTTTCGAGCCGGGACAGATGGGCCGGTGAAAGCCCTGCCCGCTGGGCGGCGGTCTCCAGGGTGAGACCGCGGCCGTGGCGCAGTTCGCGCAGGCGGGGTGCGACGCCGGGGAGCTCGTCGGCCACCCCTCCGTCAGGAGGATTCATGACTCCATTGGGCCAGGATCTTTCCTCGGAGGCAAATTTCTTACCTCCGAGGCAAAGCATCCCCGAAGCCCGGCTCCCGCCCGTTCAGCACCCGCTCAGTGGTCGGTCAGCGGTTGGCGACGGCCTGCTTCACCAGGGTCCGCCCGAAGTCCCACATCAGTCCCCCGCCGCTGTGCGCCTCGTCCATGACGTCGGTGAACGCGGTCACGAAGCGCTCCACCTCCGGCTCCCCGATGACCAGCGGCGGAATCAGCTTGATCACTTCCAGATGGTCGCCGGAGACCTGGGTGAGGATGCGGTGCTTGCGCAGCAGCGGCACCACCACCATCTGCGCGAAGAGCCCCTTGCGGGCCGCCTGGAGCACGGTCCAGCGGCTGCGGAGCTTCAGCGAGGACGGGCGGCCGAACTCGATACCGATCATCAGCCCGCGCCCGCGCACCTCGTGCAGCAGCTCGTAGCGGTCGACGAGGGCGGCCAGCCGCTCCCGCAGCAGGTCACCGGTGCGCCGGGCGTTCGCGACCGTCTCCTCTTCCTCCATCACCGCGAGTACGGCGAGTCCCGCCGCCATCGCCTGGGCGTTGGAGCCGAAGCTCGCCGAGTGCACGAGGACGCGGTCCATCGACGAGTAGACACGCTTGAAGATCCAGTCCTTGCCGAGGGTCGCCCCGACCGGCACATAGCCGCCGGAGAGCGCCTTGGCGACACAGATGAGATCGGGTTCGACGCCTTCCTCGTGCTGGTACGCGTAGAAGTCGCCGGTCCTGCCGAGCCCGGTCTGCACCTCGTCGGCGATGAGGAGCGCCTTGTGCTGGTGCAGCAGTTCCTGTGCGGCCCGCAGAAAGCCCGGCGGCGCGGCGTGCACCCCCTTGCCCTGGACGGGCTCCACGATCAGGGCCGCCACATCGCCGCGCCTCAGCTCGCGCCGCAGGGCATCGAGGTCGCCGAGCTCGATCGCGGTGTCGGGAAGCAGCGGGGCGAAGCCGTCCCGGAAGCCGCTCTCGCCGTTGACCGAGAGCGAACCGGTGGTGAGCCCGTGGAAGGCGTGGGTGCAGTAGAGCACCCTGGGCCTGCCGGTGGCGTAGCGGGCGAACTTCAGCGCCGTCTCGATCGCCTCCGTACCGCTGTTTCCGAAGAAGACGCGGTCCAGGTGCGGGCTGTGGGTGAGCAGCTTCTCGGCGAGGAGGCCCGGCAGCGGCTGACAGTCGAAGCGGGTGAGGTCGGCCAGCGAGGCGTCCAGCACGTCGTGCAGCGCCTTGCGGACGACGGGATGGTGCCGGCCCAGGCCCATGACTCCGAATCCGGCGAGCATGTCGAGGTAGTCGTTGCCCTCGGAGTCCCAGAAGTACGCGCCCTCGGCCCGCTCGTAGACCTTGTCGAAGCCGATGGTGTGCAGCATGCGCGGAAGCTGGTGGTTGAGATGCCGCGCATGGAGCTCGTAGCGTTCGGCGCCGCGTTCCGCGAGGAGCCGCGTCAGGTCGAAGCCCTGGGGTCCGCCGTCCTTCATTGCCCGTTCCTCTCCTTCGGCAGGTGCTGCCGGGCCGCTGTCCGCCGCGCGGAATGTACGGCCGCCACCGGCCCGGCCCGGAGTGCCATGACGGAGCGGCACAGCACGGGCGGCCGGGGCCGGTGGCGGGCGGAGAACCGGCAGAACCGGTTCTCCGGCGCTCGGTTCGTCACCTGTTGCCGGTGACCGTCTCCCGCGCGGCGCGCAGTGATTCCTTCAGCGAGCCCATGGTGGCGAGCACCGCCGTGGGCTCGTACCCGCAGTGCGCCATGCAGTTGGCGCAGCGCGGGTCCTTGCCCCGGCCGTACTTCTCCCAGTCGGTCTCCTCGATGAGCTGGCGGTACGTCGGGACGTAGCCGTCGCTCATCAGGTAGCACGGGCGCTGCCAGCCGAAGAGCGAGTAGTTCGGGATCGCCCACGCGGTGCAGGGGAAGTCCGCCTTGCCTTCCAGGAAATCCAGAAAGAGGGGCGAGTGGTTCAGGCGCCAGCGCCCCCGGTTGCCGCCCGCGAAGGCCTTCTTGAACAGTTCGCGGGTCTGCTCGACGCCGAGGAAGTGCTCCTGGTCGGGCGCCTTCTCGTAGGCGTAGGCGGGCGAGATCATCATCTCGTCGACCTTCAGATCGTCATTGAGGAAGTTGAGGACCTCGATGATGGTCTGCGGGGTGTCGGTGTTGAAGAAGGTGGAGTTCGTAGTGACGCGGAAGCCGCGCTTCTTCGCCTCCTTCATCGCCTCCACCGCCTCGTCGAAGACGCCTTCCTTGGCAACCGATTCGTCGTGCCGCTCGCGCAGTCCGTCGATGTGCACGGCGAACGCGAAGTACGGCGACGGCGTGAATTTGTCGAGCTTCTTGCGCATGAGCATCGCGTTGGTGCACAGGAAGACATATTTCTTCTTCGCGACGAGCTGCCGCACGATCTCGTCGATCTGCGGGTGCATCAGCGGTTCACCGCCCGCGATGGACACCATGGGGGCACCCGATTCGAGCACCGCGCCGACGGCCTGCGCGACCGGCATACGCTGTTTCAGGACCCCGGCCGGATGCTGGATCTTTCCGCATCCCTCGCAGGCCAGATTGCACGCGAACAAGGGCTCCAGCTCGACGATGAGCGGGAACTTCTCGCGCTTTCGGAGCTTCTGTTCAAAGAGGTACGTCGCAACCTTGATGGACTGACGGAGCGGCATGGCCATCTAGCTCACCTCCTGGGGAGCAGCAAAGATCGGTGCCATTCATAGAAAGCCGGAAGGACGGCACGAAGAACGCGGAAGGCTGATATTCCACCGCGGACCGTGCCGATGCGGACGAGCTCATGCTCTGGAGCGTCCACGACCACCCGTACGGCCGCAACCGGGCGTGGGCCGTGGCGCAGGGCGGTGCGCAGTGTGGCGGCGGACTCCATGTCCACCGCGATGGCGCCGGTGGCCCTCAGTCCGGCCCGTTCGGGCCCGCGCACGACATGGTCGGAGCCGGTCAGCGGGCCGGTGTGGACGGTGCGTCCGGGCACCGTCCTGGCGAGCGCGTCGACGAGCAGGCCCGTCCCGGCGCAGGCGGTGGAGCCGTCCGTGTCCCGGGTCTCCTCGGCGACCACCAGATCCCCGGGGTGCATTCCGGGGGCCAGGCCGGCACAGAAGCCGGAGGCGATCACCGCGGCGTCCCGCGCCCCGGCCCTGCCCAGCACCCGCCCCATGGCCGTCTCGGCGGCCCTGGGGCCCATCCCGGTCCGTACGACGCTCAGCCCGGCCGGGGCTCCGCCGCCCCGGCCGCTGCGCAGGGCGAACTGTTCGATGCCGAGGGCGCAGGCGATCAGCAGTGGCGCGGCGGGGGCGGGCGGCCCCGGTACGTCGCCCATCAGGCCTCCCCGCCGGTGGCCGCACGGCCGGCGAACGGATCGCCGTGCACGAAGCGGCCCAGCGCGGTGAGCGGGAAGACCTGGCGGTAGAGGTGGTAATTGATCGAGAAGTCCCAGGGGAATCCGGTCCCGGTGAAGTGCGGCTCGTCCCAGGAGCCGTCTGCCTGCTGGGTTTCGGCCAGCCAGGTGACGCCGCGGGCGGCGGAGCGGCTGTCGCGCTCTTCCGCGGCGAGGAGTGCCAGCAGCGCCCAGGCGGTCTGGGAGGCGGTCGACTCGCCGTGCCCGATCCACTTCTCCTCCTGGTAGGAGCGCAGGTCCTCCCCCCAGCCGCCGTCGTCGTTCTGGACGGACTTCAGCCAGCTCACGGCCCGGCGGACCGACGGGTGGCCGGCCGGGATACCGGCGGCGATCAGCGCGGGCACCACCGACCCTGTGCCGTATACGTAGTTGACGCCCCAGCGGCCGAACCAGGCGCCGCACGCCTCCTGTTCGGCGAGCAGCCACTCGATTCCCCGCCGGGTACGGGGGTGGCGGGCCCGGCCCTCGACGGCGAGCATCTCCACGACATGGCCGGTGACATCCGCCGAGGGCGGGTCGATGACCTCCCCGAAGTCGCAGAACGGCAGGCGGTTGGGGAACGGGCTGGTGTTGTCGGCGTCGAAGGCGCCCCAGGCTCCGTTGCGGGACTGCATCCCGAGGTTCCAGCGCACTCCGCGTTCGATCGCGGCTTCGAGCCGGGCGGGGTCGGGGTGGTCGACGCGGCGCAGCGCCAGGACGACTTCGGCGGTGTCGTCGATGTCCGGGTAGTTGTCGTTGTGGAACTCGAACGCCCAGCCGCCCGGGGCGAGTCGGGGCTTGCGCACCGACCAGTCCCCCGGCCGTCCGATCTCCTCGCCGAGCATCCAGTCGGCGGCCCTCACCAGCGCCGGATGGTCGGGGCGGAGCCCGGCGTCGGCGAGCGCGATGGTGGCCAGGCAGGTGTCCCAGACGGGCGACTGACAGGCCTCGACCATGCGGGCACCGTCCTCGCGCCACACGGCGAAACGGTCCAGCGAGGCCAGCCCGGCGCGCATCACCGGATGGTCGAGGTCGTAGCCGAGCAGGTGGAGGGCGATGACGGAGTAGACCGCGGGCGGCTGGATGCCGCCCCAGCAGCCGTCGCTCTCCTGACGCTCGATGATCCAGCGGGCCGCCGCGTTCATCGCGATGCGCCGCAGCCGACGGGGGGCGGCCCGGTGGTACAGGTGCATCGCCTTGTCGAGCCGCTGGAAGAGTCCGTCCCAACTGGCCACCGGAGCAAGGCTCCTGGGCGGATTGGGGACCGCCGGATCGGTGTGCAGCTCGTCCAGGGTGAACGGGGCGGGCCGTACCGGCCGCTTCGCCGAGACGATGGTCAGCGGAACGATGGTCTGCCGGGCCCAGCAGCCGAAGTCATAGATGTTGAGCGGCAGCCACTTGGGGAAGAACATCAGCTCGGGCGGCAGTTCCGGCAGGTCCTCCCACCGCCACCAGCCGAAGAGGGCCAGCCAGATCCTGGTGAAGACCCGGGCGGCCGCGATCCCGCCCTGTTCCCTGACCCACCCGGCCGCACGCGTCATGTGCGGCTCTTCCGGCCGGTCCCCCGCCAGCCTCAGCGCCACATAGGCCTCGATGGTGGCGGCGAGGTCACCGGGCCCGCCGTGGAACGTCGCCCAGGTGCCGTCACCGAGCTGTTCGCCCCGGATGAACCGGGCTGCCGCCCGCACCGTCGCCGGGTCCTGGATCCCGAGGAACTGACGGAGCAGCAGATCCTCGGCGTCCATGGTCACATTGGTGGCGAGGTCGCCCTTCCACCAGCCCTGCTGGTCCTGCCTGCCGAGGAGGTGCTCCACCGAGCGTTCCGCGGCCCGCCGCGCGGCGGCGAGCACGTCGTCCGCGGCGATGGTTGATTCGGTCGGATCGCCTGCCGAGGCTGCGCGAGGGTTCGCGGCTCCGGTGCTTCCGTCGGTCGTCGCTGTCATGGCTTCCCCTTCGTGCAGTGTGGTCTCTGCTGTGCTGGGGTCTCCGTCGGCCGGTGCCCGTACGGGCACCGGCCGGCGACTGCGAGTCATATGCGAATGGTGATCATCTCTTTCGTACGACGACGAAGTCGGCGAGCGCGATGAGCTGCGCCCGTACGTGCTGCGGCATGTCGACACCCTGCAGCGCCTCGATGGCGACCGCATGCTGACGGCGGGCCTCCTGGGCGGTCCACTCACGGCCGCCCGCCTCCTCGATGAGTGCCGCGCGGGCGGCGAACTCCTCTTCGGAGAAGCTGTCGAAGTCGCTGCTCTTGGCGTCGGCGGCGAGCAGTTCGCCCAGGCGCTCGGAGGCCGGGCCGCCCGCCGCGAGCGCGGCGACGACCGGCAGGGACTTCTTGCGCTGGCGCAGATCGCTCCAGGTCTGCTTGCCGGTGGCCTCCGGGTCTCCCCAGATCCCGAGCAGGTCGTCGACGGCCTGGAAGGCGAGGCCGAGGTGGTAGCCGTATGCCTCCAGGATGTCCGCGGTGCGGTCGTCCGCGCCGCCGAGCACCGCGCCGATGGAGACGGCGCAGGCGAGCAGGGCGCCGGTCTTGTTGCCCTCCATCTCCAGGCACTCCTCGACGGTGACCCGCTCGCGGTGCTCGTAGGAGATGTCCTGGGCCTGGCCGTCGATCAGCTTGCGGGTGGCGGTGGTCAGCCTGCGGGCCGCCCGGCCCGCCTCGACGGTGCCGAGCTCCAGCAGGACCTCGTTGGCGAGCGCGAAGAGCGCGTCGCCGACCAGGATCGCCTGCGCGGGTCCGTGCACCTTCCAGACGGTGTCGCGGTGGCGGCGCTGCTCGTCGCCGTCCATCAGGTCGTCGTGCAGCAGCGAGAAGTTGTGCACGAGTTCGACGGCCACCGCGCCGGGGATACCGGCCTCGGCCGGCGCGCCCGCGGCTTCCGCGGACAGCAGGGCGAGCGCGGGGCGCACGGCCTTGCCGCCGTCGCCGTCGGCGGGCCGGCCCTGGGCATCGATCCAGCCGAAGTGATAGGCCGCGACGGTGTCCATGGGCGGCGCGAGCCGGTCCACGGCAGCCCGCAGCACCGGCGCTGACAGGGCCCGCCCGCGCTCCAGAAGCGCGGGAACGTCCGCGGTGTCCGCCACGGTGTCGAAAGCCGGATTCGCCGGGGTCACTGACTCTCCTCTTGTTCCGGTGGTACTGCTCATGCCGCCTCCTGCAGCGGATGTCCATGGGTGCGGCCGAGGTCGGCGAGCGCGGCGTCGGCGGCGCTGAAGCCACTGCGCACGGCGCCCTCCATCGTCGCGGGCCAGCCGGTGGCGGTCCACGCGCCCGCCAGGTGGAGGCCGGGCGCACGGGTACGGGGGCCGGGGCGCAGCCGGCCGACGCCCGGGGCGGGCGCGAAGGTCGCGGTGCGTTCCCGGGTGACGAAGAAGTCGCGGATACCGGCGCCCCGGGCGGCCGGCAGGAGCCGTTCCAGCTCGGGGAGGTAGCGCGCGCGCAGTTCGGCGACGGGCAGGTCGATCTCGTCCTGGACCGCGGACTGGGAGACCGCCAGATACTGTCCGCCGCCGGTCAGGCCGGAGGATTCGGTGCGGTCGAAGACCCACTGGACCGGGGAGCCGATCGCGGCGAAGAACGGTCTGCGCAGCACCTTGCGGTCATAGATGACGTGCACGTTCAGAATCGGCGCGGTGTCGATGTCGAGCAGCAGGCCGGGCTCGTCCAGGGCGCCCTCGGGCAGCAGGCCGTGTGTCTCGGTCTGCGGCACGGCCAGGACGACGGTGTCCGCCGCGATCCGTCCGCCGCCCGTGCCGACGGTCCAGCCGCCGTCCTCACCGCGGCTCAGGGAGCCCACTCTGGCGCGCAGCTCGGTCCGCACGCCCGCCGCGTCGAGCGCCTTGCGGGCGAGGGTGTCGTGCAGCTCACCGAGCGGCACGGTGGCCCAGCCGATGTCGGCGGCGCCCGGTTCGGAGAGCAGGCCGGTCTTGAAGACCATCGCGGCGAGCGCCATGGAGGCGTTCGGCGCGGTCGCATTGAGGGTGGCGACGCCGACCAGGTCCCAGAGGGCTTCGATGGTCCGCTCCGACTGGCCGTGCCGGCGCAGCCAGGTGGCGAAGTCGATCCCGTCGAGCGCGGGGTCGGCGGGGTCGAGGCGCTTGAGCGCGAGGGCGGCCCGGCCGACGCTCGCCTTCTCGGCCAGCGAGAGGTGCGGGTAGGCCGCGAGTCCGGCGGCCAGATGCAGCGGTACGGGGAGGTTGTTGCGGCGCAGCCGTCCCAGTCGGGGACCGGCGGCCCGGCCGACGTCGAGCACGGGCACGTCGAGGCGGTCCTGGAGCGGGGCCAGGCGGGCGCCGCCGATCCGGTCCAGGAACCAGCGGTAGCCGGTGCAGCAGCGCAGATAGACGTGCTGGCCGTTGTCGACGGTCAGGTCGCCGCGCTGGAAGGAGAAGGCGAGGCCGCCGAGCCGGGGCCGCCCTTCGAGCAGGGTCACGTCAAGTCCGTCGTCGGCCAGACGGAGGGCCGCCGTGACGCCGGCGAGACCGCCGCCGACGACCACCGCACGGGAGCGCGGGCTCTCGTCGCTCATGCCTCCCCCTCTCGTGGGACGGCCGCCACCAGGGGCGCCGCCATCCGGATCGTCGCAGTCAGGGACGCGCCGGGCCACCGGAGGGTTGACCGGCGGCCGGGCCGGGTGCGGCCCATCAGGCTCGCCCCCTGGCCGTGAGCCGCGAGACATGCCGGGCGTCGAGGCCCGAGAGCCCGCGTACCGCGACATAGGCCTTCTCGTGGCCCGGCAGCGACACCCGGCCGCGGAGCACGGCCTCGGGGTCGCGTTCGATGCGGTCGAGGAGGCGGCGGTAGATCCCGGCCATGGCGGCCACGCACGCTCCGCTGCGGCGGTCCAGCATCGGCAGCAGCCGGTAGCCCTCGGCGAACAGCGCGCGGGCCCGGCGGACCTCGAAGTGGACCAGTCCCGCGAAGTCCGAGCCGGGCGGCGGGGTCGCCGTGTGGAATCCGGCGGAGCAGCCGAACTTGGCGAGGTCGTCGGCGGGCAGGTAGGTGCGCCCGTTGCCGGCGTCCTCGCGGACGTCACGCAGGATGTTGGTGAGCTGCAGGGCGAGGCCGAGGGTGTCGGCGTACTCCGGGGCGCGTTCGACGCCGGGCGCGCCCGGTTCCGTACCGAAGACGCCCAGGCTGAGCCGCCCGATGGCACCGGCGACGCAGCGGCAGTAGACCCTCAGGTCGTCCCAGGTCTCGTAGGTCGCGCCGCGCACGTCCATCAGCACACCGTCGATCAGCTCGTCGAGCCCCCCGAGCGGCAGCGGGAAGCGGCGGGCGGCATCGGCGAGCGCGACGGCCACCGGGTCGGTGTCGTCCTCGTCGACGGCGCCGTCCCGGATCCGGCCGAGCACCTCGCGGGTCCCCTCCAGCCGGGTGCGCTTGGTCTCCGGGTCCAGCTCACCGTCCCCGATGTCGTCGACCCGGCGGGAGAAGGCGTACAGCGCCGACATGGCCTGCCGCTTCTCGTGGGGCAGCAGCCGGATCCCGTACGCGAAGTTACGCGCCTGCTGTCCGGTGACGGCCTCGCAGTAGCTGTATGCGGCCTGTACCGGTGCCGACATGTACGTCGCCTGTCCCTCCACGGTCCGGCTCATCCCTTTCCACGCGCTCTTCGCAAGACGACTCCCACTTCGCGCAGCAGGCTGGGCTTGGTGGGTCTGGGCGGTCCGGGCAGTACATCGAACCCGGCGGCCGAGATCGCCGTGAGGGCGGAACGCCCCCCGGCGACGAATCCGGCGAGGAGCAGCCTGAGCCTGCCGTGAACGCTACCCACCAGGGGGGCGCCTTCATTCAGCAGGTCCCGTGCGCGTTCCGCTTCGTATGCGACCAGGGCGCGCACGGACGCGCCCGCGGAGGGCACGGCCAGGTCGGACTCGCTGACATGGAACCGGGCCATGTCCTCGGCGGGCAGATAGATCCGGTCGCGGCCGAGGTCCTCGGCGACGTCCTGGAGGTGCTCGACGATCTGCAGGGCGGTGCAGACCGCGTCGGAGCGGCGGATGCGTTCGGGGCTGGCGGTGCCGGTGATCGCCAGGACCAGGCGGCCGACGGGGTTGGCCGAGAGTTCGCAGTAGGCGCTGAGCTCCTCGTACGTCCCGTAGCGGCGGATCTTCTGGTCCTGCCGGTTGGCCTCGATGAGACCGCGGAAGGGCTCGGGGGTGAGCGCGCGGCGCCGCACAGTGGGGCGCAGGGCGCGCAGCAGCGGGTGGCGCGGTCCGTCGCCCGTGGTGGCGAAGACCCGGTGCAGATCGGCCTCGAAGGCGTCGAGCATGGCGACCCGGTCGTCGCTCTGCGCGGCCTCCAGGCCGAGGTGGCGCGCGTCGGCGCCGCCGGGGTCGAGATCGCCGTCGCCGATGTCGTCGACGAGCCGGGCGTATCCGTAGACCGCCATCAGGTCGTCACGCCAGGCGCGCGGCAGGAAGAAGGGGGCGACGGGGAAGTTCTCGTCGGCGGCCTTGTCGAGCGTCGTGGTGGCGGCGGCGTCGGGGCGCGCCCGCTGGGTCCGCGTCACTGCGTACCGCCCGGCGCGGGGACGGCCGAACCACGTCGGAGCTGGAGATCTTCCGTCATTGCCGTCACATCTCCCGTTCTACACTGCCGACCCAAAACATCCCTTTTCGGACACGCCGCTGGCTCTTCCGAGTGCGCGGGCGCACTGCGGGTGCCGCCCCGAGGGGTTATCGCCCCACTTGCTACGAATCGGCACCGGTACAGCTTACGTTGTACAGCTCACAGCGCCCCGCCGGGGTGTGGCGCGCGTGAAACGTGCGCCACCCCGCCCGTCAACCTTCCCCGTACCCGGGGGAATTGACCTCATCCGACGGGAGGAGATCGTCCCCGGGGCCGTACTGCGCAGGGTCTCCCGGCGCCCCGGACACCGCGCCGCACACTCCCGTGGCCCCCGCCGGAGCGTTCCGGCGGAGGCCACGGGGGTACGGAGGGCTACTTGCCGGTCTCCCGCTCGTACGCCTTGAGGACTTCCTCGGTGGGGCCGTCCATCAGGAGCTCGCCCTTCTCCAGCCACAGCACCCGGTCGCAGGTGTCCCTGATCGACTTGTTGTTGTGGCTGACCAGGAAGACGGTGCCGGCCTCCTTGCGGAGTTCGCGGATCCGCTGCTCGGAACGGATCCGGAACTTGCGGTCACCCGTGGCCAGCGCCTCGTCGATCATGAGGACGTCGTGGTTCTTCGCGGCGGCGATGGAGAAGCGCAGGCGCGCGGCCATGCCGGAGGAGTACGTCCGCATCGGCAGGGTGATGAAGTCACCCTTCTCATTGATCCCGGAGAAGTCCACGATGCCCGTGTAGCGCTCGCGGATCTCCTCCCGGCTCATCCCCATGGCCAGACCGCCGAGCACCACGTTGCGCTCACCGGTCAGGTCGCTCATCAGCGCCGCGTTCACACCGAGCAGCGAGGGCTGACCGTCCGTGTACACCTTGCCGGACTCGGTCGGCAGCAGCCCCGCGATGGCGCGCAGCAGGGTGGACTTGCCCGAGCCGTTGGTGCCGATGAGGCCGATGGCCTCGCCCCGGTAGGCGGTGAAGGAGACACCCCGTACGGCGTGGACCTTCCGCACCCCCCGCGACTCGCCCTTGCCGCGGCGCACCATGCGGCTCAGCGCGGCGGTGGCGCTGCCCCTGCCGCCGCCCGCACCGTTGACGCGGTACACGATGTGGACGTCGTCGGCGATGACGGTGGGAACGTTGCGTCCCTGCGTGTTGTCCTCAGCCACGGCCGTACCGTTCCTCTGCCTTCCAGAAGTACACGAAGCCCGCGACGCCCGCGAGGAGCGCCCAGCCGAGGCCGACGGCCCAGACGTGCTGCGGGAGGTTCTCGGAGCCGTACCCGTCGATCAGCGCGAAGCGGACCAGGTCCATGTAGATGGCCGCCGGGTTGTACTGGAGCACGTCCGCGATCCACTGCGGCTTGTCCGCCAGCATCACGGGGATGGAGAACATGACGCCGGAGGCGTACATCCAGGTCCGCATGACGAAGGGCATCAGCTGCGCGAGGTCGGGGGTCTTGCTGCCGAGCCTGGCCATCACGAGCGCCAGACCGGTGTTGAAGAAGAACTGCATGGCCAGCGCGGGAACGACCAGCAGCCACGAGAGCGTGGGATAGCTGCCGAAGCCCACCGCCACGAGCACCAGCACGATCATCGAGTACAGCAGCTGCTGGAGCTGCTGGAGCGAGAAGGAGATGGGCAGCGAGGCGCGGGGGAAGTGCAGGGCCCGGACGAGCCCGAGGTTCCCGGAGATGGACCGCACCCCCGCCATCACCGAGCTCTGGGTGAAGGTGAAGACGAAGACGCCGGTCACCAGGAAGGGGATGAAGACCTCCTGGCTCATCCCCTTCCTGGTGCCCAGGATCAGGCCGAAGATCAGGAAGTAGACCAGGGCGTTCAGCAGGGGGGTCGCCACCTGCCACAGCTGGCCGAGCTTGGCCTGGCTGTACTGCGCCGTCAGCTTCGCCCTGGAGAAGGCCAGGATGAAGTGGCGGCGGCCCCAGAGCTGCCGGATGTATTCGAACAGCCCAGGCCGGGCGCCGCTCACGGTCAGGCCGTACTTCGCGGCCGTCTGGGCCGCGCTCAGCCCCTCGTCGGCGGACGACAGGGTGCCGAGGGCAACCCCACCGTCGTGGGTTGTGTCACTCACAAGTTGAAACTCTCGTCTTCAAGATGCGCAGCCAGGGGCGCGGCTCAGGCGGACAGGTCCCGGAAAGTTGAAATACGCCTCATGCTCTCAGAGGAAAGCCTCTCAGATCACAGGAGGTCGGCCCAGTCTCGTCAGCTGCCACACCGTACGCCACTTCATGGGGCGCCTGGGCCCGCAGGGCTTCGCCCAGCCTTCCCGGAATCCGCCGAACCATGCCCTGAGCGCGGGCCGCGAAGGCCTGCGTATCAGGGTCAGCAGCAGCCAGACCCCCACATAGACGGGCACCAGCGGTGCGGGCAGGTTCCGGCGGGCGAGCCAGACCCGGTTGCGGGCGACCATGCGGTGGTAGACCGCGTGCCGGGAGGGGGCGGTGGTCGGGTGGTTGAGCACCATGTCCGCGCGATAGTCGATCATCCACCCGGCGTCCAGCGCCCGCCAGGCCAGATCGGTCTCCTCGTGGGCGTAGAAGAATTCGTCCGGAAGTGCTCCCACCTCGGCGATGACCCGGGTGCGTACGACGTTGGCGCCGCCCAGGAAGGTCGTCACCCGCGAGGAGCGCATCGGGTCGGAGGCGCGCAGCCGGGGAACGTGCCGGCGCTGGGTGATCCCGGTGTCCGGGTCGGCGATCCGGAAGGTGATGATGCCCAGCTTCGGGTCCGTGTCGAACGCCTGCCGGCACAGCTCCGCGGTGTCGGTGTTCGGCAGCAGTCCGTCGTCGTCGAGGAAGAGCAGCCCGTCCACATCGGCACCGGACGGGCCGAACGCCTCGATGCCGACGTTGCGGCCGCCGGGGATGCCCAGATTCTCGGGCAGCTCCACCGTGCGCACACCGGCGGGGACGTCCGGGACCGGGGCCCCGTTGCCGACGACCACCACCTCGATCCGGTCACCGTCCTGTGCGGTGACCGAATCCAGGAGGGCGCGCAGCTCGTCCGGGCGGTTGCCCATGGTGATGATGACCGCGCCGAGTTTCATGGGTGAGCTCACTTCAGCCTGCTGGAAGCGAGCACGGACACGAGGTGGAGCAGTGTCTGCAGGAGCGCGATCCCGGCGAGGACGGCGACGCCCAGGCGCGAGAAGAACAGGTCGTCGCGGACGCTGTCCGCGATGGCCGCGGCGAGGATCAGCAGGGACGCCTCGACACCGAGGACCAGCCGGTGGAACTTCAGGGCCGCGGCGGCCCTGCGGGCCAGCGCCATTCCGGAGGAGCGCGGCTCGGACGCCGCCTCCTTCACCGGCGGCATCCCGCCCTGGTGGCGGGCGACGCCGACGAGGTCGGTCTCGGCCTTGATCAGGATCGCGCCGAGCGCGGCCAGGGTGCCCAGGAAGGCCCACAGCCAGTCGATGCGTCCCTCGCCCCAGAGGTCGGCGGCGCGCAGACCGAAGCCGGCCAGGACCGCGGCGTCGCACAGATAGGCGGCGACCCGGTCCAGGTAGACCCCTGCGAGCGAGTACTGCTTCTTCCAGCGGGCGATCTCGCCGTCCACGCAGTCGAGCAGCAGATAGAGCTGGACCATCAGAACGCCGAGCACCGCGCCCGTGATGCCCGGTACGAGCAGCGCCGGGGCGGCGAGGGCACCTGCGACCGTCATCACGTAGGTCAGCTGGTTGGGCGTGACCCGGGTGTTCACCAGATGCCGGTCGACGCGCAGGGAGACCTCGCGCATGTAGAGCCGGCCGGCCCAGTGCTCGCCGCTCCGCCGGTCCTTCACACCCGGGGGGTGCACGACCGGTCGAAGCTCAGCTACCGATGGCTTTTGCATAGTCTGCGTAAGCGTCCTTGATCTGGTCGGTGGACAGGTTGAGGTGTTCCAGGATCGTGAAGCGTCCCGGACGCGTCTGCGGGGCGTACTCGACGGCGGTCACGAACTCGTCGGCGGTGAAGCCGATCTCCTCGGGCCTGACCGGCAGGCCGTGGCGCCGCAGTACCGAGCTCATCAGCAGCGCTTCCTGACGGGCGCCGCGCAGATGCATGGCGAAGCACGCGCCGAGGCCGACCTGTTCGCCGTGGCTCGCCGCACGCTGGGGGTACAGCAGGTCGAAGGCGTGGTTGATCTCGTGGCAGGCGCCGGAGGCGGGCCGGGAGTCCCCCGCGACCGACATCGAGATACCGGTCAGCACCAGCCCTTCGGCCAGCACCTTCAGGAAGCCGTCGTCGCCGACCCCGCCCGGGTGGCGCAGCACGGCCTCGCCGGCCTGCCGCGCCATGGCGGCCGCGAGGCCGTCTATCTCCTCGCCGTTGACCTCGTGCGCCAGCTCCCAGTCGGCGACGCAGGAGATGTTCGAGACCGCGTCGCCGATGCCGGAGCGTACGTAGCGGGAGGGCGCCTCACGGATGATGTCGAGGTCGATGACCACGGCGATCGGGGTGGGCACCCCGTAGGAGCCCCGCCCGTTGTCGTTGTCCAGGGTCGCCACCGGCGAGCAGAGACCGTCGTGCGAGAGGTTCGTCGCGACGGCGACCAGCGGCAGGCCGACCCGCGCCGCGGCGTACTTGGCCACGTCGATGATCTTGCCGCCGCCGAGGCCGACCACGGCGTCGTACCGGTTGCCCTTGATGCCGTCGGCGAGCTTCACCGCCGAGTCGATCGTGCCGTCGGACACCGGGTACCAGTCGGCACCCGGCAGGACCGGTGCGAGCCTCTCGCGCAGGGCACGCCCGGAGCCTTCGCTGATCGCGATGGCGAGCTTGCCGGAGGAGGAGATCCGCTGGTCGGCCAGGAGGCCCGCCAGATCGTCCATGGCGCCGCGGCTGATGTCGACGACGACCGGGGACGGAATGAGCCGGGTCAGTACTGGCACGCGATCTCACGGCCCTTCGCGAGGTCGTCGTGGTTGTCGATCTCGACCCACGTCACTTCGCCGATGGGGGCCACGTCGACGGTGAAGCCGCGGTTGACGAGTTCCTGGTAGCCGTCCTCGTAGTAGAGGTCGGGGTCACGCTCGAAGGTGGTCCGCAGCGCGTCGGCGAGCTCCTCGGCGGCCTCGGGCTCGATCAGCGTGACGCCGATGTACTCGCCGGTCGCGGTGGCCGGGTCCATCAGCTTGGTGATCCGCCGCACGCCCTTGTCGCCCTCGGTGATGACCTTCATCTCCTCGTCGGCGAGGCTCTTCACCGTGTCGAGGGCGAGGATGATCTTCTGGCCCTTGCCGCGGGCGTCCAGGAGGGTCTTCTCGACGGAGACCGGGTGCACGGTGTCGCCGTTGGCGAGGATGACGCCCTGCTTCAGGACCTCACGGGCGCACCACAGGGAGTAGGCGTTGTTCCACTCCTCGGCCTTGTCGTTGTCGATGAGGGTGAGCGTGACGCCGTACTTCGCCTCCAGCTCGGCCTTGCGGTCGTAGACCGCCTCCTTGCGGTAGCCGACCACGATCGCGACCTCGGTGAGTCCGACCTCGGCGAAGTTGGCCAGCGTGAGGTCGAGGACCGTCCGCTCACCGTCCACGGGCACCAGTGCCTTGGGCAGGGTGTCCGTGTAGGGGCGCAGACGTCGTCCTGCACCGGCTGCCAGTACGAGGCCGATCATGCGAGTTCTCCTTCGTCGTGTACGGCGGGGGCCGAGGAGGACACCCAGAAGCGGATGGACTCCACGAGCACCACCAGAGCCACGGTCACCGCGAACGCGGTGAGAGCCGTGGTGAAACCTGAATGCTGGGTCAGTACGGCGGCGAGCACGGCCACCACAACGGTCCGGCCCTCGTGCCCGCCGATCGTCCGCACCAGCCACTGGGGCGGCGCGCCGGTGCCGCCGCGGATGCGGTACACCGTGTCGTAGTGATGGTAGGCGACGGCCGAAACCAGTCCGAAGGCCGCGGGAACGGCGTGCGGCACATCGCTGCGGGCCGCCAGGACCAGGATCGTGCAGTACTCCGCGGCCCGGAAGACCGGCGGGACGAGCCAGTCCAGTACGCCCTTGAGCGGGCGGGCGACGGCGAGGCCGGAGAGGGCCGCGTACACCCCGGCGGCGGCGACCGTCAGCCAGCCGCCGAACGGGAGGAACAGGGCTCCGGCGACCATCACCAGCGCGCCGAGAAGGGCGAGCGCCGGGGCGGTGAAGGTGCCGCGCGGCTTGGGCCCCACGGCGGCGACGGCCTGTGCCAGGGGGCCGGAGTCGGCCAGGTCCGCGAGGGCGCGGGCGGCCCGGTCGGTGCGGTGCGCCTTGCGGGTCAGCGAGCGCAGCAGCCGGCCGGCCGTGGTGTAGCAGGCGGCCAGGGCACAGCCGATGAGCAGGGCGCAGAACACGATCCGGGGGGTGGTGACCGCGGTGAGGACGGCGATCATCGCCCATCGCTCACCGATCGGCAGCACTATCATCCGGCGCAGCCAGACGGTCCAGCCGACACTGTCGAGCCGGTCGGACAGGGCGGCGGTCGGGCTCGTGTTGGAGACCGCGTCGTGATTGGCCTCGTTGAACGAGAAGTCGACGACATGGCGGCAGGCCTGGAGCACCATCGCGCCGAGCGCCAGGACCCAGACGTCGTCGCCGCCCCGGGCGGCGCCGAGCGCGAGACCCGCGTAGTACGCGTACTCCTTGGCCCGGTCGAAGGTGGCGTCCAGCCAGGCGCCCATCGTCGAGTACTGGAGCGAGTAGCGGGCGAGCTGCCCGTCGGTGCAGTCCAGGACGAAGGAGAGGAGAAGGAGGACACCGGCGGCGACATAACCGCCCCTGGTACCGGTCGCCGCGCTGCCCGCCGCGATGAGCGCGGTGATCAGCGAGGCGGTGGTGACCTGGTTCGGGGTGAGGCCGCGGCGGGCGCACCAGCGGGCGATGTAGCGGGAGTACGGGCTGATGAAGAAGGTGGTGAAGAAGCCGTCGTGGGCCTTCACCGCACTGCGCAGCCGTACCGCCTCGTCGTCCACCGCGGCGACGGCCGCCCCGGCGGCCGCGCGCTGCTCGTCCCCGGTGGGGACGGCGGCGGTGAGCGAGCCGAGTTCGGGCCGCTGCACGGCGACGCCCTCGGCGTCGAGCGCGACGGCGAGGCGGCCGGGCACGCTGCGGTCCTCGGCGGCCGGCGGCTCCTCGGGGCCGCCCGCGCCGCCCGCCGCGACGGTGCGGTGCAGGGCCCGGACGAGCGCGGCGCGGGCCTCGGGCTGCGCGGTGAGCGCGCCGGGGACGGTGGCGGCGGGGAAGCGGGGATCGGTCAGTCCGAGCCGCAGGGCGTGCGCATGCCCCACGAACCGGGGGTCGACGAGCGCGACGCGGCGGCTGGGAGGGACTGCCGCGAGCAGCCGGGCGGCGTCCGTGGCGTCGGTGGCGGTTTGTACCTCGAAGCCCAGTGACCGCAGATCGTCCGCGAGCGGCGATCCGGGTACCGGCGCACCGGTGAGGATGGCGGTCGACAGACGAACTCACTCCTTGGCGCTGGCGTGGACGACGCGCGGCAGTGCGGCCCGGATGCGGGCCGGCGGCGCGTCGGCTGAGGCTATCGGATGAACGGAAGGCCGAGTTCACCGCCCGTTTGTGCTCCGTTCGGGGCGGACCCGCGCTGTGCGGCGCCGTTCGCGATCATCATTGTCGATCAGCACCTCACCCCACAAACCGCGCGTGGACCAGCGCATAGGCTGGCGGTCATGACATGGCTGATCACAGGCGGAGCGGGGTATATCGGGGCACATGTGGCGAAGGCCATGGCCTCGGCGGGGGAACGGGTCGTCGCCCTCGACGACGTCTCGACGGGCATCGCGGGGCGGCTGCCCGCGGAGATCCCCCTGGTGCGCGGCTCCTTCTCGGACCGGGCACTGCTGGACCGGGTGTTCACGGAGCACGCGGTGACCGGTGTGGTGCACCTCGCGGCGCAGAAGCAGGTCGGCGAGTCCGTCGAGAAGCCGCTGCTCTACTACCGGGAGAACGTCGCCGGGCTGACCGTCCTGCTGGAGGCCGTGGTCGCGGCCGGTGTGCGGCGCTTCCTCTTCTCCTCCTCGGCCGCGGTCTACGGCGTACCGGATGTGGACCTGATCACCGAGGAGACCCCCTGCCTCCCCATCAACCCGTACGGGGAGACCAAACTCGCCGGGGAGTGGCTGGTCCGGGCGACGGGGCGGGCCCACTCGGTGTCGACCGCCTGCCTGCGGTACTTCAACGTGGCGGGGGCGGCGGCGCCGGAACTCTCGGACACCGGGGTGTTCAACGTCATCCCGATGATCTTCGACCGGCTGACGCGCGGCGAGGCACCCCGGATCTTCGGTGACGACTATCCGACCCCGGACGGCACCTGCGTCCGTGACTACATCCATGTCGCGGACCTGGCGGAGGCCCACCTCGCCATCGCGCAGCGCCTGGGCGGGCAGCACGCGGGCGGCGGGCAGCACGACGGCGGCGATCTGACCCTGAACATCGGCCGGGGCGAGGGCGTCTCGGTGCGGGAGCTGGCCGACGAGATCGCCGAGGTGACCGGTCACCGGGTGGAGCCGGTGGTCGAGCCGCGCCGGCCCGGCGATGCCGCGCGGGCCGTGGCCTCGGCCTCCCGGATGACCGCGGAGACGGGCTGGACCGCACGCCGGGGGGTCCGCGAGATGGTCGAGTCGGCCTGGGAAGGATGGTGCCTGCGGCACCCCGAGGCCCGCGCCGAATAGGCCCTGAACGATCACGTCACGGCTCTGACCTGGGAAGCGTTTGCGCAGGTCAGAGCAGATGACAACGGTGTTCAGTCCCGTGTTGCCGGATACCCCCCACCCGTAGTTCACTGGCCTCGTCGGGCGGTTGGCGTCCGAGCCGTTTCACGGACCTGGAGGCGTTTTTCATGGGGGCTGGCCACGATCACGGGCACACACACGGCGGACCCCCGCCGACGGGCACGGCGGCAGCCGCGTACCGGGGCCGGCTGCGGATCGCCCTGGGGATCACCCTGAGCGTGATGGTCATGGAGATCGTCGGCGGGCTACTCTCCGACTCGCTCGCCCTGATCGCCGACGCGGCCCATATGGCGACCGACGCCCTGGGCCTCGGCATGGCACTGCTCGCCATCCACTTCGCCAACAAGCCGGCCGGCCTCAACCGCACCTTCGGCTACGCCCGCGCCGAGATCCTGGCGGCGCTGGCCAACTGTCTGCTGCTGCTGGGCGTCGGCGGCTTCCTGGTCTTCGAGGCGGTCGACCGGTTCATCACCCCGGCCGAGACCAAGGGCGGCCTGGCGATCGCCTTCGCCGCGGTCGGCCTGGTGGCCAACTTGGTGTCCCTGTCCCTGCTGATGCGCGGACAGCAGGAGAGCCTCAATGTGCGGGGCGCCTATCTGGAGGTCCTGGCCGACACCCTCGGCTCGGTCACGGTGCTGGTGTCCGCCGGCATCATCATGGCCACCGGCTGGCAGGCGGCCGACCCGATCGCCTCGCTGGTGATCGGCCTGATGATCGTTCCCCGTACGGTCAAACTGCTGCGCGAGACCCTGAACGTCCTGCTGGAGTCGGCCCCCAAGGGCGTGGACATGGGCGAGGTACGGGCCCACATCACGGCGCTGCCCGGGGTGCTGGGCGTCCATGACCTGCACGCCTGGACGATCACTTCGGGGATGCCGGTGCTCTCCGCCCATGTGGTGGTGCACCAGGAGATGCTGGACTCGATCGGCCACGAGAAGCTGCTGCACGAGCTGCAGGGCTGCCTCGGGGACCACTTCGACGTGGAGCACTGCACCTTCCAGCTGGAGCCGAGCGGTCATGCGGAGCACGAGGCGAAGCTCTGCCACTGAGCACGCCGGGGTGCGGTGCGCGCGGCGATGCTAGGATTTCTTCGCTGAGACGTTCGAGTCTCATCATGGTGCGAGACCCTTCCCGAAAGGAGCTGAGGTTGATGACTGTCACGACGACCGCTGCCCGGCGCAGCGACCGGCCCCTCCTCGTCTCCCGGGTTCCCGGCTGACCCACGGCGCTTTCCGCGTCGCCGCGTCGGCCGGAGCCCTCACACCAAGGGTTCCTCCGTTGACCGACACCTCAGACACCTCGCGCGACGAATCACGTACCGAGGCGTTCTTCACCCTGCACCACGGCCTTCCCCGGCAGAGCCCCGGCTCCGACGCCACGACGCGTCGGCTGCTCGATCTCGCCGGACCTCTGCCCAGCCGCCCGCGCGTTCTCGACCTGGGATGCGGCCCCGGCCGTGCCGCCCTGCTGCTCGCCGCCGAGGCGGGCGCCGAGGTGACCGCGGTGGATCTGCACCAGCCCTTCCTCGACGAGCTGCGCGCGTCCGCCGAGGCCCGCGGTCTCGGCGACCGCGTCCATACCGTCAAGGCCGACATGGGCGGCCTCACCGGCCCCCGGTTCCCGGCCGGGTCGTTCGACCTGGTCTGGTCCGAGGGCTCGGCGTACTGCATCGGTTTCGACACCGCCGTACGCGACTGGCAGCGGCTGCTCGCCCCGGGCGGCTCCCTGGTGGTCTCCGAATGCGTCTGGACCACCGGCGCCCCGACGGCGCCGGCGCGTGACTTCTGGGCGCGGCACGGTGCGCCGCGCACCGTCACGGAGACCGCGGCGGCGGCCGTCGCCGCGGGCTGCCATGTCCTGGCCGTCCTCGTCCAGCCCGAGAGCGACTGGGACGAGTACTACGTCCCGCTCGCCGAGCGGGTGGCCGCCGCCGGTCCCTCGGCTCCCGGCATGGCGTGGGCGCTCGCGGCCACGCGTGAGGAGCTGGACATGCGGCGCGAGCACGGCGCGGAGTACGGCTACGCCGCCTATGTGCTGCGCCCCGCCGATCCGCGCTGGCGGGCCCGCCCCGAGACGGCGGCGGACCGCGAGGCGGTGCACGCGCTGAACACGGCGGCGTTCGGCACCCGGGCCGAGGCCGATCTGGTGGACGCCCTGCGGGCCGACGCCGGGGCCTGGCTGCCGGGGCTGTCGTACGTCGTGGAGGGCCCGGACGGTTCCCTCGCCGCGCACGCCCTGCTGACCCGGTGCCGGGTCGGCGACGCCCCGGCGCTCGCGCTGGCACCGGTCGCGGCCGCTCCCGGGCACCAGCGCCGGGGCGCGGGCGGGGCCGCGGTACGGGCGGTGCTCGACGCGGCCCGGGTGCGGGGTGAGGCGCTCGTCCTGGTGCTGGGCCATCCCGAGTACTACCCGCGGTTCGGTTTCCTGCCGGCGTCGCGTTACGGAATCAGGCCCGGCTTCGAGGTGCCCGACGAGGCGATGATGGCCCTGGTCCTGGACGATTCGGCGTCCGTGCCCACCGGCACGATCCGGTATCCGGCGGCCTTCGGCGTCTGACACGGTGTCCGCCCCGCCACGCCCGGACGGCGGGGCGGGGCGGACATACGGGACCCGCAGTACGGACCGGCGCCTTTTGTGCGGCAGACTTGACCGGACTCCAGGGGTCCGGCGCACGAGGCCGGGAACCAAAGCGAAGGATGGGTATGCCGACCACACCAGCCACCGCGACGCACAGCTCGTCGAACGGAACAGCAGAAGCGATCATGCTCGAACTGGTCGACGAGAACGGCAACACCATCGGCACCGCGGAGAAGCTCGCCGCCCACCAGGCTCCCGGTCAGCTGCACCGCGCGTTCTCCGTGTTCCTCTTCGACGAGCGGGGGCGGCTGCTCCTCCAGCGCCGCGCGCTCGGCAAGTACCACTCCCCCGGTGTCTGGTCGAACACCTGCTGCGGCCATCCGTACCCGGGCGAAGCGCCGTTCGCCGCGGCGGCCCGGCGCACCTACGAGGAGCTGGGCATCTCGCCCTCGCTGCTCGCCGAGGCGGGCACCGTCCGCTACAACCACCCCGACCCGGCGTCGGGCCTGGTGGAGCAGGAGTTCAACCACCTCTTCGTGGGGATGGCGCAGGAGCAGCCGGAGCCGGATCCGGAGGAGGTCGGCGAGACGGCCTTCGTGACCGCCGGCGAGCTGGCCGAGCGGCACGCCCGGGCGCCGTTCTCTGCCTGGTTCATGACGGTGCTCGACGCCGCGCGGCCCGCGATCAGGGAGCTGACGGGCCCGGCCGCGGGCTGGTGACCTCACGGGCGGTGGGGGCGGTCAGAGCTGCGTCTTCAACGGCAGCGCCGCCCAGATGACCTTCCCTCCGCCCGCGGTGTGCTCCACGTCGCAGCGCCCGCCCGCCTCCGCGGTGATCTCCCCGACGAGCAGCAGCCCGCGGCCTCCCGTCCGGGCGTGGTCGGTCTCCAGCGCGGTCGGGCGGTAGGGATGGCTGTCCTCCACCGACACCCTGACCCACTCGGCGTCGATCGCCACCTCGACCGCCAGTTCGGGCGAGAGCAGGGCGGCGTGCTTGACCACGTTGGTGACGAGTTCCGAGACGATGAGCAACAGCCCCTGGAGGATGTCGTCCTGGACCGGCACACCCTGCCGGTCCAGGAGATCACGCACGGCGTGCCGCGCACGCGGCACGGATACGTCGACGGCGGGGGCGGTGAAACGCCACACCCCTTCGTACGACGCGGGATGGGCCGGGAAACTCCCGCGGCTCTCCATGGACCGGCACCCGCTCTCGACTCGCACATCACTGACCGTCGAGTAAAGAGTGTTGGGAACCACTCGCTCCGGCCCGTGCAACTGACCGGAAATGGGCACCTATCGGCGCTATTCGATCGAGCGGGTTCGGTGATGCCGGTCGGGAGACTACTTCTGCCCTTCTTCCGGTGTCAGGCCCGGATCGCCGCGGTCCTCCTCCGGCGCGAGCCGGTCCGACATCAGCCCCACGATGCGTCGGCCGCCCACCCCGATGGCGATCAGACCGAGCCCGTCGAACAGCAGGGCGAGCGAGAAGAAACAGCCCAGGACGTACAGGCTGCTGTGCGGCCAGTCGACCAGGACCAGCACACCCAGCAGCAGCCCGAAGGCCCCCTGGAGCAGCGTCCAGCCGAACTGCGGACCGCGCACCACGACGCTGCCGACCAGCCGGAACAACCCGCCGGTCAGGAAGAGCAGCGCGGCGAACATGGTCAGTGCCTCGGCGGTGCCGTGCGGGTGGCGGATCACGACGACCCCGGCCGCGATGTTCAGAGCGGCGACCACGACGGCCAGCCAGAAGTAGTTGGTACCGCGGGACTGGACCGCGTGCAGCAGCCCGACCAGCCCGCCGACCAGCAGCAGCCAGCCGAAGAGCAGCATCGAGGTCAGGGTGGCGACGCCCGTGTAGACGAGACCGACGAGCCCCGCGACGACGAGCAGTCCCCCGAGGAGCGCCAGCCCGCCGAAACTGCGGCTGAGCTTCCTGCCTTCGACTCTGGGATCGGCCATCGACAGCTCCCTGCGGTGCACGCCCGGATCATGACCCCTTCTTGATCATAGGTTCGAACGGTATGGATAGCATCCGGCGCATGAAGCGTAGGGACCCTGTGGAGCACGGAGCCGGCGGAGACCTTCCCGATGCGCGGCTGGAGCACGGTGTCGACGGCGGCATCGCCACCGTCGTCATCAGCAACCCCGCGAAACGCAACGCGATGACGGCCGCCATGTGGCGGGCGCTGCCGGGCCTCCTGGAGCGGCTGACGGCCGATCCCGCCGTGCGGGTCCTGGTGCTCACCGGGGCCGGCGACACCTTCTGCGCCGGCGCGGACATCTCCTCGCTCCGCGATCCGGCCGATGATCCGCAGGCCCTGGCCGTGGCGGCCGAAGAGGCGCTGGCCGCCTTCCCGCTGCCGACGCTGGCCGCCGTGCGCGGGTACTGCGTGGGCGGCGGCAGCCAGCTCGCGGCCGCCTGCGACCTGAGGTTCGCCGAGGAGGGCGCGTCGTTCGGGATCACTCCGGCCAAGCTCGGGATCGTCTACCCCGCGTCGTCGACGCGGCGGCTGGTCGCGCTGACCGGCCCGTCGGCAGCGAAACACCTGCTGTTCTCCGGCGAGCTGATCGACGCCCGGCGGGCCCTGCGCACCGGGCTGGCCGACGAGGTGCTGCCGGCCGGCGGGCTGGACGGGCGCGTCGCGGAGTACACCCGGATCCTGGCGTCCCGCTCCCTGCTGACGCAGGCGGCGGCGAAGGAGTTCGCGGCGGGACGCGAGGACCGGGACGCGTACTGGACGGAGCAGGCGCGCGGCAGCGGCGACACCGCGGAGGGGGTCGCCGCCTTCCTGGAACGCCGCGCGCCCCGCTTCACCTGGACGGCCGGGGCCGCCGCGGACGCCGGGAGCCCGGCTACCGCAGAGTGAAGCGGCTTTTGCCGCGGAACTCCGCGACGAGCGCGGCGGGCGCCTTGCCGGGCGATCCGGCGTCGTACGGCGGCTGCGGGTCGTACTCGGTGAGCAGTTGCACGGCCTGGGCGTGCTCGTCCCCCGCGATCCGGCCGAGCAGGGTGAGGCCCATGTCGATGCCGGACGAAACCCCCGCGGCGGTGACGTACTTGCCGTCGAGGACGACACGCTCGCCGGTCGGCTCCGCTCTGGACGCCGTCGAAGAGGACGACGAGCACGGATCGCTGCTTCATGGGTGTCATCCTGGGCGGTGGGCCCCGGCGGCCGCAACGACGAGTACCCCACCTTTCCTGCCACGGCGGCGGTCCCCCGCATTCGGGCGGCACCGGGGGTTACGGAGCGTACCGACCAGTCGGTAACGTGCGGGCATGACTACACTCCCGCCCCGCGCCGGACGTCGCTGCCACAACGCCCTCAACCCGTTCCACTCCACCGTCTACTTCTCCCCCGACCTCGGCAAGGAGCTCGGGGAGCTCGGTATCGACGACGCGCACGCCGCCTACCTCGCCGCCCGGAGCGCCGCGCTGGGCGCGGTGGGAGCGGGCACGGTCACCGCGGCCTTCTACAACTTCAACCACGAGCTGGTGGCCCGCCATGTGCCGGCCGTCTGGTCCGTCGCCGCTCCCGGGGCGGTCCTCGGCGCGCGGCTGCGCGCGGCCGACTCGACCCTGCGCAGGCTGCTCGGGGAGGAGACCCTCGCCTCCGCCGAGCTGGCCGAGGCGGCCGGACTCGCGCTGCGCGCCACCGAGGCCTGCACCCGACACGCCCGGCCGCTGTACGCCGCCCACGCGGATCTGCCGGTGCCCGAGCAGCCGCACCTGGCGTACTGGCATGCCGCGACGCTGCTGCGCGAGCACCGCGGTGACGCTCATCTCGCCGCCCTGCTCGCCGCCGGTCTCGACCCGCTCGAAGCCATGGTCAGCCACACCGCCACGGGCAAGGGAATGGCTCCGGGCTGGATCCTGGCCACCCGGGGCTGGGGCCGTGAAGACTGGGAGGCCGCGGCCGGGCGGCTGCGGGATCGCGGCCTGCTGGACGGCGAGGGCGAGTTGACGCAGTCCGGCACGACGCTGCGGGCGGAGCTGGAGGAGGCCACCGACGAGATGGACCGCGCACCGTACGAGCACCTGGGCGCGGCCGGTGTGGAGCGGCTCACGGAGCTGGGGCGCGGCTTCCTGTTCGCGGCGGCCTCGGCGGGCGCGTTCCCCGGCGATCTGATCGGCAGGGGCTGACCGCGTCCCGGTGGTGTCCGGCCGTGTTCGCGGAGGGCGCGCGACACGGCCCCCGGCCACCCGGCACAATGCAGGCGAAGGGGACCACCCCCGCAAGAGCGTGCGGCGGTAGGAGCGGCAGGCTCTTTGCACGGCCAGCACAGCCAGTACGAGAAGGCGAGTCGGGAAAACCGTGACGACGTCCATCGAAGGCAGGATCGCCGAGGAGCTCGGCGTACGTGAGCGTCAGGTGAAGGCGGCCGTCGAGCTGCTCGACGGCGGATCGACCGTGCCGTTCATCGCGCGCTACCGCAAGGAAGCGACCGAAATGCTCGACGATGCGCAGCTGCGCACGTTGGAGGAGCGGCTGCGGTATCTGCGGGAGCTGGAGGAGCGGCGTTCGTCGATCCTCGATTCCGTACGTGAACAGGGCAAGCTCGACGAGGCGCTGGAGGCGCGGATCCGGGCTGCCGACACCAAGGCGCGTCTTGAGGACATCTATCTGCCGTTCAAGCCGAAGCGGCGCACGAAGGCGCAGATCGCCCGGGAGGCGGGGCTCGAACCGCTGGCGGACGGGCTGCTGGGCGACCCGTCGGTGGATCCGCTCGCGGCGGCCGCCGCGTTCGTCGACGCGGACAAGGGCGTCGCGGACGGGGCGGCGGCGCTGGAGGGCGCCCGTGCCATCCTCACCGAGCGCTTCTCCGAGGACGCCGATCTGACCGGTGAGCTGCGTGAGCGCATGTGGTCGCGCGGACGGCTCGCGGCGAAGGTCCGGGAGGGCAAGGAGGAGGCGGGCGCGAAGTTCGCGGACTACTTCGACTTCGCGGAGCCGTTCACCGCGCTGCCCTCGCACCGGGTGCTCGCGATGCTGCGGGGCGAGAAGGAGGAGATGCTCGACCTGGTCCTGGAGCCCGAGGCGCCCGAGGAGGCGGACCGGCCGGGCCCCTCCGCCTACGAGAACATGGTCGCCCGCCGCTTCGGTGTCGCCGACCGCGGCCGTCCCGGCGACAAGTGGCTCGGCGACACGGTGCGCTGGGCGTGGCGGACCCGGATTCTGGTGCACCTCGGCATCGATGTGCGGCTGCGGCTGCGTACGGCCGCGGAGGACGAGGCGGTACGCGTCTTCGCGTCGAACCTGCGTGATCTGCTGCTCGCCGCGCCGGCCGGGACGCGCGCCACCCTCGGACTCGACCCCGGATTCCGTACGGGCGTCAAGGTTGCCGTCGTCGACGCGACCGGCAAGGTGGTGGCCACCGATGTGATCCACCCGCACGTCCCGGCGAACAGGTGGGACCAGTCGCTGGCGAAGCTGGAGCAGCTGGCGAAGGCGCACCACGTCGATCTGATCGCGATCGGCAATGGCACGGCGTCCCGCGAGACGGACAAGCTGGCCGGTGAACTCATCGACAAGCACCCCGAGTTGAAGCTCACCAAGGTGATGGTGTCGGAGGCGGGCGCCTCCGTGTACTCGGCGTCGGCGTTCGCCTCGCAGGAACTGCCCGACATGGATGTGTCGCTGCGCGGTGCCGTGTCGATCGCACGGCGGCTCCAGGACCCGCTGGCCGAACTGGTGAAGATCGATCCCAAGTCGATCGGGGTCGGCCAGTACCAGCACGACCTGTCCGAGGTGAAGCTGTCGCGCTCGCTGGACGCGGTGGTCGAGGACTGTGTGAACGGTGTCGGTGTCGACGTCAACACCGCCTCGGCGCCGCTGCTTTCGCGGGTCTCCGGGATCAGCTCCGGGCTCGCCGAGAACATCGTCGCCCACCGCGACGGCAACGGCCCCTTCCGGTCCCGCAAGGCGCTCAAGGACGTGGCGCGGCTCGGTCCGAAGGCGTACGAGCAGTGCGCGGGCTTCCTGCGCATCCGTGACGGCGACGACCCGCTGGACGGGTCGAGCGTGCACCCCGAGGCGTACCCCGTGGTGCGGCGGATGGTGAAGACGACGGGCAGCGAGGTCGCCTCCCTGATCGGGAACGCGGGCGCGCTGAGGTCGCTGCGGGCGGCCGACTTCGTGGACGACACCTTCGGGCTGCCGACCGTGACGGACATCCTGAAGGAACTGGAGAAGCCGGGCCGCGACCCGCGTCCGGCCTTCCGGACCGCCACGTTCAAGGAGGGCGTCGAAAAGCTCGGCGACCTGGCCCAGGGGATGGTGCTGGAGGGGGTCGTCACGAATGTCGCCGCGTTCGGGGCGTTCGTCGACATCGGCGTCCACCAGGACGGTCTGGTGCATGTCTCGGCGCTGTCGAAGACGTTCGTGAAGGATCCGCGGGATGTCGTGAAGCCCGGGGACATCGTGAAGGTCAAGGTCATGGACGTCGACATTCCGCGCAAGCGGATCTCATTGACGCTGCGGCTGGACGACGAGCCGGGCGCGCCGGGCGGTGCCGGGCAGGGCGGTGGCCGGGGCAGCCGTCCGCCGAAGCAGCGACAGGGTCAGGGCGAGGGCCGGGCGGACCGCGGTCAGCGGGGCCAGGGCGGCCGGGAGCGGCGCGGCGGCGACGGCGGCGGTGCGGCCCGTGGCGGCGGCGCCTCCCGCGGCGGGCCGGGCGCCCCGGCTCCGGCCAACAGCGCGATGGCGGACGCCTTGCGCCGGGCCGGGCTGACGGATCCGCAGCGGGACGGCGGCCGGAAGCGCTGAGTCCGGGCGGGTGCGGGGGCGCTGCCCCCGCACCCGGGTGCCGTCAGAGTTCCTTGATTCCGCCGGCCGCGACCTCGACCCGCCTCGTCGTCCTTACGGCCTCCAGCATCCGCCGGTCGTGCGTGACCAGCAGCAGCGTCCCCGTGTACGACTCCAGCGCCGACTCCAGCTGCTCGATCGCGGGCAGGTCCAGGTGGTTGGTCGGCTCGTCGAGGACGAGAAGGTTGACTCCCCGGCCCTGGAGGAGCGCGAGGGCGGACCGGGTGCGCTCGCCCGGGGAGAGTGTCGTCGCGGGGCGCATCACATGGTCCGCGCGCAGACCGAACTTGGCCAGCAGGGTGCGGACCTCGGCGGGCTCGGTGTCGGGGACCGCCGCGCAGAACGCCTCCAGCAGCGACTCCGCGCCCAGGAACAGCTTCCGCGCCTGGTCGACCTCGCCGACCACCACGCCCGAGCCGAGCGTGGCGTGCCCCGAGTCCAGCGGGAGCCTGCCCAGCAGGGCGGCGAGCAGGGTGGACTTGCCCGCGCCGTTGGCGCCGGTGATGGCGACCCGGTCCGCCCAGTCGATCTGGAGCGACGCCGGTCCGAACGTGAAGTCGCCGCGCACGACCCGCGCCTCGCGCAGGGTGGCGACGACCGATCCGGAGCGGGGGGCGGTGGCGATCTCCATCCGCAGTTCCCACTCCTTGCGCGGCTCGTCGACCACGTCGAGCCGCTCGATCATGCGCTGTGTCTGCCGGGCCTTCGCGGCCTGCTTCTCACTCGCCTCGCTGCGTGCGTTGCGGCCGAGCTTGTCGCCGTCGGTGGCCTTTCGCCGGGCGTTCTTGACGCCCTTGTCCATCCAGGAGCGCTGCATATGGCCGCGGGCTTCGAGGGCGGCCCGCTTGCCGGCGTACTCCTCGTACCCCTCGCGGGCGTGCCGGCGGGCGGTCTCGCGCTCCTCCAGGTAGGCCGCGTACCCGCCGCCGTAGAGGTTGATCTGCTGCTGGGCGAGATCCAGTTCGAGGACCTTGGTGACCGTGCGCAGCAGGAATTCCCGGTCGTGGCTGATGACGACGGTGCCCGCGCGCAGTCCCGACACGAAGCGTTCGAGGCGCTCCAGGCCGTCCAGGTCGAGGTCGTTGGTCGGCTCGTCGAGCAGGAAGATGTCGTAGCGGGACAGCAGGAGCGAGGCGAGGCCGGCTCGGGCCGCCTGGCCGCCGGAGAGCGCCGTCATGGGGAGGTCGAGACCGATGGTCAGCCCCAGATCGGCGGCGACCTCCTCGGCCCGCTCGTCCAGGTCGGCGCCGCCGAGTGCGAGCCAGCGCTCCAGGCTCTCGGAGTACGCGTCGTCCGCGCCCGGCGCCCCGTCGACCAGGTCCTGTGTCGCGGCGTCCATCGCGCGCTGGGCCTCGGCGACCCCGGTGCGGCGGGCCAGGAACTCCCGCACGGTCTCCTCCGGGCGCCGCTCGGGCTCCTGCGGGAGATGCCCGACGGTGGCGGTGGGCGGGGAGAGCCGCAGCTCCCCCTCCTCCGGCAGGTCCAGCCCGGCGAAGAGGCGGAGCAGGGAAGATTTTCCGGCGCCGTTGACTCCGACGAGACCGATCACATCACCGGGCGCGACGACGAGGTCGAGTCCGGCGAAGAGTGTGCGGTCGCCGTGTCCGGCGGCGAGGTCCTTGGCGACGAGGGTGGCAGTCATCAGGGTGTCGATACTAATCGGCCGCGGGACGGTCCGGGGCGGCCGGACCGGCGGCCGGGGCGCGCCCGTGGGAGGCGGCCCCGCCGCGCGGGAGGTCCTGGGGAGCGCCCTCAGTCGGAGGGGTCGGACGTGTGGCGCCGGTCCGTGGTGATCTGCGCCGTCCCCGGGCCGATCCGGATCTCGAAGTCGCCGTCGTACCTGGCGTGGCCCTCGATCACGGCGGATTCGACGGCCTCCACCCCGAACTCCTGCCGGACGATCTGCGGGTCCTGGCGCAGGTCCCGCATCAGGGCCACGCACATCCCGATCATCACGATGGTGAAGGGAGCGGCCACCAGGATGGTGAGGTTCTGGAGCCCGGCCAGCGCGTCTCCCTTGCCGTTGCCGATGAGCAGCATGACGGCGGCGACGGCGCCGGTGACGACTCCCCAGAAGACCACGACCCACTTGGCCGGTTCGAGGACGCCCTTCTGGGAGAGCGTGCCCATCACGATGGAGGCGGCGTCCGCGCCGGAGACGAAGAAGATGCCGACGAGCACCATCACCAGGACGCTCATCACGGTGGGGATCGGGAACTCCTGGAGGACGCCGAAGAGCTGGGCCTCGGGGGTGTCGGCGTCGCCGAGCCTCCCGGCTTGCTGGAGCTTGATCGCCGAGCCGCCGAACACGGCGAACCAGACCAGGCTGACGGTGCTGGGGACCAGGATGACGCCGCCGACGAACTGCCGGATCGTCCGGCCCCGGCTGATCCTCGCGATGAACATGCCGACGAAGGGCGTCCAGGAGATCCACCAGGCCCAGTAGAAGACCGTCCAGCTGCCCAGCCACTCGGCCACGTCGTTCTTGCCGGTCGCCTCGGTCCGTCCGGCGAGCTGGGCGAGGTCGCCGAAGTACGCGGCGATCGACGTGGGCAGCAGGTCCAGCACGATGATGGTGGGACCGGCGATGAAGACGAACACGACCAGGATCAGGGCGAGCACCATGTTGGTGTTGGACAGCCACTGGATGCCCTTCTCCACACCGGAGACGGCGGAGGCGACGAAGGCGACGGTCAGGACCGCGATAATGGCGACCAGCAGTCCGGTGCCCGTCTTCTCCCGCCAGTTCAGCTCGTGGAATCCGCTGCCGATCTGGAGGGCGCCCAGGCCCAGGGAGGCGGCCGAGCCGAAGAGGGTCGCGAAGATGGCGAGGATGTCGATGAACCGGCCGACTCCTCCGTGGGCGTGCCGTTCGCCGATCAGCGGCTCGAAGACCGCGCTGATCGTCTGCCGCCGGCGTCGCCGGTAGGTGCTGTAGGCGATGGCCAGCCCGACCACCGCGTAGATCGCCCAGGGGTGCAGGGTCCAGTGGAAGAGGGTGGTGGCCATGGCCGTCTGCATGGCCTCGGCCTCGTCGGCGGGGTGCGTGCCCGGAGGCGGATCGATGAAGTGGGCGAGCGGTTCGCTCACCCCGTAGAACATCAGGCCGATGCCCATTCCGGCGCTGAACATCATCGCGACCCAGGAGACGGTCCGGAATTCCGGCTTCTCGCCCTCCTGGCCGAGCGAGATCTTCCCGTACCGGCTGATCGAGAGCCACAGGGCGAAGACCACGAAGCCGGACGCCGCGAGCATGAAGGCCCAGCCACCGTTGTGGATGAGGCCGTTGAGCAGCCTGCTGGAGACCTTTTCCAGCGAGTCGGTGGCGACCGAGCCCCAGAGCACGAAGGCGAGGGTGAGGACCGCCGTGACTCCGAACACCACCCGGTCGGTCGTGGGGCTCCTGCCGTGGGGCGCCTCGGCGGGGAGATCGGCCGTGACCGGCAGATCCCCCCGCCCACCCGTTCTCTGATCGTCCTGCGACACGAAAGGCACCTTTCACGGAGTCCGAAAATCGCTCTCCGTAGGCAGTACCACACAGGACGCGTATCTCAGGGGATCAACAAGCGGTATCGGCTTGACCGTTTGTGAGGTGATATGTCGCGCGTTCGTCCAGCAGGAGGGGAATCAGGTCGCGGGCCGACTGCCGCAGCGGTACGTATGCCCCGTCGCCCTCCCGCCGGGAGGTGACGCCGTGCAGGGCCAGTTCGTCCCGTACATCGGCGTACTGGGCGGCGTTCAGCCGGTAGCCGCACGGCGGGTCCTGCAGGATCTCGTCCGGCTCCGCCGGGTCGTTGTCCGCGCCGCCCAGATGGACCGGCCCCCGGTCCGCGAAGCCCGCGAGCCGCGAGGCCGTGGTGGCGGCCTCGATCCGGCCGCGCTGTTCACCGGTGAACGCGAACAGACCGTCGAGCGCCGCCTGCTGGGACGAGACCCTGCGCCGCTGGTTCAGCGCCCGGTCGGCCTTCTCCTCGTCGGTGAGCGCGTCGACCCGGGATTCGATGAGCAGACCGACCGCGTGCTTGATGCCCGAGGTGTTGCGCAGGATCCGCTCCTGGCCGTCGCCCGCCGTCTGCTTGACGGGGTCACCGGTCACCGGGTCGGTCCAGATGCCGTACAGGCCGCTGCTGAAGCCCGCCGCCGTCGCGGCGGTCCGCACATAGCGGTCGGACAGGGTCTGCGAGGCCTCGTGCACTCGGTCGGAGACATTGAGATTGCGCGGCCACAGGACGAAGAGGTCCTTGTCGTAGTACGGGGGCGTCGCCCCGTACTCGTGCAAGTCGTAGATGACATCGGGACGTCGGTCGCGGATCACCGCCGCCATGGCCCGGCCCTCGGCGGTCTCCAGGGCGATGTGGTCGCGGTTGATGTCGACACCGTCCGCGTTGCCCCGGGTGTTGGCCGCGCGCCCGTCGGGGTTGGCCGTCGGCAGGACCAGCACCCGGGTGCGGGACAGGAAGTCGCGGGTCTCCCGGTCCTCGGCGAAGGCGAGATCGCGGACCGTCGACAGGCACGCCTCGCGCCCGGAGGGCTCGTTGCCGTGCTGACTGCAGATCAGCAGCATCGTGTTCGACGTCGGCCGGTGACTGCCGATACGGACGAGCTGGAGCGGCCGGCCCTCCCCGGTCGTGCCGATCCGGTCGATGGAGACCCGGTCGCTCCCCCGGTCCACGGCGGCGAGGAAGGCCTGCTCCTCGGGCTGCCCCGTCCAGCGGGTCCCGTCGCTGAGCTCGAAGCCGGTGCGCGGCGGGCGGTGCGCGGCCTCGGCGGGAACCGTGGCGAACGGTACGGCGAGCGCGGCGGCCGACGCCGCCAGCACCATCGTGCGCACGGCCGCTGGACGGCGGTGCGGGGCGCCCGTCCGGCGCGGCGGGCGCACGGCGTCCGGCCGGCGGGACGAACGAGGGGCGAGGAATCGGAGTGCACGGGCGATGCGAGGGGTCATCAGCGGCTGCCTCCCGGGTGCAGGGACGGGCACGGGGGTACCCGCCGGCCTGTCGGCGTGTGCGGAAGGTACCCCGGTCAACTCCTGTGCGACAGGGGGCGATCACCCCGCGCCATGACGGCCGGATGGCGATCGTGTGACAGAAATAGCCATGAGCCGGTCAAAAACGCTCTCGTCTGGCTAGTGTCGCCACGACCGGTCGGAAGATCATCCGCCCCGACGACTTGGAGCATTCGTGCACCGCAGACTCATCGTCCCCAGCGCACTCGCGGCCACCCTCGTGCTGGCGATCCCGGCATCGGCCGCCGGAGGCACCGTGGGCGCCCCGGGTATCGGCGACCCCTACTACCCGGCCAGCGGCAACGGTGGCTACGACGTGTCCCACTACGACCTGCGGCTGAAGTACCAGCCCGCGACCGATCTGCTGGAAGGCACGGCGACGCTGCTGGCCACCCCCACCCAGCAGCTGACCCGCTTCAATCTCGACTTCGGCCTCGCGGTCTCCGAGGTGCGGGTCAACGGCAGGAAGGCCGGCTTCGCGAAGTCCGGGGAGCAGGAGCTGGAGATCACCCCGGCGGCCGCCCTCACCAAGGGCAAGCCGGTCTCGGTGGTCGTCCGCTACGCCGGAAAGCCGTCCGAACTGAAGGTCAACGGCTGGACCGCGTGGGCCCGTACCCCGGACGGCGGCGTCGCCGCGCAGGAGCCGGACTCGGCGGTGTGGTGGTTCCCGAGCAATGACCACCCGCTGGACAAGGCGACGTACGACGTGTCGGTCTCCGTGCCGGACGGCACCCAGGCGATCAGCAACGGCGTGCTCCAGTCGCAGAGCTCGAAGCTGGGCTGGACCAGGTTCAACTGGCGTTCGGACAAGCCGCAGGCGACGTATCTGACGACGCTGGCGATCGGTAAGTTCGACATCACGACCGACAAGACGGCGGACGGCCTGCCGGTCCTGAACGCGTACAGCAAGGACCTCGGCGCCAACGACGGGGCCGCGCGGGCCAGCATCGAGCGCACGGCCGAGGTCGCCGAGTGGCTGACCGAGGTGTTCGGCCCGTACCCGTTCAACGCCCTGGGCGGCTACGTGCCCAATGTGACCAGCGGTTTCGCCCTGGAGACCCAGACCAGGCCGTTCTACAGCCCGCGGCAGTTCGCCAACGGCGCCAATGTCTCGGTCGTCGTGCATGAGCTGGCGCACCAGTGGTACGGCGACAGCGTGTCGGTCGAGGGCTGGAAGGACATCTGGATCAACGAGGGCTTCGCCCGGTACAGCCAGTGGCTGTGGTCGGAGAAGGAGGGGGAGGGCACCGCACGGGAACTGGCCGACTACACCTACGCCCAGCACCCCGCCGACGACGCCTTCTGGACGGTGAAGCCGGGCGACCCGGGACCGGACAACCAGTTCGCCGGGGCCGTCTACGACCGGGGCGCGCTGGCGCTCCAGGTGCTGCGCGACGAGGTCGGCGACGACACGTTCTTCGCTCTGCTGAAGGGCTGGCCGGCCGAGCACGCGTACGGCAACGCGACCGTGGGCGACTTCGTACGGTACGCGGAGCGGGTCTCGGGCAAGCCGCTCGCGGGGCTCTTCGACACCTGGCTGTACCGGCCCTCGCGGCCGGAGCTCCCGGCGGCGGGCGCCGCGGCGGGCGGGCGGACCGGGGCACCGGCCGCGCGTGAGAGCGCGCGCCGCGCGGCACATGAGGCGGCCGGGCCCGAGCGGCCCGCGTCCTGGACGAAGATCGCCGCGACCAACACGGTGCACGACCACCGCTGACCCCGGCGGCAGGCCCCGGGCGCCGTCGCTCCCCCGCGGAGCGGCGGCGCCCCGTCCGCCCGCGGGGGCGGCGGATAGGCTGGTGGTGTTCGAGCAGTTCCCGCCAGTCCCGGCCCGCGACGGCCGGATTTCCGTGCGTACGAGGAGCGTCCCTTGCCCGGTCCGAGCCCCGACTCCCTCCGTGACGCCCGGCCCACCCTGGAGGCGGTGGCGGCCCGCGCGGGTGTCTCCCGGGCGACGGCCTCCCGGGTGGTGAACGGGGGCGCCGGGGTGCGGCAGCCGCTGGTGGATCAGGTGCGCAAGGCCGTCGAGGAGCTCGGCTACATACCGAACCACGCCGCACGCACGCTGGTCACCCGCCGCAACGGGGCGGTCGCCGTGATCATCGACGAGCCCGAGTTCCGGATCTTCTCCGACCCGTTCTTCTCCCGGCAGATCCGTGGCATCAGCCGTGAACTGATTCTGCACGACGCCCAGCTGGTTCTCCTCCTGGTGGAGGGGCGCGGCGATTTCGACCGGGTCACGCGCTATCTCGCGGGCGGCCATGTCGACGGCGTGCTGGCGTTCTCCCTGCACACGGACGATGAACTGCCCGCGATCATCAGCCGGTTCCGGGTGCCGACCGTGTACGGCGGCCGCCCCGGGTCCGGCTCCGGACCGGCGGTTCCCTACGTCGACTGCGACAACCGCGGTGGCGCCCGCGAAGCCGTACGCCATCTGGTCGCACTGGGCCGGCGGCGGATAGCGCATATCGCCGGACCGCGCGACCAGACCTCGGCCCTGGACCGCGTCGACGGCTACCACGACGCCCTGCCCCCGGGCGATCCCGGCCTCGTGGTGGACAGCGACTTCACCGCCGGGGGAGGCGCGCGGGCCATGACCCGTCTGCTGGACAGCCATCCCGGCCTGGACGCCGTCTTCGTCTCCAACGACCTGATGGCCTCGGGTGCCCTGCGGGTGCTGCGCGAGCGCGGCCTCCGGGTTCCCGAGGACGTGGCCGTGGTCGGCTTCGACGACATGGCGTCCGTCGCGGAGGTCACCGAACCGCCGCTGACGACGGTCCGGCAGGACGTCGAGGGCATGGGCCGGCTGATGGTCCGGCTGCTGATGCGGCGGCTGGACGGAACCGGGGACGAGGCGGCCGCGTCCGTCATCACCCCGACCGAACTGGTCCTCCGCGCCTCGGCCTGACCCGGCGCCCGCGCTTCCCGGCGACGCCTCCCCCACCCCACCCTCACCCCGCCCGCGCGGGCCCGCTGCCGCGCGCTCGCGAGGATACGAGTGCCGACGCCCGCGCCCCCCTTCCTGGAATCCGTGTCAGCAGTGTTGACGCCGCTCGTGAAACAAGTCGATAGTATTTGTAACTTTGACTCCCAGCACCCCATGGATCGTCAGACAGCCTTGATCTCAAGGGAGTTGAAGGAAACCGCTACCGTCACCACGCGTTCCGGGAGTGTGCGCCATGGGCCGCTACAGCCGTCTCCGCGAGATCCGCCGGATGGATCCCACCCGCGACTACGCCGAAATCCTCCGGCTGCTCACGCAGTACGAGTTCCCCTGGGACTACCGCCAGGGCGTGAGCATCGCGTTCCTCCGCGACTTCGGGGTCCCCCGGATCTCCGTACTCCTCGACCGCACCCAGGAGTTCGAGCGGGCCGGGCAGAAGCGGTACGACGACACCGTCCTGATCGGGTACGAGATGGCCAGGGACGGCTTCGACTCGGCGCGCGGCCGGGCCGCGGCCCGCCACCTCAACCGGATCCACGGCAGATACCGCATTCCCAACGAGGACTTCCTCTATGTGCTGGCCACGACCGTCGTGGGGCCGAAGCGGTGGATCGACCGGTTCGGCTGGCGGCCCCTGTGCGCCCAGGAGATCGAGGCGCTCACCCAGGTCGGGCGGAAGACGGCGGCCATGATGGGCATCGACGGTGCTCCCGAGACGTACGAAGGGTTCGAGCGGCTCCTCGACGCCTACGAGGAGCGGATGTTCGCGTACGACCCGGCCAACCGGCGGGTCGCGAACGCCACGTTCCGGACGATGGCGAGCTGGTATCCGCGCCCGGTGCGCCCGCTGGCCGCGCGCTTCTCGCTCGCGCTGCTGGATGAGCCGCTGCTGCGGGCGCTGGGCTTCCGGGTGCAGCCGCTCCCGGTCAGGGCGGCCGCGTCGGGTGCCCTGCGGGCCCGGTCGCGGCTGGTGCGGTTGCTCCCGGCCCGGCCCGGGTGGCTGCCGTCGCGCCCGCAGCCACGCTCGTACCCGTTCGGCTGGCGGCTGGATGACCTCGGCCCGCACTGGGCCCGGAGCCGTCCTCTGGAGCCCCTGCCCGACGAGGTCCGGGGCGCCGCGGCGGCGCCCCCGGCGCGGAAGCCCTCCTGAGCACCCGCCCAGGGCGGAGCCGCGCCGGCCGGGAAGACCCACTGTGAAGCCCGGCTGTGAAGCCCGGCCGGCCGTGCGGCCTCAGCCGGCGGCGAGCAGGGGGACGAGGTAGCGGCGCGCGAAGGAGCGGACCTGCTCGTCGTCGTCCAGCTCGAAACAGCTGACCGGGTTGAGCAGGAACGAGACGGTGATCCGCACCATCAGTTCGGCGACGGGTGTCGGATCGCTCTCCGGCCGGCCCTCGGCCCGCCGCACCTGGCGCAGCCGGCCGGCCACGTATCCGCGCATGGCGAGGAAGGCGGGCCCGCTCTCCAGGGTGAGGAAGGGGAGCATGATCTCCGGTTCGAGCCGCAGCAGACCGCCGACGAGCGGGTGCTCCCGGATGTGCTTGAGGACGGCCGTGAAGCCCTCGACGAGCCGGTCCTCGATGGTGGGCAGCGCGGCGACCGCGTCGTCGATCTCCACCACGAACCGGCGGTACTCACGCAGCAGACAGGCCGAGACGAGGCTGTCCTTGTTCCCGATCCGCCGGTAGACGGTCACGCGCGAGACCCGTGCCCGCTTGGCGACGTCGTCCACGGTCGACCGGCGCAGCCCGAAGGTGATGAACTGCTCACGCGCCGCGTCGAGGATCTGCTCGCTCAGCGCGTCGGACGGCGGAGTCTCCGTGAGCGCCCTCGCGAGCAGTGCCTCGTTGGTACTCAGCGCCGGCATGAGCCCTCCCCCGTCCCTGCGGTCCGACTCCACCATAGCCATGCCGGGAGGGAGCGACGCGTTCCCTCACCCCGTAACTCTCCGCCGTTCGGGCGGCGTTCCGGAAGGCAGCGCGCCGGACGGCTGCCACCGGGGTCAGTCCGAGCCGTAGTCGTACACCGTCACGGGTATGCCGGGGGCGACGAGGCGCTGTGCGATCAGCGGCTCGATCCTGGACCACGTGCCGCCCGCCAGCCCGCAGCCGATCCGCGGCATATGGACCGAGGCGCCCAGCTCCGCGGCCCGTCCGGCCACCGCGCCCAGAGCTGCGTCCACCGCCTCGTACCGCACGGGCACCCCCTTGCTGCCCGTCCGCATCCCGTGCTGCCCGATCATGTTCGCCACCCAGGTGTACGGAGCGACCTGGACGAACTGCGCGGCCCCCAGGGCGAAGTCATTGCCCGCCCGCTCCCGGTGCCAGCGGCGGTACTCCTTCTCCGGCTCGGGCCAGCGGCGCGAGACGGCGAGCACGAAGCCCTTGCCCCAGCCGCCCAGGTCGTTGCAGACATGTGCGATGAGCTTGACGCCCTTGCCCTGCGGGGCCGTGGCGTCTCCCCGTACGTAAGTGATCTCCGGCATCCCCCCACCCTACGAACCAGCACGGACAATCACGCCCCCGTCGTCCGCCCACCACTTTCACAACAGTGGTGAGACAGCAATACTGATGAACCGGACGGTGCACGGGCACGGGCACGGCCGAGGGAAGCGAGGAGCAGACATGGTGACCGGGACCGACGATCCGACGCTCACCGTCGACGAGCTGGCGGCGCGCGCCGGAGTCACCGTGCGCACGGTGCGTTTCTACAGCACCCGCGGTCTGCTGCCGCCCCCGGTCATCGGTCCGCGCCGGGTCGGGCGTTACGGGCACGAGCACCTGTCCCGTCTCGCCCTGATCGAGGAACTCCAGCACCAGGGCATGACGCTGGCCGCCATCGAGCGGTATCTGGAGCAGCTGCCGCCCGATCTGAGCGCGCACGATCTGGCGATCCACCGGGCCCTCGTGGCGTCCTGGGCGCCGGACAAGGCGGAGCACACGACCGGGGCGGAGCTGGAGAGGCGCGCCGGGCGGGCGCTCACCGAGGCGGACGTGGACCGGCTGGCGGCGATGGGGGTGCTGGAGCGACCCGAGGAGGCCGGGGGGAGCTACCGGGTGGATCCGGGGCTGCTGCGGCTCGGGGTGGAGCTGCTGGACGTGCCGATCGCGCACGAGACGATCCTGGCGGCGCGCACGGTCCTGGTGGAGCACACCCGGGCGGCCGCGCAGGAGCTGACCCGGCTGTTCCGGGACGAGGTGTGGAACCCCTACCGGGAGCGCGAGTCGGACCCGGAGCATGTCGCGGCGATGAAGTCGCTGTCGGCCCATATGCAGCCGATGGTGGTGCAGGCGCTGGTGACCGCGTTCCAGCGGTCGCTGCGGCAGGAGCTGCGGGCCGCGTTCACGGCGGAGTGAGTGCGCCGTGGACGCGGCCCGTGCAGCCCGGGGTCAGTCGTGGAAGGTCTCGCCCTTCGCGGCCTTGTCCACCAGCAGTGCGGGGGGCAGGAACCGGTCGCCGTACCGCTCGGCGAGTTCGCGGGCACGTGCCACGAAGCCGGGCAGGCCGCCCTCGTACCCGTTGATGTACTGGAACACACCACCGGTCCACGGCGGGAAGCCGATGCCCATGATGGAGCCGATGTTGGCGTCGGCGACGGAGACGAGGACGTTCTCCTCCAGGCAGCGGACGCTGTCCAGCGCCTCGGAGAACAGCATCCGCTCCTTCATGTCGATGAAGGGCACCTCGGCGTCCGGCTTCGCGAAGTGCTCCCGCAGCCCCGGCCACAGGCCCGTCCGCCTGCCGGCCTCGTCGTACTCGTAGAAGCCCGCGCCACCGCTGCGTCCGGGCCGCCCGAACTCGTCGACCATCCGGTCGATGACCCCGTCACCGGGGTGTCCGGCCCAGGTCCCGCCCGCTTCCTCGACGGCCCGCCGGGTCTCGTCGCGGATCCTGCGCGGCAGAGTGAGGGTCAGCTCGTCCATCAGGGAGAGCACCTTGGCCGGGTAGCCGGACTGGGCCGCCGCCTGCTCGACCGACGCGGGCTCGACGCCCTCGCCGACCATGGCGACGCCCTCGTTGATGAACTGGCCGATGACGCGCGAGGTGAAGAAGCCGCGTGAGTCGTTGACGACGATCGGCGTCTTCCCGATCCGGCGGACCAGGTCGAAGGCGCGGGCCAGTGCCTCGTCACCGGTCCGCTCGCCCTTGATGATCTCGACGAGCGGCATCTTGTCGACGGGCGAGAAGAAGTGGAGGCCGATGAAGTCGGCCGGCCGCGACACCCCTTCGGCCAGGACCGTGATCGGCAGCGTGGAGGTGTTGGAACAGAGCAGCGCGTCGGGCTCGATGACGTCCTGGATCTCCTGGAACACCTTGTGCTTGAGCGAGGTGTCCTCGAAGACCGCCTCGATCACCGCGTCGCAGCCCGCCAGATCGGCCGGGTCGCCGGTCGGGGTGATGCGGGCCAGCAGTTCGTCGCGCTTCGCCTCGGTCGTACGGCCCCGGGAGAGCGCCTTGGCGAGGAGCTTCTCGCTGTACGCCCTGCCCTTGGCCGCCGCCTCGGCGGAGACGTCCTTGAGGACGACGTCGATGCCCGCCCGCGCGCAGGAGTACGCGATTCCGGCGCCCATCATCCCGGCGCCGAGGACGGCCACCCTGCGGACCGGACGCTCCGGGATGCCCTGGGGCCGGTTGGCTCCCGAGTTGACGGCCTGGAGATCGAAGAAGAACGCCTGGATCATGTTCTTGGCGACCTGGCCGGTGACCAGCTCGGTGAAGTAGCGGGCCTCGATGGTGAGCGCGGTCTCGAAGTCGACCTGCGAACCCTCGACCGCGGCGGCCAGGATGTTGCGGGGCGCGGGCATGGGGGCGCCGGCGATCTGCTTCTTCAGGTTGGCCGGGAAGGCCGGCAGATTGGCGGCGAACCGCGGGTTGGACGGGGTTCCGCCGGGGATCTTGTAGCCCTTGACGTCCCAGGGCTGCAGCGACTCGGGGTTCGCGTCGATGAAGGCACGGGCCTTGGTGAGCATCTCCTCCCGGGTGGCGGCGACCTCGTGGACCAGACCGTTCTCCAGGGCGCGCCGCGGTGTGTACTGGGTGCCCTGGAGCAGCACCTTCAGCAGCGCGTCGGCGATGCCCATGAGGCGTACGGTGCGGGTGACCCCGCCGCCCGCGGGCAGCAGGCCGAGGGTGACCTCGGGAAGGCCGATGCGTGAGCCGGGCGCGTCGAGGGCGACGCGGTGGTGGGCGGCGAGCGCGATCTCGTAACCGCCGCCGAGGGCCGTGCCGTTGATGGCGGCGACGACGGGCTTGCCGAGGGTCTCGATGCGGCGCAGCGACCTCTTGATCGCCATACCGGTGTCGAAGACGGCCTGGGCGTCCTCGGGGCCGGCCTTGATCATGTCCTTGAGGTCGCCGCCCGCGAAGAAGGTCTTCTTCGCGGAGGTGTAGATGATGCCGCGGATGGAGTCCTTCTCGGCTTCCGCGCGGTCCGCGACCGCGGCGATGGAGTCCGTGAACGCCTGGTTCATCGTGTTGGCGGACTGGTCCGGGTCGTCCAGTACGAGGGTGACGACGCCGGTCTCGTCCTGTTCCCAGCGGATGGTCGTGCTCTCGGTCATTGCTCTTCTTCTCCGTAAGCAGGGGTGGCCGGGACGGTCAGAGTCGTTCGATGACGGTGGCGACGCCCATGCCGCCGCCGACGCAGAGGGTGACCAGGCCGTACCGCTGGTCGCGCCGCTCCAGTTCGTCGATGAGCGTGCCGAGGATCATCGCCCCGGTCGCGCCGAGCGGGTGGCCGAGCGCGATGGCTCCGCCGTTGACGTTGACCTTGTCCAGGGAGAGGCCCATGTCCCTGACGAAGCGCAGGACGACCCCGGCGAAGGCCTCGTTGATCTCGACGAGGTCGATGTCGCCGATGGTCAGCCCGGCCTTGGCCAGCGCCTTGCGGGTGGCGGGGGCGGGGCCGGTCAGCATGATGGTCGGCTCGGAGCCGGAGACCGCGGCGGAGACGATCCGGGCCCTCGGGGTGAGGCCGTAGCGCTCGCCGGCCTGCTGGGAGCCGATCGCGACGAGTGCGGCACCGTCCACGATGCCGGAGGAGTTGCCCGCGTGGTGGACATGGTCGATCTTCTCGACCCAGTGGTACTTCTGCAGCGCGACCGCGTCGAAGCCGCCCATCTCACCGATCCCCGCGAAGGACGGCTTGAGTGCGGCGAGCGAGTCGGCGGTGGTGCCGGGCCGCAGGTGCTCGTCCCGGTCGAGGACGACCAGTCCGTTGCGGTCCCTGACGGGAACGACGGAACGGGCGAACCGCCCGTCCTTCCAGGCCTCGGCCGCGCGCTCCTGGGACAGGGCGGCGTACTCGTCGACATCGCGGCGGGAGAAGCCCTCGATGGTGGCGATGAGGTCGGCGCCGATGCCCTGCGGGGCGAAGCCGGTCTGGAAGCTGGTCATCGGGTCCATCGCCCAGGCACCGCCGTCCGAGCCCATCGGGACCCGGGACATCGACTCGACACCCCCGGCCAGGACGAGGTCCTCCCAGCCCGAACGGACCTTGGCGGCGGCCAGGTTGACCGCTTCGAGGCCGGAGGCACAGAAGCGGTTCTCCTGGACCCCGGCGACGGAATCGGGCAGCCCGGCCGCGATGGCGGCGATCCTCGCGATGTCGGAGCCCTGGTCCCCGAGCGGGCTGACCACGCCGAGGACGATGTCGTCGATGGCGGCGGGGTCGAGGTCCGGGAAGCGGCCCCGGATCTCGTGGATGAGGCCGACGACCAGGTCGATCGGCTTGGTGCCGTGCAGGGCGCCATTGGCCTTGCCGCGGCCGCGCGGGGTGCGGATCGCGTCGTAGACGAATGCTTCGGTACTCAAGACAGCTGCCTTTCGGGGTGGTTCGGCGACAGAGGTGGTTCGGCGACAGAGGTGGGGCGGTGGCCGGGCGGCGCGGGTGGCGGGCCGGGCCGAACGGGGGTCAGGCCAGCAGCGAGCGGCCGATGATCTCCTTCATGATCTCGGTCGTGCCGCCGTAGATGGTCTGGATGCGGCCGTCGGTGAACGCCCTGGCGACCGGGTACTCCGCCATGTAGCCGTAGCCGCCGTGCAGCTGGAGGCAGCGGTCGGCGACGCGCTTTTGCAGTTCGGTGGCCCACCACTTGGCCATCGAGGCGTGGACGGCGTCCAGTACGCCCTCCGAGTGGTCGACGACGCACCGGTCGAGGAACGTGCGGGTGACCGCGCACTCGGTGGCCATCTCGGCGATCTCGAACCGGATGTGCTGGAGCTTGGAGAGCGGGCGCCCGAAGGCCTCTCGCTCCTTGACGTACCGGGTGGTGATCTCCAGGAGGTGCTCGGCACCGGCGATCGCGGCGACCGCGATGCCCATCCGCTCCTGGGCGAGGTTGGTCATCAGATGGATGAAGGCGCCGTCCCGCTCACCCAGGAGGTTCTCCTTGGGGACCCGGACGTCGTGGAAGAACAGCTCGGCGGTGTCCTGGGACTTCTGGCCGATCTTGTCGAGGTTGCGGCCCCGCTCGAAGCCCTCCGCCCCGCGCTCCACGACGATCAGGGACAGCCCCTTCGCACCGCCTTCCGGAGTGGTCTTCGCGACGACGATCACCAGGTCGGCGAGGATGCCGTTGGAGATGAAGGTCTTCGAGCCGTTGAGCAGCCAGTGGTCACCCCTGTCCTCGGCCGTGGTGCGTATGCCCTGGAGGTCCGAGCCCGCGCCCGGTTCGGTCATGGCGATGGCGGTGATGGTCTCGCCGGAGCAGAAACCGGGCAGCCAGCGGCGCTTCTGCTCCTCGGTGGCCAGGCCGGTGAGGTAGGGGCCGATGATGTCGTTGTGCAGGCCGACGGCCAGTCCGGCCGCGCCGGCCCGGGTGAACTCCTCGGCGAGCACCGCGCTGTAGCGGAAGTCGGCGTTGCCGCCGCCGCCGTACTCCTCGGGAACGGCGAGGCCGAGGAGGCCCTGCCGCCCTGCCGCGAGCCAGGCCTCGCGCGAGACGATGCCGTCCTTCTCCCACTGTTCGTAGTACGGGAGGACTTCCTTGGTGAGGAAGGTGCGGACCGTCGCGCGGAACGCGTCGTGCTCCTCAGTGAAGATCTGCCGCTGCACGGGGCCCCCTGGAGCCGGTTGTCGACGGTGGAGTCCAGCCGGGCGGCGTCGGGCCGTGCGGCATGGCGTTGTGCGGGGTGACGCCGGGCGGGGCGAGGTCCGCCCCGCCCGGTGGTGCGTGCTCCATCAGGCGCCGCCGTCCTTCCCCGCGGCGTCCGGGGCCGCGGTCCGGAGGCCCGGTACGTCCCAGTCCGCGGCGACGTCCTCGGTGTCCGCGCCGGGCCTCGCGGGCCCTCGGCGTACGGATACGGGCGTCTCGGAGAACCGCGGAGCGGGCGCGGGCTGGGTGAGGCCGCCGTGCTCGACGAAGGTGGAGCGGGCCGCGAGATGCGGATGGTGCGGGGCCTCGCGGAGCGAGAGGACGGGAGCGACACAGGCGTCCGTCCCCTCGAACACCGCGGTCCATTCCTCGCGCGTGCGGGTCAGGAACCGCTCGGCGACGGCGGCGCGCAGGTCGCCCCAGCGGGCGAGGTCCTTGCGGTCCGGGACCCGGTCCGCGATACCGAGCAGGGTGACGAACTCGTCGTAGAACCGCTGCTCCAGCGGTCCCACCGCCATGTACTGCCCGTCGGACGTCTCGTAGGAGCCGTAGAAGGGGCAGCCGCCGTCCAGGAGGTTCGAGCCGCGCCGGTCCTGCCAGCCGCCGGCCGCCAGCATCGCGTGGATCATCGTCGCGAGGTGCGCGGCGCCGTCGACGATCGCCGCGTCCACGACCTGGCCCGCCCCGCCGGGTGTGCGGGCGTGCTGGAGCGCGGCGAGGACACCGACGACGAGGTAGAGCGAGCCGCCCGCGTAGTCGCCGACCAGGTTGACGGGCACGGTGGGCGCCTCACCGGGCTTGCCGATCATGGAGAGGGTGCCGGTGAGGGCGATGTACGCGATGTCGTGCCCGGCCCGTTCCGCGAGCGGCCCGTCCTGGCCCCAGCCGGTCATCCGGCCGTAGACGAGCCGGGGGTTGCGGGCCAGACAGGCTTCGGGCCCGACCCCGAGCCGTTCGGCGACGCCCGGCCGGAAGCCCTCGATCAGGATGTCGGCGCGCTCCACGAGGTCGAGGACCGCGGCGGATCCGCCCCCGTCCTTGAGGTCGACGAGGACCGATCGCTTGTTGCGGTTGGTGAGGTCGTACGCGGGATCGATGCCGAGGCCCGAGCCGCCGGGGCGGTCGACCCGCACCACATCGGCCCCGAGGTCGGCCAGCAGCATCGCGGCGAACGGGCCGGGCCCGATCCCCGCCAGCTCGACGACACGTACCCCGGTGAGCGGGCCTCGCGGACTGTGCTCTGTCCTTGCCATCCAGGGCCTCTCTGGTGTGACACAACCGATGTAACATCAATGATGCTAAGAACGTGCCACGCTCCGCACAACCCCTGCGGCCTTCCGTTCGGAGCCGCGCCCGGCCCGTGTACCGGCATCCGGCCCGGTCGCGGTCCGGCCCTGTCCGGCGGATGAGCCCACAGCAGAGCAAGCGCTTGGTTTGTTCCCCTCGATCCTGCCTCATCACTCCGCCGCCCGGCCGCGCGCCACCATGTCCGGCTCCGCTAGCCTCTGCCTGCCACATCGGCACCGGCCCCTGCGGAGGTATGCGTGAACAGGCAGAACGGGGCGAAACGCCCTTATGACGTCGTCCTTTTCGGTGCCACCGGCTTCGTGGGCGTGCTCACCGCCGAATATCTGGCCGCGCACGCCCCGGCCGGTCTCCGCTGGGCGCTGGCGGGCCGTGACCGGACCAGGCTGGAGCGGCTGCGCGAGCGCCTCACCGCGATCGAGCCGGGCTGCGCCGCGCTGCCGCTGCTGGAGGCGGACGCGGAGGACGCCGCCGCGCTGGACGAACTCGCCGGGTCCGCCCGGGTGGTGGCCACCACGGTGGGCCCCTACGTCTGGTACGGCGAGAAGCTCCTCGCCGCCTGTGCCGAGGCCGGGACGGACTACGTGGACCTCACCGGCGAGGCGGAGTTCATCGACCGGATGTATCTGGCACACGACGCGCGGGCCCGCGAGACGGGGGCGCGCCTCGTGCACGCCTGCGGCTTCGACTCGGTGCCGCACGACCTGGGCACGTACTTCACGGTCCAGCAGCTGCCCCGCGACGTACCGATCACCGTCGACGGCTTCGTCCGCAGCAACGCGGTCTTCTCCGGCGGTACGTTCGCCTCCGCGCTGACCGCGATGGGCCGCGGCCCGCAGATGCTCCGGGCGGCCGGGGAGCGGCGTCTGCACGAGCCCCGGCTCGTCGGCCGACGGGTCCGGACCCCTCTGGGCACCCCGCACTTCAGTCCGCGGACCGGCACCTGGGCGCTTCCGCTGCCGACGGTGGACCCGCAGATCATCGGACGCTCGGCGCGGGCGCTGGAGCGCTACGGCCCCGATTTCCGCTATCGCCACTTCGCCTCGGTGAAGCACCTTCCGGTGGCCGTCGGCGGGACGGCGGCGCTCGGCACCCTGCTGGGGGCGGCCCAGATCGCGTCCGTGCGCGAGTGGCTGATGAGCCGTTACGAACCGGGGGACGGGCCCGACGCACAGCGCAGGAAGCGCAGCTGGTTCACGGTCCGCTTCGTCGGCGAGGGAGGTGGCCGCCGGGTGTACACGGAGGTGTCGGGCGGCGACCCGGGCTACGACGAGACGGCGAAGATGCTCGCCGAGTCGGCGCTCTGTCTGGCCCTGGACGAGCTGCCGGCGAGCTCCGGGCAGGTCACGACGGCGGTGGCGATGGGGGACGCCCTGCTGGAACGCCTGAAGTCAGCCGGTCTGGGCTTCCGGGTCGCGGCGGTGCGCTGAAACGGTCCTTCGGCGGTTGCCGCCGTCACAGGAGCCAGGCCACCAGGGTGTAGAGGATCGCCCCCAGCCAGACGAGCCCCACGGCACCGCCGAGCAGCATGCCCACCGCGATCCGGCGCTGGGCGGGGTGCAGCGGTGCCGTGCGGATGGCCGTACGAGAAGTGTTCATACGTACCAGCCTGCCGATCAAGATCGGCGGGCGCTATCCGTACACGTACTCAGGACCGCTGCTCAGGGCCGTCGCCGCCGTCGTCCGGGGCGGACACCCGCGCGGTCTCCTCGCGCAGCACCTGCCGGCACAGCGCGTCGGCCATGCGGGTCGTCTCCGGCTGCCGGAAACGCCGGGCCAGCCGCAGGGTGTGGGCGCAGGCGTTGTCCAGGCCGATCCGGTTGCCGACGGAGACGAAGACCGGCTTCGTGCCGTTCTGGGTGCGCAGGGCCCGGCCCACCACCTCGTCGCCGTCGAGCAGCGGTGAGGTGTCGCCGCGCAGCGGCCCGGGTGCTTCGTACGAAAAGGTGAACGGATTCTTGCCGACGCCGATGACCGGCAGGCCGGTGAGGACGCCGAGGTGGCTGGCCAGCCCGAAGCGGCGGGGGTGGGCCAGCCCGTAGCCGTCGCAGATGACGACGCCGGGGTCGACGGTCAGCGACTCCAGGGCCGCCAGCACGGTGGGCATCTCCCGGAAGGCGAGGAGACCGGGGATGTACGGGAAGGTGACGCGGCCGACGGCGGTGGCCTCGTCGACCACGTCCAGGGTCGCGGCGTCCAGGACGACGGCCGCCGCGACGACGATGTCCCGCTCTTCGTCGTAGGCGACATCCACCCCGGTCACCAGGCCGGTTCCGGGTTCCGGCCCGGTCTCGTCGAGCACCACCCGCGAACGCAGGGCGTCCTGGATCGCTCGTGCCTCGGCCTCGTCGGCGGGCGTCTCGACGGGGGGCGGCCCGTCGGCCGGCAGGGGGAGATTCGTCATAGTGCGGCCCAGCTTAGGCAACGGGCGCGCGGACGGACGCGGCGGGCGGGCCGGGGCGCCCTCGCACGGCTGTCCGGCGGCCCCGGCGGGTGGCCGGGATCCCGTAGCCTGACGATCATGTTCGTACTCGAATTGACCTACACCGCTCCGGTCGAGCGCGTCGAGGCACTGATGCAGGACCACGTCAGCTGGCTGGACGAGCAGTACGCGGCGGGCGTGTTCATCGCCTCGGGCCGCAAGAATCCCCGGGACGGCGGGGTGATCATGGCGGTCGGGGACGACCGCGCGCAGATCGAGAAGATCGCGGCGGCCGACCCCTTCGCGGCGCACCAGGTGTGCGCGTACCGGATCACCGAGTTCATCGCGACGAAGACCTCGCCCGAACTGACCTCGTACAAGCAGCAGTTGCCCGTCCGATAGCCGTACGGCGGCCCGGTCCGCGTGCGCGGAGGCCCGTCGTACGGCTGCGGCGGGCCGCCTCAGGAACCGAGCCGGGCCACCCTGCCGCGCTCCCCCGCGGCCCAGCAGCCGAAGTCGGGGGTGCAGTCGACGGTGTCGTACGAACCCGTGTCGACCGTGCGCCAGGTCCGGCCGCCGTCGCGGGTGAGGTCGGTGCCGGTCGGGCCGACGGCCAGCGCGGCGGACCTGCTGTGCGGCAGCCAGGCGACACCGGAGCGGTAGGCGGCGGGCGGGGCCGCCGACCGGCGCCAGCCGCGGCCGCCGTCGGCGGTCACCGCCGAGGCGTTCGGTGACGCCTGGTCAGGACGGTAGTCGCCGCCGACCGCGATGCCGTGCTTCCGGTCGCGGAAGGCGACGCCGAAGACGCCTCGCGCCGGGTCCCCCGCCGGGATGGCGGACTCGGCCGCCGTCCAGGTCCGGCCGCGGTCCCCGGAGTGCAGCACCCGTGCGGTGGCCGCGCCGCCGGTGGTCAGCCAGACGTCCTTGGGGCCCGAGCTGACCAGGCACTGGCCGCTCGCGGCGAAGCCCGCCTCGCCCGGCTGGGCCGCGGGCATCCCTGCGGAGGGCAGGACCTTCCAGTTGCGTCCGCCGTCCGCCGTGGACAGGATGCGGAACTTCCCGTCCACCGGGTCGCTCATCGCCAGGCCGTGCCGGCTGTCGAAGAACGTCATGCAGTCGTAGAAGGCGCGGGGGTCGGCGTTACGGAACGACTCCGTCCAGGTGGCTCCGCCGTCATCGGTGCGCAGGACCCGGGACGCGTCGCCTTCGCCGATGGCCAGCACCACCGCGCGGCGGCTGTCGAAGGCCTCGATGTCGCGGAATTCGAGGTCCGCCGCGCCGGGCGGCGACACGGTACGCCAGTTCCGGCCGCCGTCCGCCGTCCGCAGGACCGTCCCCTTCGTTCCCGCGACCCAGGCGGTGTCGCGGCTGACAGCGGCGAGCCCGCGGAAGCGTGCGTCGGTTCCGGTGCTCGTGAGCCGCCAGCCCCGTGCCGCTCGCGCCGCCTGTGCCTGTGGTGATGCCTGTGCCGCGTGGGCTGTTGGCCCCGCAGGCAGCGTCTGTGCTGTCGGTGCCGCCTGCGCTGTCGGCACCGCCAGTGCGGCGGTCACTGCCGCCCCGCACATCGCCAGCGACATCAGCCGTCTCGTCTTCCCCATGGCCCTCATGGCGCTGGAAGTTAACCCACGGGCGGCGGTCAGTCCAGGGTGCGGCACCCGGAACCGCGCGCCCGCACGGCGGCGTCGTGTTCGGTGACGCAGCTCACGCCACCCGCCAGTGCACGGATCCCGGAGTTCCGTCGTCTACTCCAATGCCGGGAGCCGTTCACCCAGCAGCGAGAGGGAGCAGGTCTTGTCCAGCGTTATCGAGCAGTCCGTGCAGGCCCGCATGGTCGCATCCGCTCCGCAGATGGAGACCCTGCCCGCCACCTTGCAGTACGACCGCAAGGACCCGTTCGCCGTACGCATGGCCTTCCCGGCCCCGGCGACCCTGGGAGGTACGGAGGTGTCGTGGGAGTTCTCCCGTGAACTGCTCGCCACGGGCGTGGACGCACCGGCCGGTGTCGGGGACGTACGGGTACGGCCGTTCGGTTACGAGCGGACGGTGCTGGAGTTCCATGCCGTCGAGGGCATCGCGATGGTGCATGTGCGCACGGCCGAGCTCCGGCACTTCCTCAAGCGGGCCCAGGACATGGTGCCGGCCGGTGACGAGCACCGGTTCCTGGACCTCGACCGCAGCCTCACCGATCTGCTGGGCGGTGCCTGCTGACACCCGGCGCGGGTCGGCGCCCGGGTCACAGCGGGTGACCTTTCTCCTCCGCAGGGCGCTAACGGTGAAGTAACGCCCAGGTCTTGGAACCGCCCGAGGGAGTCATCGCGGGGGCCAGCCCCCAGTCCCCGCCGCGCTCGTCCACGGCTGCGGCCAGCAGCCACATGCTCTCGCTGCGACGCTGACGGCATTTCTCGTGGCGCTCGGCCACGTCGTGCGCCGGGTGCTGGTCGTAGAGGGTGATGCGCAACGCGTCGAACTGCCAGTGGACCTTCAGTACCATCTCGCGGTCGGGCGTGAACCGGTAGGCCGCCGCGACCAGTTCGGACGCCGCCAGGACCGCCGTCTCGCACAGGTCGGCGAGTCCATGTCTCTCCAGCAGTTCACGCACCGCGCCGCGGGCCAGCCCCGCGCAGTACGCACCGCCCGGCAGGGCGAAGGAATAGCTGAGATTGTCCGGCACCGGTGGGCGGGGTCCCTCGGGAAGGGAGGCCGGGAGGCCACGGAGTGCGCCCTTCATCCAGATACTCACATTTCTCGTACATGTGGGGGGCGATCACACACAGGCACGGTCGCCCCGTGTGAGACTTGCGCTACCGACCGTAGCTCACACCGGAGCACAGTGCTACTACTTGTGTGGTTCCGGTCATTTCGCCGATCCCTCACCCGGAAGGACCTCACCGTGCCGCCCAGGAGCACCCCGACGGCCAGACAGCAACGCCTCGGCTACGAGCTGCGCAAGCTGAGGGAACAGTCCGGGATGTCGGTCCAACAGGCCGCCGCCCTGCTGGGAGTCGACCGCACCCGCATCCCGAACATCGAGTCGGGGCGCTTCGGCATAAGTTCCGAACGGGTACGGACCCTGGCCTTCAATTACGGCTGTCCCGACTCCGGACTGGTGGACCTGCTCGCCGAGATGGCGCAGGAACGGGCCAGGGGGTGGTGGGAGGAGCACCGCGGACTGCTCCTTCCGGGCCTCCTCGATATCGCCGAACTCGAATACCATGCAGTGGAGTTGAACACATCGACCACAACCCACATCCCCGGCCTGCTGCAGACCGAGGAACACGCGCGGGCGGTGTTCGACACCGCCGATCCCCAGCTGCCGGGACCGGACCTGCTCGCCCGGCTGTCGCTCCGGCTGCGCCGACAGGAGGTGCTGGTGCGGGAACGTCCCCCGCTGTACGAGGCGGTGATCCACGAAGCGGCGCTGCGCATGCAGTTCGGGGGTCCCAAGGTGAGCGGCGCCCAACTGGCGCACATCCTGGACCAGTCGGAGCGGGACCGGATCACCGTCCGGGTGATCCCCTTCACGGCAGGCGGTTTCCCCGGAGCCGGGCAGTCCTTCACCTACGTCGGCGCCGCGGTCGCGCACCTCGACACCGTGCAGCTCGATTCCTCGCACGGCTCGATGCTGCTGGACTCCGATATGCAGCTACGCCGCTACCGGGGCCTCCTGGACCGGCTGCGCTCGCTCGCTCTGCCCGTCCAGGAGTCACGCGACTTCATCAGATGCATAGCCCAGGACCTCTGAGGAGAGAGACCATGACCGAAATCAGCTGGGACGAAGCCTTCTGCAGCGAAGGCGCGAACTGCTTCCGCTTCGGCCGGGACGACCAGGGAAGGGCCTACATCGGGTCCACCACCGACACCGGTACATACGTCAGCGACTCCATGGAGGCGCTGCACGCCCTGATCGCCGCGGTGAAATCCGGCGCCGCGGACCATCTGCTCTGATCCGCCCCATCCCCCCACCGCTCACCACCGCGAACGCCCCGTGCCCCGTGCGACGCTGCTCCGAGTACGCCGACAGCTCTGAGCAGCCCCCCACCGGGGGTCCGCCGGTGCCGGCCGCCGCCCTGATAAATCCCGACAGAAGTTGTCCGGTACCCCGGTTAGCTTCGCGGGCATGGAACAGAAAGCGGACCGGAACATCATCATCACCGGGGCGCGCGAGAACAATCTCCGCGATGTCTCCCTCACCCTCCCCAAGGGCCGTATCACGGTCTTCACCGGGGTCTCCGGCTCGGGCAAGTCCTCCGTCGTCTTCGACACGGTCGCCGTCGAATCGCAGCGGCAGCTGAACGAGACCTTCACCTGGTTCATCAGGAACCGGCTGCCGAAGTACGAACGGCCGCATGTCGAGTCCGTCGAGAACCTGTCGGCGGCCATCGTCGTCGACCAGAAGCCGCTGGGCGGCAATGTGCGCTCCACCGTCGGCACGATGACCGACATCTGGTCGGTCATCCGGGTGCTGTTCTCCCGGCACGGCACCCCGAGCGCCGGTGAGGCGACCGCGTACTCCTTCAACGACCCCCACGGGATGTGCCCTCGGTGCGACGGGGTGGGACGCACGGTCCGCCTGGACCTCGACCGCGCCGTGGACCCGTCGAAGTCACTGAACGAGGGGGCCCTGCTGCTGCCCGGACTCTCGGTCGGCAGCTGGGAATGGAATCTGTACGCCGGATCGGGGCGCTTCGACAACGACCGGCCGCTCGGGGAGTACACCGAGGAGGAACGCCGGCTCCTCTTCCACGGAGCGGGGTTCAAGGTCCGCCTGGATCTGCGGACGGGCTCGGCCGACATGCGGTTCGAGGGCATCGTGGACCGCTTCAACCGGCTCCACCTGAACCGGGACACCGGGTCGCTCTCCGAGAAGCGGCGCGAGGCCGCGCGCCGCTTCACCGTCGAGGCGGTGTGCGACTCCTGCGGCGGCGCCCGGCTCAACGCGGCCGCGCTCGCCACCCGTATCGACGGGCTCTCCCCGGCCGACTACGGGAGGATGGAGGTGGACGACCTCATCGGCGTACTGGCGAGGATCGAGGACCCGGTGGCGGCACCGGTCGCCCGTGCCGCCCGCGAGCGCCTGGAGCGGCTGGCCGGGATCGGGCTCGGCTATCTCAGCCTGGACCGGGAGACCACCACACTGTCGGGCGGCGAGGGGCAGCGCCTCAAGATGGTGCGCCATCTGGGGAGTTCGCTCACCGGTCTGACGTTCATCTTCGACGAACCGAGCGTCGGTCTGCACCCGCGCGATGTCGGACGGCTCAACGACCTGCTGGTACGGCTCCGCGACAAGGGCAACACCGTACTGGTCGTCGAGCACGACCCGGATGTGATGGCCGTCGCCGATCATGTCGTGGACATGGGTCCGGCGGCCGGTGCGGAGGGCGGGCACGTCGTCTTCGAGGGGACCTTCGAGCGGCTGCGGGCGGCCGACACCCTCACCGGCCGGTGCCTGCGCCGCCGCATGCCGCTCAAGGAGACCGTCCGCTCCCCCGTCGGGTGGCTGCCGGTGTCCGGCGCCGCCCTGCACAACCTCAAGGGCCTGGACGTGTCGTTCCCCGCGGGCGTGCTGACGGCGGTGACCGGGGTGGCCGGTTCCGGCAAGTCCACCCTGGTCTCCGAGGTGTTCACGGCGGCGTACCCGGAAGCGGTGGTCATCGACCAGAGCGCCATCACCGCCTCGTCCCGCTCCACCCCGGCCTCGTACATCGGCGCGCTGGACACCATCCGCAAGGTCTTCGCCAGGGAGAACGGAGTCGACGCGGGACTGTTCAGCTTCAACTCCTCCGGGGCCTGCGCCGAGTGTGCCGGGCGCGGCCTGATCTTCACCGACCTCGCGTTCATGGACCCGGTCACCACGGTCTGCACGGTGTGCGAGGGACGCCGGTTCCACGACGACGTGCTCGGGCACCGGGTCGGTGGCAGGTCCATCGTCGACGTACTGGACATGACGGCGTCCCAGGCCATGGAACTGTTCGAGGATCCGGCGCTGCTGAGGAGACTGCGGACGCTCGACGAGGTCGGACTCACCTACCTCACCCTGGGCCGGCCCCTCGGTTCGCTCTCGGGCGGCGAGCGCCAGCGCATCAAGCTGGCGACCCGGCTGCACCGCACCGGCAGCGTGTACGTCCTGGACGAGCCCACCACCGGTCTGCACATGGCGGACACCGGCGTCCTCGTGGACCTGCTGGACCGGCTGGTCGACGCGGGCAACACCGTGATCTGCGTCGAGCACAGCATGGATGTGGTCAAGCGGGCGGACTGGGTGATCGACCTCGGCCCCGACGGCGGCAGGAACGGCGGCGAGCTGGTCTTCGAGGGCACCCCGGCGGCGCTGTCGGCGCACCCCACCTCGTTCACCGCGGCCTGTCTGCGCCGGGACACGGACGGCGAAGCGGGCAGCGAAGCGGGCAGCGGACAGCCGGCCGGCATCAGCGGAACCGGGCTCCGTGCCCACCTGTGACCTGCACACATAACGGTACGTAAGCGGACGCCCCCGGGGACGGGCTTGGCTTCGGCCTTAACGTCGCTTTAACCTACGGTCACGTAACCTACGAAGCCGTAGGTAATTCTCCCGTCCCCAGGAGCTCCCCGTGACGATCACCTCTCCCCACCTCGGCAGTTCGAAGGCGTGGACCGACGCCCAGCTGCTGTACGCGCTGGAAGAGGTGGTGGAGAAGGAACTCAACCGCCATCTCAAGGTGGCCAAGGACTGGATGCCCCACGAGTACGTCCCGTTCTCGGACGGCCGGAACTTCCCCGGTGTCTTCGAGGACGGCGACCCGTGGGCACCGGACCAGTCCAAGGTGACCGACATCGGCAAGATCGCGTTGGTGGTGAACCTCCTGACCGAGGACAACCTCCCCAGCTACCACCACGAGATCGCCTCCCTCTTCGGCCGCGACGGCGCCTGGGGCACCTGGGTGCACCGCTGGACGGCGGAGGAGGGCCGGCACGGGATCGTGATGCGTGACTACCTGCTCACCTCGCGCGCCGTCGACCCGGACAAGCTGGAGCAGTTCCGCATGGCGCACATGGCGGAGGGCTTCGAGTCGGACAACCGCCACTCGATGCTGCACTCCGTCGCGTACGTCGCCTTCCAGGAGCTGGCGACCCGGGTCTCGCACCGCAACACCGGCCACCAGTCGGGCGACCCGGTCTGCGACCGGATGCTGGCCCGGATCGCGACCGACGAGAACCTTCACATGGTCTTCTACCGCAACCTGCTGGGCGCCGCGTTCGAGCTCGCCCCGGACCTGACCATGCAGGCCGTGCGCGATGTCGTCGTGAACTTCCGGATGCCCGGACACGGCATGCCCGGCTTCGAGCGGGCCGCCGCGCAGATGGCGATCGGCGAGATCTACAACATGCGCATCCACCACGACGACGTGATCCAGCCGGTCCTGCGCTTCCTGAAGGTCCTCGACATCGACGGGCTCGGCCCGGAGGGGCTGAAGGCGCAGGAGGAACTGGGCCTGTACATGGGCGGACTGGACGTCGAGGCGTCGAAGTTCGACGAGAAGCTCGCCGCCCGCAAGGCGCGGATGGCCGCACGCGGCCGGTCCTGACCACTACCGACCGGTCCTGACCGCTCCAGGCCCGGTCCGCCGAGCGCCGGACGCCCCGCACCGCGGGGGCGTCCGGCGCTCGCGCCGTTTTCCCCCCGCCCGTCATTCCGGTGCGGTCACCTCCGCGTACGCCACGTCCCGTACATCGGCCGCCGGGTGCTGGCGCAGCATGCGCAGCCGGGTGCGCCAGGGGCCCGTCCAGCCGGTGCGCCGGCCGCCGGCCACCGTCAGTTCCGCGGCGAACAGCCCCTCGGCGGTGTCGCCGCTCTCCGTGAGGCGTGCGGCGACGACGAGCAGGGTGTCGAGGTCGCCGGACGGCGCCGTGTCCGGAGCCGCCGTCCGCCGGCCGAGGGTGCGCGCGGTACGGGCGGCGAGCACCGGACGCCCGTGGTGCAGCGCGGCGAGCCGGACCAGCGCGGAGTGCACCGGCTCCGCCTCCGCGTCCAGGTCCACGGCGTGCGCGAGCAGATCGGCGGCCTGCGGCACGAGGTCCCGGTAGGCGGCGAGGACCTCCCCGGCGGCGCTGAGCACCGGCCGTGTCCGCCCGCGCCGGGCCGCGGTCCGCCGGCCGAGCGTCTCGGCCAGGTACACCACCCGCTGCCGGGCGGGCCTGTCCCGCTCCGCGCCCGCCTCGTCGGCCGTGTCGTCGGTGGCCAGTGCCGTCAGTACCCGGTTGAGCGCGTCCGCCGCCTCCGGGGCCTCCCCGGCGGCCCCGATCAGCGCGTCGGCCGCGGACCGCCAGGTCCCGCGCCGGTCCAGGAAGGCGATCGTGTCCACCAGGAGGCCGCATGCCTCGGGCGCCCACGGCAGCCAGCGGGCGAGCGCGTGGTGGCCCCGGGCGGCGAGTTCCTCGTCGTCGGTGTCGCAGACCCGCCGGACCAGCCGGGCGTACCGCTGCCGGTGCCCGGCGGCCAGTTCCGCCGGATGTGCGCGCAGCACGGCGGAGCGCAGCGCGCGGTCGCCGCCCGCCGCGTCGGTCATCACCTCCCACATGCGCTCGTCGTCGAGCAGTGCCGTACCGGACGCCACGCAGGCGGCCCGTACATCGGGGTGCTGGTCGGGAAGCCCGTACGCGTGGGCGAGCAGCGCCGCCGCGCGCGCGGTGGGCAGCCGGGCCGCCGCCAGCCGCACCACTTCCTTGCGGCTGGTCACCTTGCCGGTGCCGGGCGCCATGTGCGCGGCCAGCAACTCCTCCAGCCGGGACGGCCGTACGAGGAGGGCGGCCCGGCCCGCCGCGTGGACCGCGACACGGGCGCGGTCGTCCCCGGCGTGCGCCAGCAGGCCGGGCAGCACCTCGGCCGGGCTGTCGGTACGGGCGAGGGCGGCGAGCGCCGCCTCGGCGAGCACGACGGTGGGCGAACCGGTCCAGGGGCGCAGGGCATCGGCGCCGATCCCCGGCAGACCGGCCAGCTGCTTGATGGCCACCGCCCGGGACCACAGCGGCAGTCCCTCGTCCCGGGCGGTCCGTTCCAGGTCCCGCGCGGCCGCCCGGTGCTGACGCGGCACCCAGCGGACCGCGTCGGCGCCCACGGGTACGGTCCAGGGGGTGGCGCGCCCGAGGAACCGTCCCCAGGGCGGTGTCTCCCCGAGGAAGCGGTCGAGCAGATCGGTACGGCGTCCGGTGAGCACCCGCTGCACGGCGGGCAGGGCCGCCGCCGAGGGGTCGCGGTCCAGGACGCGTTCGACACGCTCGTCCTGGGGCGCGGACGGCTCCAGCCACAGCCCGATGGCGGCGCGGGCGCCGGAGTCGTCGCCGTACAGGACGGCCTGCCGGAGCAGTTCCTGGAGGCCGGGCATGGCGGCGGCGCGGCGTCCGACGGCCCGGGTGAGGGCCAGGACGAGCCCGTAGTCCGACCGTTCGGCCCCCGCTTCCAGCCAGGGCCGCAGGGCCTCGAACACGGTGTGCTCCTGGCCTCGGCGCAGGGTCCGGTCGAGCCGGCCGAGATCGGCGCTGCCGCTGTTCCCGGTGATCCGGACCAGGGTGCGCAGGGCCCAGTTGAGCAGGGCGCGCTGCCCGGTGACCGCGTGTTCGCGCAGGACCGCCACGGCGAAGGCGCTGAGCGCCGACCGGGTCGCCGCCGAGGAGTCACGGGCCTCCACCGCGTCGGCGGCGATCCGGTCCAGCAAAGGTTCCACGGCGTCCGTGCAGAGCGCGGGCGGGGTGGCGAGCAGGGCGCGCAGCGCGGCGGAGCGGACCGGGTCCTGTTCGTTGCGCAGCCGGAGCATGTCGTCGAGGACGGTGGCGACGGCGGCCGGGTCGGCGGAGCGGCCCGCGTTGCGTATGAGCAGCGACCAGCCTTCGGCGCGGTCGTCGGCGGCGGGCGCGCGGGTCGCGGCCAGCAGCCGTTCGCGTACCTCCGCGACCGGCAGATACGACTCGGCGAGCAGCACCGTGTTCCGGTCGGCGCCCCGGTCCCGGGCCCGCGCGGCCATCCGGCGGGCCACGGCCGCCACATGGCTCCGGGGCAGCACGTCCAGCAGCGTGGTGTCGACGGTCCGGGCCGTCCCCTCGCCCCGGCTGCCGAGGACCTCTTCGCAGAACGCGCCGCGGCGGCCCGGCGGCAGGGCCAGGATCAGCCGGGCGAGCAGATCCCCGGAGTCCGCCGCGGTCCGGCCGAGTTCGACGAGGAGCGCGTCGGGGACCGTCCGGGCGAGGCGGCGCAGCAGGACCCCGCTGAACACTCCGCGCGGGGGCAGCGCGAACCCGTCGGGTCCGAGGAACAGCCGTACGAACCGGACCGGGTCGGCGGCGAGGAGCCCGCCGAGCCCGCGGCGCACCGGGAGTGCGGAGGGCCCGTGGAGCTCCAGGAGGCCGAGGACCCGGTGCGGGAGGTGCGCCGCGGCGGCGGTCACCCCGCGGTCGTGGCCGTACCACTGCCACCATGCCTCTCGCCGTGTCCCGGACCGCGCCGCCAGGTCGCGTTCCGCGGCGTCGAGGAAGGGGCGGGGGTGGCGGGCGCCGAGCGAGCTCCAGCAGCTCACGGAGCGGAACAGTCCGGGCAGCAGGCGGTCCACCACCGCGGCCGAACAGCCGGGCAGCAGACGGGCGGCCTCGGTGTCGCCCCAGGTCTCCCGCAGGGGGCCTATCAGCCGGTCGGCGAGGCCGGTGCGGCGGTCGGCGACGATCGCCCGGATCAGATGACGGCGTACGGCGGCCGGCGCGTCGTCGAGCGCCGCCTCGTAGGCAGCGTCCGGTACACCGAGGCTGCGCGCCACCCGCAGCGCCACGCCCCTGACCCGCGGATCCCCGTCGGCGATCCTCGCCCCGATCCACCCGGCGTCGCCGCCCGCGGCCGCCGCGACGACGGCGAGATGACGCTCGTACGGATCGCCGCCCTCCAGCTCCTCCAGGACCGGCCGCAGCACCCCGTCGGCGGCCAGGCGCCGTGCGCGCACGGCGAGTTCCCGCATCCGCCGCGGATAGGGCAGGGGTTCCAGGGCGTCGAGGAGAGTGCAGGCCAGGACGAGGGGCTGGGCGTCGGTCATGGGGTGATTCTGCCGTGCCGGACAGGATCACCCCAGAGGTTTACGCACCGTATCCACAAGCCGCCCCGTCCCTCGGGACGGGGTCCCGGGGGTCACCACGCCGCCTCCTCGTAGTCCTTGAGGAAGACACCGGACAGAGGCGATCCGGCCTCGCCCCGCACGATCGGGTCGTAGACCCGGGCCGCTCCGTCGACGATGTCCAGCGGGGTACGGAAGCCTCCCGCGGCGAGCCTGCGCTTCTTCGGCGCCGGGTTCTCGTCCGTGATCCATCCGGTGTCCACGGCGCACATGTGCACGCCCTGCGCGGCGAGTTCGGCACCGCTGGTGCGGGTGAGCATGTTCAGCGCGGCCTTGGCCATATTGGTGTGCGGATGCCCGCCCGTCTTGTTGCGCACCGCGAACCGCCCTTCCACCGCCGTCACGTTGATGATGTAGCGGCGGGGCGCCGGCGCGGCCAGCAGCAGCGGCAGCAGCCGGTCGCAGAGCAGCGCGGGTGCCAGCGCGTTGACCAGCTGGGTCTCCAGGAGTTCGGCGGGGTCGAGCGAACCGATGCGCGCGGACCAGGAGTTGACGGGTGCGGTGTCCGGCAGCAGCCCGGCCTCGTCGGCGTCGGGCAGCAGGAGGGCGAGGGCGCCGCGGGCGGACGGGCCCTCGACGGCGGACATCGGCGCGTAGCCGGGCGCGCCGAGCACACCGGGCGGCAGTTCCCCCCGCTCCCCCGCGGTGAGCAGGGCGTAGGCCCCGGGGGGCCGCCGTACGGTCTGCGCCGCGTTGTTGACCAGGATGTCGAGCGGTTCACCGGCTTCCCTGAGGCGCTCGCAGAGACCGAGGACCTGGCGCGGGTCGCGGAGGTCCACGGCGAGCACGGTCAGCCGGCCGAACCATTCCGGGCTGTCGTCCACGGCCCGGAACCGGCGCAGCATCGTGCGGGAAGCGGGTGGTGACGAGGAGTTCGGCACCGTCCCTGAGCATCATCAGGGCGAGCTGGAAGCCGATCTTGACGCGGCCTCCGGTGAGCAGGGCCCGGCGTCCGGACAGGTCGGTGGAGAGCCGCCGGCGGGCCCGGTTCCGCGCGGAACAGCCGGGGCAGAGGCGGTGGTAGAAGGAATCGACCTGCCGGTAGGGCGACTTGCAGATGTAGCAGCGGTGCGACCGGTTCAGGACACCCGCGGGAGCGGAGTCGTCGGGCGGCGTGGCGAGCGGTGCGTCCTCACGCCGTCCGAGGGCGCCCGTGGCGGTGGCCGAGACGACGGCGGCGTCCGCCTCGGCACTCCGGGCGCCGAGCGCCTTGCGGCGTTTGACCCGGCCGTCACGGGTGAAGGAGGCGGCGATCTGCTCGGCGCGGAGCCGGACCGGGTCATCGGCGGGAAGCGCGCGGAGCCGCCCGACGAGCCGGCTGAGGTCCGCCAGCTCCTGATCGGTGACCCGCGTGCCGGTGCGAACGTCCTCGTCCGCGCGGTCACGGTCCCGTGCCGCCGCGTGCGGATCCATCGTCCTGCTCCCCCCGTGACCCCCGCCGGATTCGAACCGGCGTCCTTCCGTATGCCATACGGACGCGTCTGCCTCTGCGCTACGGGGCCCCGAGGGGAGCCGGTCTGCCCGGACAACCGGATTCGAACCGATGTGTCCGGTTCTGGAGACCGGTGCGCCTGCCTCTGCGCTACATCCGGGCATGGGGCAGATACTAACGAACAGTTACCGCCGCGTCCTCATGATTATGTCCATGGGTACGGGATACGTACGGGGATACGCACGGGGGCGGGGTCAGGCCCTGTCGCGCCCGACTCTGCGCAGGTGCTCGCGCTCCTTCTCGGAGAGGCCGCCCCAGACGCCGAACCGCTCGTCGTTGGCGAGTGCGTACTCCAGGCAGGCCACCCGTCCCTCGCAGGCGTTGCACAGTTGCTTGGCCTCGCGCGTCGAGCTGCCCGGGGCCGGGAAGAAGAACTCGGGCCCGGCCTGCGCGCACAGCGCGGTCTCCTGCCAGGCGAGCGCGTCGTCGGTCACGGTGTTGATCAGCATGGGCCTCACGGTGCCCGGTCGCGATAAACGACCGATCAACGATTCATCAATCCGGGTGACGGCACGGGCGGAACGGGCCCGCCAGGGGCGTCCGGTGCGCGCCCGCCCCTGTGTCCCGGACGGTCAGCCCGCCTGCCTCGGCTCGGGCTTCATCACCGCGAAGACCGCACCGTAGGGGTCGGCGAGATTCGCCATCCTCCCCACCTCCGGTACGTCCATGGCCGCCAGGGTCTCCCTGCCGCCGAGCCGCGCGGCCTCGGCCACCGTGGCATCGACGTCGTCGACCGTGAAGTACGGCAGCCAGTGCGGGCCCAGCGCCGCCTGGGCCGGTGAGTCCGCGAAGGGGACCAGGCCGCCGAAGCCCAGGTCGGGTCCGGTGCCGGCGGTGCGCAGGACGGTGTACGCGTAGTCGCTGCCCTCGAACGGCATCTTCTCGGTCTGCCAGCCGAAGACCTTGCGGAAGAACGCGGCCGCGGCGGGCACGTCCGGGGTGTAGAGCTCGGCCCAGAGGAAGGAACCCGGGTCCCCGATGACACCGAGTCCGGGATTCTCCTTCGGCTGCCAGACACCGAAATACGCCCCGGCGTTGTCGTTGAAGCCGGCCATGCGGCCGAACTCCATGACGTCCATCGGCTCGAACGGCACGGTGCCGCCCGCCTGCTCGACCTTTCGGGCCGTGGCGGAGGCGTCGGAGGTCTGGAAGTAGACCGACCACGCGCTCTTCGACTCGCTGTCGGGGACCGTCATCACACCGGCGGCCGTACGGCCGCCCAGCATGTACATCCCGTAGCCGCCCGTCTCGGGGCCGCCGGGGAGCAGGTCCCAGCCGAACAGGCCGCGGTAGAAGGCGGTGGCGCCGTCGAGATCGGGCGTGCCGAGGTCGATCCAGTTGGGGGCGCCGTCGACGAACGTCGGACTGGACATGTGTGCTCCTTCAGCGAGTCCCGTTGTCCCGCTTGTCCTCCTGCGCGGTCTTGTCCCTGACTCTCCGAGTCTGGCACCGGACACGGACGGCCGCAGTCCGCGCGGGGCCGGGGGCACCGCGCGGACCCCGGGGGCGGGGAGCGGCGCGAAAGGCGCGGGCGCCCCGGCGCAGGGCCGACTCCGGCCCCGCGCCGGAGGGTGGAAGCACTCGGCCGATGGGGTGAGGAGCTGCCCCCGGGCCCCCGCGCGGGCCGGTGTCACGACCGTGCCGGGACGGTCCGGGCCGTCCGGACACGGTCGTGATGATCGCGTGTACGCCATGCCGGCCAGCGTAGGGGCGGCCGTCCGGGGCGGCCGAGGCGTTGCGGCGGCGCGTCGCCCTCCTCTTCGGCTCAGCGGCTCTTCGGGCTCAGCGGCGTACGCCGAGGGCCGGGAGCACCGTCTCCGCGACCCGGTAGGCCTCCTCCAGCAGCGGGTTGCCCGAGAGGATGAAGGTGTCGGCCCCGAGGTCCTGGAACTCCCGCAGCCGTTCGACGACCTGCGCCGTCGACCCGACCACCGCGGTTCCGGGACCCGGACGGAACAGGCTCATGCCCGGCCACATATTGGGGTGGACCTCCAGTTCCCGGGCCCTGGCGGGCACCGTGCCGCCGTGCTGGCGGAACTGGCGCTGCCAGCCGACCCCGTCCTCCCCCGCCCGGTCGCCGAGCTGCCGTGCGTACGTCGCCTCGCTGGTGACGTCCAGGAGCCGGTCGGCCGCCGCCCAGGCCTCGTCCTCGGTGTCACGGACGATGAGGTGGAGCCGCAGACCGATGCGGAGCGTGCGGCCGTACGCGGCGGCCCGTGCGCGCACCCGGTCCAGCTTCTCCTTGAGCAGGTGCGGAGGCTCGCCCCAGGTGAGGAACACATCGACGTGCTCGGCCGCCATCTCGATGCCGGGCGCGGAGGAGCCGCCGAACCAGAGCGGGATGTGCGGGTCCTGGACGGGCCTCAGCTCACGGAAGGAGGCGCCCGCGTTCTTCAGGTCGTAGAAGCGCCCCTGGTGGTCGAAGACCTCGCCCGCGGTCAGCCGCTTCACGATCGACCAGTACTCGGCGCTCAGCGCGTACCGCTCGTCGTGCTCCACATGGAGTCCGTACTCCTGGAGGGACTTGGTCGAGCCGTTGACAACATTGAAGCGCAGCCTGCCGCCGAACAGCGTGTCGAAGCTCAGGGCCATCTTGGCCAGCAGGGTCGGTGAGATCAGGCCCGGGTGGACGGCCAGCAGCGGCTTGAACCGGGTGCTGGTGGAGGCGGCGAGCGCGCTGCCGAGGGGCCAGACGTCGTACAGGTCGGTGGCGAGCAGCGCACCGCTGTAGCCGAGCTGTTCGACCGTACCGGCGAGCCGGCTCAGATAGCCGAGGTCGACGGGCCGGCGCCCGGCGGGCTCCCAGGGGTAGGCGCCCTCGCGCGGGATGATGTACCAGAGGACTTCGGTCGGCATGGTGCTCAGGCCGCCTTCGTCGCGGAGCCGGACGGGCGGGCGACGGCCGTGGCCACGGTCACGGGCCGCTCGATGAAGCCGGTGCGGTGGAAGATGTCGGCCGCCTCCTGCTGCTCGGCGAGGAATTCCTCCGTCACCGCCTCGATCCGCCAGGGCAGCGCACGCAGCGCGCTCTCCCAGTCGTCGGCCTCGCCGCCCAGGTCGGCGGCGGCGATCTCGGCGGCCCGGCGCGGGTGGGCGGCCGCCCAGTCGTCCGCGCGCTGAAGGGCCCGGCCGAGCGCCTCGACGACCTCGGGCCGGCTCTCCGCGAAGCCGCGGCGGGTGAAGAACACCGACCGGTCGGTGATGACGTCGCCGGTCCGCACGAGGGTGCGCAGCCCGCCGGTGCGGCGCGCGGCGGCGAGCTCGGCACCCTGGGCGACCCACGCGGTGATGTCCCCGGTGCGGAGGAGCTGTTCGCTGTCCGGCGAGCTCCGTACGGCGGTGATGTCGTCGGCGTACGAGAGACCGGCGTCGTCCAGCGCCTTGGCGATGAGGTGGGTCTGCCAGGAGCCGACCGCCAGGTGGACGACCGCCCCCTTGAGGTCGGCGACGGTACGGAGCGGGCTGTCCTCGGGCACGAGCAGGGCGCCGTGCTCGGGGCGCGGGGCGGAGACGGCGGTGTAGACGAGGTCGTGGCCCGCCGCCTGGGCGGTGACGGGCGGGGTGGAGCCGGTGCCGCCGAAGTCGATGACGCCCCGGGTGAGGAGTTCGCCGGTGCGGACGCCGTTGCTGTACGGGTGGAAGACGACGCTCTCCCCGAGCGGGGCCAGCTCCTCCTGGGCGAAGCCCAGCCGGGAGAGGTGGTACAGGTGGAACAGGGACGGGTTGCTGCTGTGGACACCGATGGTGACGGTCATTCAGATCACTCCGATTTCGGTACGTTCGGGAGCCGGTGCGGGACCGGCGGCGGGCGCGGAGGGCGGGGCCGGGGACGTGGCCGGGGGCGTTTCGACCCCGAGGTCGTGGAGCAGGCGTCTGCGCAGCGCGACGAACGCGGGGTCACCCGGATCGCGCGGCCGGCCGACGGCGACCGGTTCGTCCGTGACGAGCCGCCCGTCGCGCAGGACGGCGACCCGGTCGGCCAGCCGTACCGCCTCGTCGACGTCGTGGGTGACGAACAGCACGGCGGGGCGGTGCCTGCGGCACAGTTCACCGACCAGGTCCTGCATCTTCAGCCGGGTCAGCGCGTCGAGTGCGGCGAACGGTTCGTCCAGCAGCAGCAGTTCGGGCTCCCGGACCAGGGCGCGGGCGAGCGCGACGCGCTGGGCCTCACCTCCGGAGAGGGTGGCGGGCCAGGCCTCGGCGTGCCGTTCGAGGCCGACTTCGGCCAGCGCCCGCAGGCCGTCGGCGGAGCGGCCGCGCGGCAGGGCGACGGTCACATTGGCGAGGACCTTCTTGGACGGTACGAGGCGGGGTTCCTGGAAGACGACGGTGCGGGCCTCGGGGACCAGCACCTCTCCCCCGTCCGCGCGGTCCAGGGCCCCCAGGATGCGCAGCAGGGTGGTCTTCCCGCTGCCGCTCGCCCCGAGCAGTGCGACGAACTCGCCCCGGGCGATGTCCAGTTCCAGGTCGTCGAGGACGGCGCGGGCGCCGAAGACCCGGCGCAGTCCCCGTACGCGTACGGCGGGCGCGGTCGTCGCGTGGCCGGTCATCGGGAGGCTCCCCGGGGGGTGCGCCACGGCATCAGGACACGTTCCAGCAGCCGTACGGCGATGTCGGCACTCAGGCCCAGCAGGCCGTAGACGAGGATGCAGACGGCGAGGATGTCGGTGCGCGCGTAGCTCTGGGCCTGGGACATCAGATAGCCGATGCCCTCGGTGGCGTTGATCTCCTCGGCGGCGATGAGCGCGATGACACTGAGGGTCATCGACAGGCGCAGTCCGGCGAGCAGGGACGGCAGGGCGCCGGGCAGGACGACCTCGCGGACGATGCCGAGGCGGCTCATGCCGAAGCTGCGCATCGCCTCGATGAGCTTGGGGTCGGTGTCGCGCACGCCGCTCGATGCCGACACGTACATCGGGAAGGTGGTGGCGACGGCGATGAGCAGGATCTTGGCGGTCTCGTTGATGCCGAACCAGACCATGAACAGCGGCACCAGGGAGAGGAACGGGATGGTGCGCAGGGTCTGGAGCGAGGAGTCGAGCAGCTCGTCACCCAGCCGGGTGAATCCGGTGGTGATGCCGAGGGTCAGCCCGGCGGCCAGTCCGATGAGCAGGCCGAGACCCGAGCGGGTCAGGGAGGTGGTGAGCGCGTCGGGCAGCTGTCCGTTGCCCCACAGCTCCCCCACCGCGCGGACGACCTCGGCGGGCGATGCCAGCACGTCCGCGGTCAGGACTCCGGTCGCCGATGCCGTCCACCACAGGGCGAGCAGGGCCACGGGGCCCAGTGCGCGGACCGTCAGGGAGTGGACGCGGCTGCGGGGCCGGCGCACCTGCGGGCGCGGGGTGACGAGGGAGGCGGTCGCGGTGTCGCTCATGTCAGCTTCTCGATGTCGAGGAGATGGGCGGCGACGTCGACCTCGGTCCTGGTGACCTTCTGTTCGGCGTAGAAGGCGGCGACGTCCTTGAAGCGGGTGATGTCCTCGGGGCCGATCGGGTCGACCGTGCCGCCCTGGGCGGTGAAGCCGGTCTGGACCTCCTTGGCCCTGCCGGTGACGGCGGTGGGGCCGACGTCGGTGAAGACGTTCAGATAGGCGGCCGGGTCCCGCTTCTCCTTGGCGCTGGCCTCGTGGAGGTAGCGGTAGAGGGCCCTCACGACGTCGGGGTGCTGTTCGGCGAAGTCCGTACGGACGGCGTTCAGGCTGTAGTTGTCGGAGCCGATGGCGGTGCCGTCGGCGACGAAGTGGGCCTTGCCGCTGCCGATCTCGGCGACCGCGTAGGTGGCCCAGACGGCCCAGGCGTCGACCTTGCCCGCGTTGAAGACGGCGGCGGTCTGGTCGGGGCGCAGATAGACGCGCTCCACCCCGTCGGCCGGGATGCCCGCCTTGGCGAGGGCCTTGAGCAGCAGGTACTCGCCGGTGCCGCCCTGGTTGACGGCGACCTTCCGGCCGACGAGGTCGGCGACGGTCTCGATGCCGGAACCGTCGCGGACGAGGATGCCCTCGCCCGCCGCGTCCGGGTCGACGGCGGTGAAGAACGTGAAGCCGGGGCGCTGGGCGAGCGAGGTGATGCCGGAGGTGATGGAGCCGGTGGCGATGTCGAGCTGGTCGGCGTTCATCGCCTGGGCGGCCGGGGCGAAGGGGCCGGCGCTGCCGGTCCACCGCACCTTGGCGCCCACCTCGCCCAGCGCCTTGTCGAGGCTGCCGTCCTTCTTGCCGAGGGCGAGGACTCCGGAGTTCCCGGGGTCGGGGATGCGCACGGTGACCGTGCCGCCCGCACCGGAGCCGGTGGCGCCGTCGCCCCCGGATGTCCCGCATCCGGTGAGCGCGAGAAGCGCGGTGGCCGTGAGCAGGGCGGGGAGTGCGGCCTTGCGGAGTGGTCGGGTCATGTTCATGTGGCGGGAGTCCTCGGGGATCGGGAGGCGGGAGGAGTTCGGATGCCGGGGGTGCCGGCCGGGGCGGTGTCCGGACCGGCGGGGGCGGGGCGCGCGCCGTTCAGGGCGGCGGCTCGGCGGAGCGGTCCGGGGTCGGCCCAGGCGGCGATGTCGACACGGCCGTGCAGGAATCCGTGGGCGTGCAGCGCGGTCTCCTGCTGGGCGAGCAGGGCGAGGCGCCGCGGTGAGAGATCGGGGTGGAGGGCGAGGTGGGTGCCGGGGCGGTAGGCGCCCGCGACACCGTCGGCACCGGCCCCGGTCTCGGCGCCGAGGATCCGGGCCACATCGTCCGGCCGGCCGGTGGCCCAGTCGGCGGCCCTGAGCAGGACGGCGAGGAACCGGTCGACGAGGCCGGGGTGCTCGTCCAGAAGGTCCTGGTGGACGGTGATCGGACGGGGGGTTCCGTTGTTGACCCGGAAGTGGCGGTCGGGCAGTTCGTCGAGTTCGACGGCGACCTCCGCACCGGAGCGCCGGGCCGCCTCGACCGCGAGTGCGCCCTTCACGTACACCGCGTCGACGTCCCCGCGCCGCAGCGCGGCGAGCTCGGCGGCCCACTGCCCCTCGTGCCCGTCGGCCGGGACGTCCACGGGTACGGCGTCCGCGAGGCCCAGTCCGACGGAGGCGAGCGCGCCCTCGAAGCCGCGCAGGGCCATGGCCCGCCAGAAGTCGATGGCGATGCGGTGCTTCGGCACGGCGATCCGCAGTCCGCGCAGCGCCTCGGCGCCCCGGATGCCGGAACCCGGCGCGACGAGCACGCTCTGGCGCTCCTCGATCCAGGTGAGCCCGATCAGCCGGGTCCGCTCGCCCCGTGAACGTGCCCACAGGGCGGGCACATTGCCGCCTTCGCGGAACAGCGCGGAGTGCTCGTGGGTGAAGTGGGCGGCGCGGTCCGCACCGGGGGCGACGTCCTGGAGCGAGCGCACCTCGATGCCGTCGGGGGCGAACTCGTCGCCGAGCCAGCGGAGATCGGCGGCGACACCGGTGGCGGTGGGTACGGGACAGCGGGTGAACCAGAGTGTCCGGGGCCGGACGGCGGCATGCGTCATGGGGTCATCCCGGAGGGTCGGAGAAGGTCGGGGTCGGGCCGGGTGCGCCCGACCGGACCGGTCGGGCGCCGCGCCGCGTGCAGGGCGCGGGAAGGGAAGGGGAAAGGGGCAGGGCGGGGTACGGGCGGGACATCACCCGTGGCGCCGCGGCCGGGCCCCGGGGCGGCCGGATCACCCGCGGACGGGCGCACGGCCGTCGCGGGGGCGCGGCGGGGGCGGTCAGGGGGCCCGTGGGAGCCCCGGGGTTTCCGGCGCGTCCCGGGGAGAATCCGGGAGGGGCCGGGAGTACCCGGGCGGGCCAGGAGGTTCCGGAAGGGGTCCGGAGGTCAGCGACAGACCGCGCTGGAGACACGCGCCAGGTCGATATGACGGCGCAGTGTGAGAGCGAGCGGCACCGGAACGGCGGTGGCGGGGGCGGGTATCGCTCTGCGTCGGCCGGCCATGGCGCTGCTCCTTCCGGCTCGTCGGTGGTGGTGGCCGAAGCCTGCCACGGATGCGAGCACCCCGACAACTCGCTTCCCATGATGTGGGATTACATATGAACAGAGTGTTTCGTGACTCTGTCGGCAGGTCATTCGGCTCCCGTAATGTGGCAAGCACCATCCGAGGAGCGGAGAGTGGACCCGAGATGACCGAGGCCGCGGCAGTACGTGCTCCGGGCGGAGCCCAGGCGGTCCGGCGCGCGCTGGACGTCCTGCACTGTTTCCACGACAACGGCCCCGACCTCAGCGCATCCGATCTGGCCCGCCGTCTGGAGCTGTCGGTGTCCACGGCCCACCGGCTGGCCCGTACGCTGCTGGGCGCGGGCTTCCTGGAGCAGGACCCCCGCACGTCCCGGTACCGGCTCGGCCCCGCGGTGACCGAGCTGGGCCGGCTCTCGTACCACCAGCGCGGGCTGCACCTGGCCGCCCCCGAACTGGCCGATCTGGCCGAACGCACGGGCGCCACGGCCGATTTGGCGCTGCGCAGCGGTCCGCACGCGGTGATCGTGGCGGGCGGTTCGGTGGCTCCGAGGGTGGGGCTGCGCAGACCGCTGCACTCCACGGCGCTGGGCAAGGTACTGCTGGCGTGGGCGCGGCCCGGCGAGGGCGGCCCCGGCTCACTGCCGCCGCTGCCCGCCTTCACCGACCGTACGATCGTCGATCCCGCCGCGCTGCGCGACGAGTTGGCTCGCGTCCGGGCCGATGAGTACGCGCTCAACGACGGCGAGTCGGCGTACGGGGTACGGACGCTGGCGGTTCCGGTGCTGGACGGCGCGGGGCACGCGCGCTTCGCCCTGGCCGTACGGGCCACGCCCGCGGTGATCACCCCGGAGCGGACCGGCCGGCTGCTGGCCCAGGCCCGGTCGTGTGCGCGTGCCCTGGAGGTGCTGCTGCTGTCCCCGGCCGAGCGGCGGCCGGCCGGGGAGTGACCCCTGACCCGGCTCAGTGCCGGTGCGGCTCCCCCTCCGCCTTGCCGGTCCCGCCGGTCCCACTGGTCTCATCGGCCTTGTCGGCGGGGCTCTTCGCGCTCGGGGTGTGATGCGGTTCGTACCCCGGGATCGTGCCGTCCGGCTTGGCGACCAGCAGCAGTCCGGCCATGCCCATGTCGGAGTGGCTCTGGACATGGCAGTGGTACATCCAGGCACCCGCACCCACGTGTTCGCCCGCGAGGATCTGGAAGCCGAAGGAATCGGCGGGACCGCAGATCTTCGTGTCCACCACCCGGCTGGGGTCGTCCGGACCGGTGAGCAGCCCGGTCCGGTTGTCCGCCCAGCGATGACCGTGGATATGGAAGGTGTGGTAGTACTCGCCGTGCGTGATCATCACGACCTCGACCCGGTCCCCCACCGTAACCTCGAAGTTCGGGCTCTCGTGGGCGGCCTTGTTGTTGATCGTCATGTCGTTGAAGACGATCGTGATCGTCCTGTCCGGCAGGATGTCGCCCTGCCGCCGCACGACCAGCGGCCCGTACAGCCCCTTGCGGATGCCGCCCGTGCCGTGGTCCGTGCCCACGACATGGTCGTGATAGTGCCAGTAGCCGGCGCTGCCCGGCCGCCAGGTGCCGTCCTTGCGGCGGCCCGGGGCGTGGGTGCGCCAGGTGTAGGTGCGGGTTCCGCCCGGCTCGACATGACTCCTGTTCATCCGGGTGCCGTCGCTCGCGATGTCGTAGTCCACGCCGTGGACATGGAGGCTGGCGTCGGCGTCCGTGGTGTTCTCGAACTCGATGTGCAGGGTGTCGCCCTCGTTGATCTCGATGAGCGGCCCGGGGACCGTCGCCTTCCCCTTCTCGAAGCCGTAGCCGAGGGAGCCGTCCGCCAGCTTCTCGGCGTACATCTTCAGCCGGCGCACCACACCCCCGGCCGGGGCCGTCCTCGGCGGGTTCTCGGCCGAGGACGCCTCGACAGCGCCCAGCGACAACGATGTCACCCCGGTCGCCGCCGCCGCCGCGCCGCCCACCAGCATCCGCCGGCTGAAGGTCCTTCGATCCATGCCGAACTCCCCAATGCGTGAAGGAAATTGCTGAGGCCCAGAGTCCTGTGGGGCACGGGAGACCCCCGGGACGGCCCATACCGTAGCCGGGGGATCATCGTTTATCCACACCCAGGACAAAGTTAGTGCGAATGCCGCCATAGCTATTGGCGTGCCACGAAAAGAGGTCTAGCTTCATGCGCTGTTGCAGTGACCGAAGAGTTGCAGTGACCAAGAGGGTGGGTGACCACATGCAGCGCACACCGCACCACCGGTCCAGATCGCGACGCGGTTTCGCGGCGGTCCTGGCGACCGGCGCACTGACCGCGTCCCTGCTGGGCGGCAACGCCGCCGGCGCCAGTCCCGGTCCGGAGCCGGCGGACAGGCTTCCGACAACGTTGTCCCTTCCGTCACCACCTGGCGGGGCCAACGTCAAGGTGCTGGTGTTCCACGCATCGGCGGGCGACGAGTCGCCGACCGTGGACGCCGGTATCGCGGCGATCGAGAAGATCGGGCTGAGCGGTCCGGAGGCCGGACGTTTCCGGACCGTCGCCACGGACGACGCCGGGGTGTTCACCAACGCCAAGCGGCTCGGCACGTTCAACGCGGTCGTCTTCCTCACCGGCGGCGGCGATGTCCTCGACCCGGAGCAGGAGGCCGGTCTCGAGGCGTACATGGAGGCGGGCGGAGGGTTCCTCGGCATCCATGACGCGGCGCGTACCGAACCGTACTCGGACTGGTTCACCGGTCTGGTCGGGGCCCGGCCGGCCGCGAACAGCCCCACCGCCGTGCAGCGGGCGACGGTGGAGACCGGGGACCGGAGCCATCCGGCGACCAAGGGTCTGCCGCTGGAGTGGAAGCGTCCCGACAAGTGGCTGAACTGGACGAAGAACCCGTCCGGCGATGTGCACACCGTGGCCCGGGTCCGCGAGCTCACCTACAAGCCCGGCGCGAGCGCCAACGGCTGGGACCACCCGGTCTCCTGGTGCCGCGACTACGACGGCGGCCGGTCCTTCTACACCGCGATGGGCGGCACCGCCGACAGCTTCGCCGAGACGGACTTCCGCGACCATCTGCGGGGCGCGCTGGCCTGGACGTCCCGGCTCTCCCGGGCCGACTGCACCGCCACGATCAACAGCAACTACAAGGCGGAGCGCCTCACCCAGCCCAACCAGCCGGGTCGCAACGACCAGATCGGTGAGCCGCACGGGCTGGTCACCGCCGCCGACGGGCGGGTCTTCTACATCGGACGCGGCGGTGCCGACAGCAGCCGGCCGGTCGTCATCGACTGGAAGGACCCGGACATCGGCAAGGGTCTGGGCGAGATCCACGTCTACGACCCGAAGACCGGGAAGGTCACGCTCGCCGGTGCGCTGACCGTGTTCGGGAACAAGGGCGGCGGCGACGAGCTGGTCAAGGTCGAGGAGGGGCTGCTCGGCATCGAGCTGGACCCGGACTTCGCGTCCAACGGCTGGGTGTATCTGCACTACACACCGCACGCGAAGATCGACCGCGACAAGCGGATGGCGGTACGTCAGGTCTCCCGCTTCACCTTCGATCCGGCCACGGACAAGCTGGACCTCGCCTCCGAGAAGGTGCTGCTGAGCTGGCCGGTCCAGATCCACAGCTGCTGCCACGCGGGCGGAGGCATGGCCTGGGACTCCCAGGACAACCTCTACATCGCGACCGGAGACAACAACTCCTCCGGCTTCAGCGGCGGTTACTCGGGCAACAACCCCCAGCCGAACTACAAGGGCGTGTCCTTCGCCGATGCCCGGCGCACCGCGGGCAACACCAACAACCTCAACGGGAAGATCCTGCGGATCCACCCCGAGGACGACGGCACGTACACCCTGCCCGAGGGCAATCTCTTCACGGGCAGGGAGCCGGACGAGGGCGGCGGCAGGACGCGCGGCGAGATCTATGTGATGGGCGTGCGCAACCCGGCCCGGATCTCCATCGACAAGTCGACCGACACGCTGTACGCGGGCTGGGTCGGCCCGGACGCGGGCGAACCGAGCACCACCTGGGGACCCGCCAAGTACGACACGTTCGCCGCGATCACCAAGCCGGGCAACCACGGCTGGCCGTACTGCATGGGCAACAAGCAGCCCTACCGGGACCGTAATCTGCCCGACCCGGCCAAGCCGCTGGGCTGGTACGACTGCGACGCCCCGAAGAACGAGTCGCCGAACAACGACGGTCTGGTGAACCTGCCGCCGGTCACCTCCAACACCATCTGGTACTCGCCCCAGGGCGGCGGCGTGGACTACCCGCGCGACGCCGACGGCGTCCCGAGCTACCGGGCCGAGGAGCAGAAGCTGCTCCTGCCCTGGCTCAAGGGCGGCGGCCAGGCCACGATGAACGGCCCGGTCTACCGGTACGACGCGGCGAGCACGAGCGCCGGCAAGTGGCCCGCGTACTGGGACGGCAAGTGGTTCGTCGGTGACTTCTACGACGCCGACCAGCCGCGGCACGCCGTGCTCACCGACCCGAAGACGGTCGGCAAGGGCGGTCTGCCCACGCACGCCGAGTCCCTGAAGAAGATCATCCCGGTCGGGGCGGAGGGCATCCGGAACCTGATGGACTGGAAGTTCGCTCCGGACGGTTCGCTGTACGTCCTGGACTACGGGCGCGGTTTCTTCACCTCCGACTCCAAGTCCGCGCTGTGGCGTGTGACGTACAAGGGCGGCGGTCCGACCCCGGCCGCCGCCGACCTGGCCAGGAAGGCGGCAGCCCAGTGAGACACCCCTCGCGCCTCGCACGACGGCGATACCGGCCCGCCCGGCTGTGGCTCGCCCTGCTGGGATCGTTCCTGATGGTCCTCGGACTGAGTTCGACGGCGGCGTACGGCCGAGGCGACGACTGGTCCCCGGCGGCGGCCGACCAGGTCCTCACCTGGACCGCCGGCGACCCCATCGACCACTATCTGTCGGCCCCGAAGACCGCGGTGGCCGGCAGGGCGACCATCGTCTTCGAGAACAGCACGGCGACCGGGAACACGACCGGGATGCCGCACACGCTGACGTTCAGCGTCTCGGACCCGGAGTTCAACAACGACGTCCAGCTGAACATCCTGGCCAACCCGAGCGACAGCGCGGGCGGCAAGCACAGCGTCGACGTCACCCTCACCCCCGGCCGGTACTTCTACCACTGCACCATTCCGGGCCACGGGTCGATGCAGGGCATCCTCACGGTGACGGACGGCGGTGGCGGTGAGGACACCACCGCCCCGGAGACCTCCGCGAAGGTGGACGGCGACAAGAACGCCGACGGCGCGTACATCGGCCAGGCCACCGTCACCGTGGCGGCGACCGACGAGGGTTCCGGCGTCGACCGGGCCGAGTACGCCCTCGGTGCGGACGGCGCCTGGCAGCCGTACACCACGCCCGTCGTGGTCGACCGGGTCGGGACCCACACAGTCCGCTACCGGGCCACCGACAAGGCCGGCAACACGGCGCCGGAGAAGGCCGTCGACTTCGCCGTGGCCTCGCCGCCGACCGACGACACGACACCGCCGGAGACCTCGGCGACCGTGTCGGGCGAGAAGGACGGCCAGGGCGCGTACCTGGGCATGGCGACGGTCACCGTGACCGCGTCCGACACCGGTTCCGGCGTCAACACCATCGAGTACGCCCTCGGCGCGGACGGTGCCTGGCAGGCGTACACCGCTCCCGTGATGGTGCACGAGGTGGGAACGCACAAGGTCCGCTACCGGGCGACCGACAAGTCGGGCAACGCGGCCGCGGCGAAGGCCGTCGACTTCACGGTCGTCGAGCCGCCCTCCAAGGACACGACCGCGCCGGAGACCTCGCTGACGGTGGAGGGCGACAAGAACTCGGACGGCGCGTTCATCACCAGCGCCAGGGCCACCGTCACCGCGACCGACGACGACTCGGGCGTGGACACGGTCGAGTACTCCCTGGACGGCGGACCGTATCTCGCCTACACCGCCGCCGTGATCGTCGACCGGGTCGGGTACCACACGTTCGCCCACCGGGCCACGGACAAGGCGGGCAACACCTCCGAGGCGAAGCGGATGTCGTTCACCGTGGCGCAGAGCGGCGGGGTCCCGTCGCCGAACTGCCCGGAGTTCGACGAGCGGCTCACCGTCATCGTCGGCACCGTCGACACCGGCGTCCCCAACCGGATCACCCGCAACCGCTGCACCGTCAACGAGCTGATCGAGGACGAGAAGGACTGGTCCTCGCACGCCCTGTTCCTCAAGCACGTGGACAAGGTCCTCGACAAGCTCCTGACGGACGGGGTGATCGACACCCGCGAGCACCGGAAGATCTACCGGGCGGCCAAGGAGTCCGGCATCGGGAAGCCGGGGCAGTCCGAGGGCTACACCAAGCTCTTCGACGGCACCGCCGCGTCCCTCGCCAAGTGGCAGCACGTGGGCGGCGGGAAGTTCGGGCTCAACGAGGAAGAGGGCTCGATCACCAGCTCCACGACGGTGGACGGCATGGGCATGCTGTGGTTCCCGGCCCGGAGCTACGGGGACTTCTCGCTGAAGCTCCAGTGGCGCGACGACGCTCCCGCCGCGGGCAACGCCAACGGCGGAGTGTTCGTCCGCTTCCCGAACGTCCACGACAACCCGGAGGAGTCACGTCCGGAGTGGGTCGCCATCAAGTACGGCCATGAGATCCAGATCAACGACCGGCCGGACGGCGACATGTACAAGACGGGCTCGGTCTACGGCTTCGACCGGGTGGGTCTCGGCGGCGCCGGCGTCACGCCCAAGGGCACCTGGAACGACTACGAGATCCGGGTGGTCGGCCAGCACTACTCCATCCACCGCAACGGTGTCCTGCTGAACGAGTTCGACAACAACGGCGGACAGCTCTTCGAGCCGCCGCGGGGCGACGACCCGGGCACGGACGGACGGCGGTTCGCCGCCGGCTACATCGGGCTCCAGGTCCACGGCACCTCGGACGTCATCTCCTACCGCGACATCCGGGTCAAGGAGCTGTAGACCCGCTGTGCCTCAGCCGGCCGCGGCCGCATGCTCCGGCGTGCGGTCGCGGCCCTGGGGGTGCCGGTGCCGCCACACCCAGAACACCGTGCAGGACACCAGTGCCCAGCGCCCCATCAGTGTTCTGAACATCGCGAAGACCATGTCCGAGGTTCACGATCGTGAACACCTTCTGGTCCTCCAGCGCCTGCCCGGCCAGCGCCGGGTGGGGTAGGAGCGCAGATCGGGCGAGGCGTCCAGGGCCATGATGAAGAGCAGCACGGTCGCGGGCAGATACGGCGACCTCCTGTACCGATCCCACAGGTCCCGGCGGGTCGGCGGCCGTCCGTGCGCGCCGTGCGCCGGTCCCGCTCCGCTCATGCCCCGGCGCCGTCGCCGCCGTCCGCGTGAGCGCCGCCCTCGCCGTCCTCGTGCCGGGCCCGGCTGGGCTGTACGCGTTTCGGTTCGCCGGGCATCTTCGGATACTCCGGCGGGTAGGGCATGTCGCCCAGCCCGCGCTCCTTCTCGTCCCGCTCCGCGAGCTCCAGCAGCGCGTCCAGCCGGAACGCGTGCTCGTCCATGTCGGCGTGGACGTCGCCGAGTTCGGCGTACCTAACCGGCAGCGTCCTGAGGTCGAAGTCCCGGGGCTCGGCCGAGTCGATCTCCTCCCAGCGCAGCGGGGCGGAGACCGGCGCGTGCGGGAAGGGCCGTACGGAGTAGGCAGAGGCGATGGTGCGGTCGCGGGCCGTCTGGTTGAAGTCGACGAAGATCCGCTCGCCGCGCTCCTCCTTCCACCAGGCGGTCGTCACCCGCTCCGGCATACGCCGCTCCAGCTCGCGTCCGGCGGCGATGGCCGCGCGCCGCACCTCGGTGAAGGTCCACTCCGGTGCGATGGGCACGAACACATGGATGCCGCGGCCGCCGGAGGTCTTGGGCCAGCCCCGCAGCCCGTGGTCGTCGAGGACCGAGCGCAGTTCGTGGGCGGCGGTGACGGCGTCGGCGTAGTCGGTGCCGGGCTGCGGGTCGAGGTCGACGCGCAGTTCGTCGGGATGGTCGGTGTCGGCGCGCCGTACCGGCCAGGGGTGGAAGGTGAGGGTGCCGAGGTTGGCCGCCCAGATCACGGCGGCGAGTCCGGCGGGGCTGATCTCGTCGGCGGGGCGTCCGCTGGGGAAGGCGATCCTGGCCGTCGGAATCCAGTCGGGGAGGTTCTTCGGCGCGCGCTTCTGGTAGAAGAAGTCCCCCTCGACACCGTCCACGAAGCGCTGGAGCGTGGTCGGCCGGTCGCGCAGGGCGCGGGCGATGCCGGGTCCCACGGCCAGGAAGTACTCGGCCACGTCCCTCTTGGTGTAGCCCTTCTCGGGGAAGTACACCTTGTCCGGGTTGGACAGCCGTACGGCTCGTCCGTCTGCGTCCAGTTCCACCGCTGCTCCCATGACGGCCACCGTAGGCCGGTCGCACATATGCCGCATATCGGGAGACGGGGGGCGGTGTGTGGGCAACAATCGGCCCATGGACCTGCCGGTGATGCCGCCCGTGAAGCCGATGCTCGCCAAGTCCGTGTCCACGATCCCGCCGGGCATGCAGTACGAGGCGAAGTGGGACGGCTATCGCGCGATCGTGCACCGCGACGGCGACGAGGTGGTGATCGGCAGCCGCACCGGCAAACCGCTCACCCGCTACTTCCCCGAGCTGGTCACGGCGTTCCGGGACAGTCTGCCGCCCCGCTGTGTGATCGACGGGGAGATCGTCGTCGCCCACGAAGGACGTCTGGACTTCGACCGGCTGAGCGAGCGCATCCATCCGGCGGATTCACGGGTGCGGCTGCTGGCCGAGCAGACCCCGGCCAGCCTGATCGCCTTCGACATCCTCGCGGTGAACGACGATTCGCTGCTCAGCACCCCCCAGGCGGACCGCCGGTCCGTGCTGGAGGCGGCGCTCGCCGATGCCGCGCCGCCCGTGCACCTCGCCCCGGCGACCACCGATCCCGAGGTCGCCCGGCAGTGGTTCGAGCGGTACGAGGGCGCCGGGCTCGACGGTGTCGTGGCCAAGCCGCTCGATCTGCCCTACCGGCCCGACACCCGGGTGATGTTCAAGATCAAGCATGAGCGGACGGCGGACTGTGTGGTCGCGGGGTACCGGACGCACAAGAGCGGCCCGGTCGTCGGCTCGCTGCTGCTCGGCCTGTACGACTCCGGGGGCTTCCTCCAGCACGTCGGGGTCTGTGCGGCGTTCCCGATGAAACGGCGCGCGGAGCTGGCCGAGGAACTGGAACCGCTGCGCACCGCCTTCGCCGACCATCCCTGGGCCGCCTGGGCCGACGCGGCGGCCCATGAGGGCGCGCGGCTGCCCGGGACGCAGAACCGCTGGTCGGGCAGGAAGGACCAGTCCTGGGTGCCGCTGCGCCCGGAGCGGGTCTGCGAGGTGGCGTACGACCACATGGAGGGCGACCGGTTCCGGCACACCACGCAGTTCCGGCGGTGGCGTCCGGACCGCACCCCCTCCGGCTGCACCTACGGGCAGCTGGAGGAAGTGGTGCGGTACGACCTGGCCGAGGTGCTGTCAGGCGGCTGACTCCGGCTCGCCCGTCGGCGTGGCGCAGGGGTCGTCGGTGTTGCCGGGGTCCGGGGTCGGCGTGGGCTCGGACGGGTCGGGAGACGGGGAGTCCGTGGGGCAGCCGGGGCCGGTGGGGCCGGGATCGGTGGGCGTGCCGGTCGGATCGGGGCTGGGCCCGGGGTCCGTGGGGCCCGTACCGGTCGGGTCGGGGCTCGGGCCGGGACCGGTGGGCGTGCCGGTCGGATCGGGGCTCGGGCCCGGCGAGCCGGTGTCCGTGGGGCGGGGCGAGGCGGAGGGGCCGGGGGTGCGGGTGGGCTGCGGTCCGATGACGATGCCGCCGCCCGGACTGCCGGGGCCGCCGACGGGGGCCTTGGGCCCGGCCGGTCCGCCCGCCCCGGGGCTCTTGGGGATCACGCCCCCGCCGTCGGCCACCGGGTGCGTGCCCGCGCGGTAGAACTCCAGCCACGACAGCACGGTGCGCAGATAGGTGTCCGAGTGGTTGTAGCTGAGGACCGCCCGGTCCAGATCGCCCCGGACGGACAGATCGCGGGTCCCGGCGCAGAGGTAGTGCCCGGCCGCGAGGGCCGCGTCGAAGATGTTGTTCGGATCGCGCCGGCCGTCGCCGTTGCCGTCCTTGCCCCAGTGCGCCCAGGTCGAGGGGATGAACTGCATCGGGCCGACCGCCCGGTCGTAGGTGCTGTCGCCGTCGTACGCCCCGTTGTCGGTGTCCCGGATCATGGCGAAGCCCGCCCCGTCGAGCACGGGGCCCAGGATCGGGGTGAGCGTGGTGCCGCGGGCGTCGACGCGGCCGCCGCGGGCCTGGCCCGACTCGACCTTGCCGATCGCCGCGAGCAGCTGCCACGGCAGGCTGCAGCCCGCGTCGCTCCGGCCGAGGGCGCTCTCGGCCCTGCGGTAGGCCGCCAGCACGGTGGCCGGGATACCGGCCTCGGCCCAGGAGGTGGCGACCGCCGGACTCCGTTTCGCCCCCGGCTCCGGTGGCTTCGGGGTCTTCAGCGGCGGCAGTTCGGTGTGGTACGAGTCGTCGTTGGGCACCTGGGTCCACACCACGTCGTCCGCGGCGGCGGTCTTCTCGGCGGGCCGCGCCGGGCCGGCGAATCCCGGCGCCTGGGACGCGGTGAGCGCGGCCATCGCGGCGACGGCCGTGGCCGTCGTGGTGAGTCCGCGGCGTACGGTGCCGTTGAACCTCATGTGTGCTCTCCTCCCCCGGGTCACTGCGTGAAGGTGTCGATGCCGGCGATCCGCCAGGAGTCGCCCCGCCGGACGGCGTCCACGGCGAACATGGCCGCCGCGTAGGTGGTCTCCTCGGCCTTGCCGGTACGGGTGTTGCTCTGGTCGGCGAAGATCAGCAGCCGGGCCCGGTCGCCGTCGAGGACCTCCACCCCGCTCTCGGTGACCGTCGTGGTCAGCACGAGCTTCTGCTTCGGCGCCTGCGCCCGTACCTCGGCGAGCATGTTCTCGTGCTGTCCCACCGCCTTGCCCACGAGGTAGGTCCGCGCCGCGCGCTCGGCCTTGGCGGGCGAGGCGTAGTCGTACGAGAACACGGCGCCGACCGCCTCGGTGATCTGGCCCTTCACCTCACTGGTGCGGCCGATGTCGGTGAGCGCGGTGTTCTGCCGGGAGGGCTCCCCCCGCAGGCTCGCGGCGGAGGTGAACGCCCAGGCGGCGAAGGCCCCCAGGAGCACCGTCGCCGCGCACAGGATGGCGGGCAGCCGGATCCGCAGGCGCGGCGGCCGGCGCTTCGGCCGGCTCTCCGGCTCGGCCACATGCTCCTCCGCGGCCTCCGCCTGCGGCTGTCCGGCCGCCTGCTCCGGTTCCGGCGCGGTGGGGGTGGCGGATTCGGTGGTGGTGGTGCGTTCCGCGGCGGCGGTGGCCAGCCGGCGCTGACGGTTGACGAGGTGACGGGTCGTCGACATGTCCGGGATCCTCTCGGGGGCGGTCGGGGGTGGGTGGTCAGCCGGCGGTGTTGCCGACGGGCGCCTGGCCGAGGGCGCTGAGCTTCCATCCCTGCGAGGTCCGGGTGAGCTGTCCGAGCATCCGGCTCTCCTTCACCGCGGGCTCGCCCTTCGGCGCGGTCACGGTGACCCGGACCGCCACCATGACTCCGGCCCGGCCGGCCCGGTCGTCGAGCTCGGTGACCGCGCCGGAGAGGACCTTGGCGGTGCTGACCGTCTTCGCCGCCTCGATCTGCTTGACGAACTCGTCCCTTCCGTCGATGAGTTGCTTGTGCAGATCGCCGGTGGTGGAGCTCTCCCAGCTGTCCAGCCCCTGTTCCAGCTTCCGGTGGTCGAGGGTGTTCATGTTCTGCACGGCCTGTTCGCCCGCGGCCAGGGCGTCGTCGCGGGCCTGCGCGTACGCCGCCGAGTCGTCGTGGGAGGCGTCGTACCGGGACCAGCCGCCCCAGCCCGCCGCGACGGCCGCCACGGCCGTGAGCGCGATCGCCACCGTCACCAGCACATTCCCCGTCGTCCGTACCCGTGCCATTGCGTGCCTCTCCCCTGCCGGCTGAGCCGATCTGAGCTGTGTGCGTTGCCTGCGTGCGCTATCTGGAGGTGATCGCGACGATTCGCCAGCGTCCGTCCCGGAGTTCGGCGGTCACCGAGAGCTGCGCGGCCGCCGTGGTGGCGGCCTTTCCCTCACGCTCGTAGACCTGGTCCAGGAGGACGAGCAGATGGGCGCTGCTGTCGGTCAGCCGGGTCACTCCGGCGCGTACGACATGTGTGGTGAGCGTCAGTTTCTGGTCGGCGGCCTGCTTCTCGACCTGGCCGAACAGCGCCGCGTACTGCTGGAGCGCCTTTCCCGCCAGGACCTCCTTCGCCGACTCCTTGGTGACGGCGGTGGCCTGCGGGCTGTACGAGAAGACCTTGCCGAGCGCGTTGCTGACATCGCCCACCACCCTGCCGGTGGCGGCGGAGTCGCTCAGCGCGCGGTTGGAGGTGGCGGGGGTGTCCCGCAGCCGCTGTCCCTCGGCGAAGAGCAGGCCGCCCGCCGCGAGCAGCGCGCACACCAGGACCGCGCCGAGGATCCGGGGCCATCCGCGGACGCCGCGGGGCGCGGGGTCCCCGGCCCGCTCCCGCTCCTTCGTCTCCTGCGCCGCCCCGTCCCGCTCCGTGCCGCCGTCCTCGGCGTCCTTCCCGGCGCTGTCCTCGACGCCGTCGCGCTGCCCGTCCCTGGTGCCCGTGCTGTTCACCGTCGCTGTTCCTCCCCGCTGCCTCATCCGGCGCCCCCGACCCCGATCGCCGTGAGCGCCCCGACCTTCCAGCCGTCCGCCGTCCTGTCGAGCGTGGCCTCGAAGCGTTTGCGCTGGGTGCCCGCCTTTCCGGTGCGCGGGGTGACCTCGATGTCGACGGTCGCGATCAGCCGCGCCGTCCCGGTCCGGTCGTCGAGCGCGGTGAGCGCGGCGTCGGTGACCTCGGCGCGTGCCGTGGTCCCGGACGCGGTCAGTTCGCTCGCATCCGTCTTCCGGGTCCGCTTCAGCTCCTCGTGCAGCGGACCGGCCGAGGAGTCCAGCCAGGAGCGCAGCCCGGCGTTCACGCTCCCGGCGCTCGCGCCGTCCAGGCTGTTCAGCGCGGCGAGGTGCCGGCGCCCCTCGGAGAGCGCGGTGTCGCGGCTCTTGGCGTACGCGAGGGTGTCGTCGCCGCGCGCCCGCGCGTACGACCAGCCGCCGAGTCCGCAGACGAGTGCGGCGACGAGCAGGACGGCCCAGCCGGTCACGCCGCGCTTCATTCGTCTCCTCCCAGTCCCAGCAGTCCGGCCATGCCGTCGGCCTGGGGCGTGCTCCGTGCCGTGACGCCCGGCGCTCCGGGCAGCCGCTGGGCCGTGTCCGTGCCCCGGAACACCTGGCCCGCGGTGGCCGGCGCCGGCAGGGGGCCGCCCTTGGGGGCGTTCGCGCTGCCCCGTACGTTGATGCCCGTGCCGGGCGACGAGGTGCAGCGGGCCCTGGTGTTGAGGGCGGGCGCGGCCGAGGTGTCGAGTCCGTTGCGGTAGACCGTCGCGCCGTATCCGGCGGTGCAGGGCAGTGGTTCGAAGAAGGTGACCGACATCCCGAACCGGGCGCCGTCCTTGTCCACCGCTGTCGCACCCGCCGCGGCGACGGCGGGCAGCTTCACCAGGAGCTCCTCCAGGCCGCGCTGGCGTGTGACGGCGACCTCGGAGGTGGTCAGGAGGTTGGCGACGACGATGCCGAAGCCCGGGTCGAGGTCGCGCAGCAGCCCGCTGATCTGCCCCGCCGCGTCCGGCGCGGCCGCGATGAGCCGGCGCAGGTCGGTGTCGGACCCCTTGAGCTCGGCCGCCAGTTCCTCGGCGCCGGAGGCGAAGCCCTTCAGGGCCTCGCCCTGTTCCGCCTGCGTGCGCAGCACCGTCTCGCCGTCGGCCATCAGCCTGGTGGTGACGGGCAGCGACCTGTCCGCCGCCTCGATGAACTCGCCGCTGGTGTCCAGGAGCACCTGGAGGTCGTCGCCGCGGCCGCTGAACGCGGTGCCGAACTCGTCGACGACCGTACGCAGGTTCTCCAGGTCGACGGAGGCCGCCAGGTCGTTGACGCCGGTGAGGACGTCGGTGGGCGGTGCGGGGATGGTGGTGTCGGCCTGGTCGATCACCGAACCGTTGCCCAGGAAGGGGCCATCCCCGCGGGTGGGGCGCAGGTCGACGTACTGCTCGCCGACCGCGGAGAGGTTCGCCACGACGGCCTTGAGGCTGTCGGGAATGGGCGGTGAGTCGTTCTCGATGCGCAGTTCGGCCTCGACGCCGTCGTCGGTCAGCTCGATGGGTCCGACCCGGCCGACGGAGACACCCCGGTAGGTGACGTTGGAGTGGGTGTACAGGCCGCCTGTCTGCGGGAGTTGCACCGTGACGGTGTAGTAGCTGCGCAGTCCGACGTAGTGGCCGAGGTCGGCGTAGCGCACTCCCAGATAGCCGAGCACGAGGACCGCGATGACGAGGAAGGCGATGTTCTTGAGCCGGATGGCGAGAGTGATCATCGGGTGCTCCCCTGCGTGGTCCCGGGGACTGACGGCAGCGGGAGCGGGAGGGTGTCCGGGACCGGCTTCCCGCCCCCGCCGGCGGTGGGCTGCGGGGGCACGGGGTCGCCGGGAGTGAGTGCCGGGATGATCTGGGTGCCGGGCAGCGCCGTCACATCGAGATAGACGTTGAGATAGTCGCCCTTCACGCCGCGTAGCACCTCGTCGGTGAACGGGTAGGTGAGCAGCACCTGGAGGGAGTCGGGCAGATCGTTGCCTGAGTCGGCGAGGGCCTTCAGTGTCGGGGCGAGGGCCTTGAGGTCGGCGATCATGTCGGCCTTGCTCTTGTTGATCGTGTCGACGGCCACCGTGGAGAGCGTGTCGAGCGAGCGCAGCATCGTCAGGAGCGAGCCGCGCTGTTTCTCCAGGACCTTCATGCCGGGGCTGAGGTCGGTGAGGACGGTGCCGATGTCCTGTTTGCGGGTGGCGAGGGTGGTGGCCAGCCGGTTGACGCCGTCGAGGGCCTGGGTGATGTCCTCCTTGTGGCCGTCCAGGTTGGTGACGAGGGTGTCGACCCGGTTCAGCATCGAGCGGACCTGGGGTTCCTGTCCGGCGAGTGCCTTGTTCAGCTCGGTCGTGATGGTCTTCAGCTGGTTGACGCCACCGCCGTTGAGAAGCATGGACAGGGCGCCGAACACCTCCTCGACCTCCGGGTTGCGGTTGGTGCGGACGAGCGGGATGCGGTCGCCGTCGGCGAGGGAGCCGCGGGCCTTTCCGCCCGGCGGCGGTGAGAGCTGGATGAACTTCTCGCCGAGGAGGCTGGACTGTTCCAGGTGCGCGAAGGCGTTGCCGGGGAGTTCGATCCTCCCGTTGACGCGCATCGTGACCTTCGCGGTCCAGCCGTCGGGGCTGAGGGAGATCTTGGTGACGCGGCCGACCGAGACGTCGTTGACCTTGACCGAGGACTGCGGGGCCAGGCTGAGCACGTCCCCGAATTCCGCGGTGATCTCGTACGGGTGGTCGCCGAGGTCGGCGCCGCCGGGCAGCGGCACCTGTTCGATACCGGTGAACACCGGCGCGTCGACGCTGGTCACCACGAGGGCGACACCGACTCCCGCGGCGACCACTGCGGCGAGCGCACCGACCGTCCGGGGTCCGGGTCCGCGCAGGGCACGGCTCATCGGTTCGCCCCCTTGCTGTCCGGCCCGGTGTCCGGTTCCTCGTTCCTGGCGGGTTTCTTCCCCGGCGTGCCGTAGACGGTGCCGATCTCCGGCAGCGGCAGGACGGGGAGGGCCTTTCTGCGCGTGGCGTCCACCGGGGCGAGCCCGGTCAGGGAGGGTGTCCCCGGGCGGTTCTCGGGTTCGACGAGCGGCCCTCCCATGGACAGTTCGTTGAGGTTCGTGCGCCCGTTTAGCGTCCGGTTCGCCGGGTCGTAGGCGTTCAGGACGTTGCCCGCCGCGAGGGGCAGGGTGTCCATGGCCTCGGCGAGCGAGGCACGCTGGTCGACCAGGGTCTGGGTGAGCGGCACCAGGGCGTCCACGTTCTCCTTGAGGGAGCCGCGGTGCTTCTCGATGAAGCTCTTGACCTGGCCGAGCGCGGTGCCGAGTTCCTTCAGTGCCGCGCTGAGGTTCTTCTTGTCGTCGGCGAGGAAGCCGGTGACCGAGTTGAGCTGTTGTTCGGCGGTGCGGACGTTGCTGTCGTTGTCCTTGAGCATGGTGGTGAAGGTCTGGAGGTAGGACAGCGTGTCGAAGAGGTCGCCGCTGCTCCTGTCCAGGGTCTTGGTGGCCTTGCCGAACTGTTCGATGGAGTCGCCGATGGCCTTGCCGTTGCCGTCGAGGTTCTTGGCTCCGGTGTCCAGGAGACCGGCCAGTGCTCCGTCGGCGTTCGCCCCGCCGGGGCCCAGCGCCGTGGAGAGCTCGGTGATCGACTCGTAGAGCTGGTCGACCTCGACGGGCGTGGCGTTGCCCGCGGCGGGCAGTACGGCGTTGTCGGCGAGCCGGGGCCCTCCGTCGTAGGCGGGGGCGAGCTGGATGTAGCGGTCGGCGACGAGACTGGGGGCGACGACGACCGCGTGGGCGCCTTTGGGGACCGCGATGCCCCGGTCGAGCCGCAGGACGACCTTGACCTCCTCGCCCCGGGGCTTGACGGATTCGACCGTGCCGACCCGTACGCCGAGAATCCGCAGGTCCGATCCGGCGTACACGCCGGTGGCCTGGTCGAAGTAGGCGGTGATGGTGGTCTTTCCCTCTTCGTCCAGGGCCATCACCCCGGTGGTGGCCGCGACCGCGACGACCGCGAGTCCGGCGCCGATGCCGACGATGCGCGTGAGTCTCATGTCAGCGGCCGCCTTGCTGCTTGGGAGGCATGCATCCGGTCGCCGGGGGTGTGCCGGCGGGCAGGTAGTTCTTCGGGACGACCCCGCAGACGTAGTTGTCGAACCAGCGCCCGCTGCCGAGGGTGTTGCCGACGAGGCGGCTGTACGAACCGGTCATGGCCAGCACCTTGTCGAGACTCTTGCGGTTCTTGATCAGTACGGCGGTGACCCGGCCGAGCGAGTCCAGGGTCGGCTTGAGCTGCTTGTCGTTGTCCGCGACGAGCCCGGTGAGCTGGGTGCCGAGATTCCTGGTGCCGGTGAGCAGCAGATGGATGGAGTCGCGGCGCGCCTGGATCTCGCCGAGCAGCAGGTTGCCGTCCTCCAGGAGGGTCTCGAAGCTGCTCTTCTTGTTGGCGAGGGTCTTGGTGAGCTGCTTGCTGCCCTTGAGGAGGGTGGCCAGCTGGGCGTCCCGTTCGGAGACCGTCCTCGACAGTGCGGAGAGACCGTTCGCCGCGCTGCGCACATCGGGCGGGGAGTCCTTGAACGTGGCGGAGATCGCCTCGAAGCTCTTGGCGAGCTGGACGGTGTCGATCTCCCCGATGGTCTCGCCGAGTCCGTTGAACGCCTGGGTGACGTCGTACGGTGAGGTGGTGCGGCTCGCCCTGATGCGGGAGTCCGGGTCCTGCGGGGCGTTGCCCAGCGGGTCGACGGCGAGGTACTTGTCGCCGAGGAGCGTCTTGATGGCGATGCCCACGGTGGAGGAGTTGCCGATCCAGGCGTCCTTCACCCTGAAATCGACCCTCACCCGGGCTCCGTCGAGGGAGACCCCGGTGACCTCGCCGACCTTCACTCCGGCGATCCGCACCTCGTCGCCGTCGGCGAGTCCGGCCGACTCGGTGAAGTCGGCGCTGTAGGTGGTGCCGCCGCCGATGAAGGGCAGCGAGTCCGCGCGGTAGGCGGCGAGGCCGACGAGGGCCAGGACGAGGAGCCCGACGATGCTGACGGCGACCGGGTTGCGTTCCCGGATGGGTGTGATTCTCATGCCAGGCACCTCGGTTGGGTGATCGCGATGCCGGTGGGCGGTGCGCTGCCGTCGTCGGTCGTGACCGCGCTGACCTTGGCCTCGCAGAGATAGAGGTTGAGCCAGGAGCCGTAGGAGGTGAGGCGGCTGATCGCCGCCATCTTGGCCGGTGTCTTCTCCAGGAAGTTCTCGATCTTCGGCGTGTTCTTGCCCAACTGGTCGGTGAGCCGCCCCAGTTGCTTGATGTCTTCCTTGAGCGGCTTGCGGCCGTCCTCGAAGAGTCCGGCGGTGACCGTGGTGAGCGCGCCCATCGCCGTCACCGCTTCACCGAGCGGCTTGCGGTCGCCGGAGAAGCCCGTGACGAGCTTCTGGAGGGTGACGACGAGGTCGTTGAAGCCCGCCTCCCGGTCGTTGACCGTCTTCAGCACGGTGTTGAGGTTCTCGATCACCTCACCGATCACCTTGTCCTTCGCGGCAACGGTGCTCGTCAGTGATCCGACGTGCTGGAGGATGCTGTCGACGGTTCCGCCCTCGCCCTGGAGCACCTGGACGATGGACCCGGCGAGCTGGTTGACGTCCGGCGGGGACAGTCCCTCGAACAGCGGCTGGAAGCCGTTGAACAGCTGGGTCAGGTCGAGGGCCGGGGTGGTGCGGGCGAGCGGGATCGTGTCCCCGGCGGCGAAGCTGGCCCCGACCGGGCCGGCGCCCTGGTCGAGGTCGACATAGCGCTGGCCGACCATGTTGAGGTACTTGATGGAGGCGGTCACCGACGCGGGCAGCTTGCGGCCCTTGCGCACGGCGAAGGTGACCTCGGCGAGCCGTTTGTCGGCGACCTCGATGGACTCCACCTGGCCGACCTTGACCCCGGCGATCCGGACGCTGTCCCCTTCGATGAGCCCGGTGGCGTCGGTGAACCTCGCCTTGTACGAGGTGGTGTCCCCGACCCCGGTGTTGGCGATGGAGAGCGCCAGCACGGTGGTGGCCAGGACCGTCACCAGGACGAAGACGATCGATTTCGTGAGCGGTCCCGCGAGGGAGCGGCGATTCACTTGAGCTTCACCTCCGCGCCGCGGAAGGCCGGACCGATGAGCACGCTGCTCCAGTCGGGCAGGGTCTGCGGCTGGACTTTCAGTGAGGGAGCCACCAGTTCGTTGACGAGCCGGGACTCCTGCGGTGAGTTGGGCAGGCCGAGAGCGGTGTCCGGGGACCCGCCCGCGGTGACGCCGGCCGAGGTGCCCGGCCCGGCTGCGGCGGGGCGGTCCGCCCGCGCCGTCCGGGCATCGGCGGTGGGCACGTGCCGGCCGACGTACGGCACCGAGTAGCAGTGCGGGCCGCCGGTGGCCTTGTAGACGGGAGTGTCCCGGCCCGCCACGTACTTCCCCTTGGAGGGGACCGATTTGACGGTCACATGCAGTCCCGGCTGGTTGGTCCCCTTGCCCAGGGCCTTGTCCATGGCGGGCACGAATCCGGCCACGGTGCGCAGGGTGCAGGGGAAGGAGTCCGCGTACTCGGCGAGGACCTCGAGCGTCGGCCTGCTGGAGGCGGAGAGCCTGATGAGGTTGTCCTTGTTCGCCCGGAGGAAGGTGGTGATGTCCTGCGCGGAGGCGGTGGTGGCCCCGTACAGGTCGGCGAGCTCGGCCTGCTGCTCGGCGATGGTGCCGCTGGTGGTGGTGAAGTCGGTCAGCGCGTCCAGGACATCGGGCGCGGCGTCGCCGTACACCGTGCTCACCTTGACCAGTTCCTTGATGTCGGCGTTGAGCGTGGGGAGTTGGGGGTTGAACTTCTTCAGGTGGGCGTCGAGCGTGACCAGGGTGTCGCCGAGCTTGTCGCCGCGTCCCTCCAGCGCCTGGGAGACGGCGTTGAGAGTGGCGGAGAGCTTCTCCGGCTTCACCGCGGTCAGCAGCGGCAGCACGTTGTCGAGGACCTGTTCCAGCTCGATGGCGTTGCTGGAGCGGTCCTGCGGGATCACCGCTCCGGCGCGCAGCGTCCTGGTGGAGGGGACCGGCGGGGGGACGAGTGCCACGAACCGTTCCCCGAAGAGGGTGGTGGGCAGCATCTGGGCCGTGACGTCGGCGGGGATCTGTCCGAGTTTGCCGGGGTCGATGTCCAGCGTGAGACGGGCTCCGTCGTCCTCGGCGGCGATGTCGCGCACCTGGCCGATGACGACTCCGCGCAGTTTCACGTCGGCGTTGTCGTGCATCTCGTTGCCGACGGATCCGGTGCGTACGGTCACGGTGGCGTTGTCGGTGAAGTCCTTCTCGTACACCGAGACCGACACCCACACCAGGACGACGGGCGTGAGCAGGAACGCGACTCCGGCGAGTCTGCGGCGGACCGTCCGTGTGCTCCGGGGAATCATCAGCCGGCCACCTTCACGGTCGTCGTGGCGCCCCAGATGGCGAGCGAGAGGAAGAAGTCGGTGACGCTGATCAGCACGATCGCGTTCCGCACCGACCGCCCGACGGCCACCCCCACCCCGGCGGGGCCGCCGGTGGCGTGGAAGCCGTAGTAGCAGTGGGCGAGGATCACCAGCACGCTGAAGATCAGCACCTTGAGCACCGACAGGAGCACGTCGTCCGGGGAGAGGAAGAGATCGAAGTAGTGGTCGTACGTTCCCGCGGACTGGCCGTTGAAGAGGATCGTGATGTAGCGGGAGGCGACGTAGGAGGAGAGCAGCCCGATCGCGTACAGCGGAATGATCGCGACGACTCCGGCGATGATCCGCGTCGTGACGAGATACGGCATCGACCGGACGCCCATCGCTTCCAGCGCGTCGACCTCTTCGTTGATCCGCATCGCCCCGAGCTGGGCGGTGAAGCCCGCGCCGACGGTGGCGGAGAGGGCGAGACCGGCGACGAGCGGGGCGATCTCACGGGTGTTGAAGTAGGCGGAGATGAAGCCGGTGAAGGCGGAGGTGCCGATCTGGTTGAGTGCCGCGTACCCCTGGAGGCCGACGACCGTCCCCGTGAAGAGGGTCATCGCGATCATCACGCCGATGGTGCCGCCGATGACCCCGAGTCCGCCGCTGCCGAAGGCCACTTCGGCGAGGAGGCGCTGCACCTCTCTGAGGTAGCGGCGCAGGGTACGCGGAATCCAGACCAGCGCCCGTACGTAGAAGGTGAGCTGGTCGCCCGATCTGTCGAGCCAGCTGAGCATCGGCATCGGTCAGCTCCCCTTCGCGGGGACGATCTGGAGGTAGATCGCCGTGAGGACCATGTTCACGAAGAACAGGAGCATGAAGGTGATGACGACGGACTGGTTGACCGCGTCACCGACCCCCTTGGGGCCGCCCCGGGGGTTCAGTCCCCGGTAGGCGGCCACGATCCCCGCGATGAAGCCGAAGATCAGCGCCTTGAACTCGCTGATGTACAGGTCGGGCAGCTGGGCCAGGGCGGAGAAGCTGGCCAGGTAGGCGCCGGGGGTGCCGCCCTGCATGATCACGTTGAAGAAGTAGCCGCCGAGGGTGCCGACGACGGAGATCAGCCCGTTGAGCAGGACGGCGACGAGCATGGTCGCCAGGACCCGCGGGACGACCAGGCGCTGGATGGGCGAGACGCCCATGACCTCCATCGCGTCGAGCTCCTCGCGGATCTTCCGGGAGCCCAGGTCCGCACAGATGGCCGATCCGGCCGCCCCGGAGATCAGCAGCGCCACGATGATCGGGCTGGCCTGCTGGATGACGGCCAGCACACTGGCGCCGCCGGTGAACGACTGCGCCCCCAACTGCTGGGTGAGCGAGCCGACCTGGAGGGCGATGACCGCGCCGAACGGGATGGAGACGAGTGCGGCGGGCAGGATCGTGACGCTGGCGACGAACCAGAACTGCTCGATGAACTCCCGCAGTTGGAAAGGCCTGCGGAAGATGGCCCGGCCCACCGCGAGGCCGAGCGCGAACAGCTTCCCGGTCTCCCGCAGCGGGGCGAGCAGCCGGGCCGGGGCCTTGTTCCCGGGCGTCTCCGTCCGGGGCGCCGGGGGCGCGGAAGCCCCGGTCGTGGGCGGCTCGGGAGGCCGCACCGGCATGGGGGCCGTCACGGGCGCGCACCCCCCGCGGCAGGCGTGTAGCTCTGCATGATGGCCGTACGGGCGGCCTCCGGCAGCTGACCCATCATCGACATGACGCGCTCGCGGCGGCGCAGCGCACCCTGGCGCACGGGCATGCCGGGAGACGGCTCCAGCTGCGGTACGACGGTGCGTGGCCCGGTGTCGTAGCCGGCGCCGCCGTCCCGCTGCTCGGCCGCGAGGGTGGCGGCGTCCTTCTCCTCGGACATCCCGATGGGGCCTTCCCGGCGTCCGGCGAGGAACTGGGAGACGACGGGGGTGTCGCTGGTGAGCAGCACCTCGCGCGGTCCGAAGGTGACGAGATTGCGACAGAACAGCATGCCCATGTTGTCGGGGACGGTCGCCGCGATGTCGAGGTTGTGGGTGACGATGAGCATCGTCGCGTCGATCTGCGCGTTGAGATCGATGAGGAGCTGGGAGAGGAACGCGGTACGGACCGGGTCGAGTCCGGAGTCCGGCTCGTCGCAGAGGATGATCTGCGGGTCCAGTACGAGGGCACGCGCGAGACCGGCGCGCTTGCGCATGCCGCCGGATATCTCGCCCGGGAGCTTCCCCTCGGCGCCGAGAAGTCCGACGATGTCGATCCGCTCCATGACGATGCGGCGGATCTCGGATTCCTTCTTGCGGGTGTGTTCACGCAGCGGGAAGGCGATGTTGTCGAAGAGCGACATCGAGCCGAAGAGGGCGCCGTCCTGGAACATGAGCCCGAACAGCTTCCGGGTCTCCATGATTTCGCGCTCGGGGCTGTTCACCATGTCGACGCCGTTGATGAGGACGCTTCCCTGCTCGGGCTTGAGCAGTCCGATGATGGATTTCAGGAAGACGGTCTTTCCGGTGCCGGAGGGGCCGAGCATCACGCTCACCTCACCGGCCGGCAGTGTGAGACTGACGTCCTGCCAGATGTTCTGTCTGCCGAAGGACTTCGTCAGGCCCTCGACGACTACTTCGATTCCCATCGGACCTCCTTCGAAGTGGTCGTGAACGTAGTCATCTTCTCTGCGCTCCGGCTCTGAGAAACCCAATGGCGGATCGTCACTCGTGCACCAGGAGGCGCACGCTATGTCCGTCGAAACCGCCAGGACAAGCCGTTGAACAGCGGAAATCGACGAACGAGGTGCCGGAAGTGGATCACTTGTCATTCGATGACAAATCCGCCCCCTGCTTTTGTCGCGATGTGCGCAAGTGCTCCGGCGGCCGAGCCGGGCCCTGGCCTGCACAGCCGGCGCGCGGGGCGCCCGAACCGGCCCCCCGCGTACACCGAACGAGCAGGTGCCGAGGGGTCCGGGTCACTCATCGGGGACGCTACGGCCGAGTAACCTGGCTACGCAATACCGGATACGAAAATTTCTGCGAGGCGATCAGGCGGCCACGATTACTTGTCGGCAGATGATTAATCGGCGCGTGAAACCTGTAAGAAAGTGAGGAATCATCGCGGAGACCGAAAGAATGCCGGGCAGGGCGCCTTCCCGCGCCGTCACGGTGTTTCCGCACAGCCCCCTCCACGCCGATGAGCCCTTCCGGTGAGGCTTCACCGGAAGGGCTCATCACATGGGTCGCGCAAGGGGCTCGGCGAAGGTCAGCGCTCCGGCTTCGGCACCTTCGGGGGGCAGTCGGGACCATCCGGGTTCGTGGAGACGCACAGGGGTGCCTGAGTCATCTTGATGTAGTTCCCGCCCCCCGAAATGGAGGCCGTGAGCAGCGGATCCAGGTCTTCCCCGACACCGCATCCCTCGAAGGACGGAATATACGTGTTTCCGTCCATGGTGCCGCCGTACTGAACGGTGTACCCGGCGCGCGGATAGGTCGTCCCGAATGCCCTGAGTGTCTGCTCGATCGGCTTGGAGGCCCGGCAGTTCGGCCCCACGTCGAGGGACACACCGTTGACCTTGACGTCCTTGACGCGCAGCTCGAACTTGGCGGTGATGGTGGTGTATTCGGGGTATCGCGGATCGACGATGAGGTCGTTGATGGTGAGGGAGTCGATGCTGGCCGTCGGGCCGACCTGACTCAGGATCATCGTCGCCGTGGTCGGCATGAAGCCGAACGAGAGGAACGTGCCCCGCGAAGGCGGCAGCTGCCGCTTGCCCTCGTGCTCGAACTCCGCGCCGCTCAGCACCCGTACGGTCTTCATGCACGGGTCGTTGGTGTACTTCATCATCATGGTCACGTTCGTGCGGGCGGGACCCAGCAGCGCCGCGCCGTTCAGCTTCTTGACGTTGGTGAACCCCGTCACGAACGCTTCGGAAGGGGTGGGGAGTTCCATCGAGAAGGGGCACGGCTCGACCTCGCCCTCGCCCTCCTCCTGTTTCCTGTCGGCCTCCCGCCGCGCGTCGTCCAGCTTCTCGCGCTGGCCGGGCGGGAGCGCGTCGTCGCGGTCGGGGTCCGCCGGCGGCTGCCCGACGGGTTCCTCCGCCGGCGTGCCGCTGATGGGCAGCGTGGCGAGGACGGTGTCCGCTCCCGCCGCCGGGCGGCAGGTCACGTCGATGCCGCTCGGCGCGGCGGGTGAGCCGTCCGCCTTGAGCGGGCTCAGCGTGAACGTCAGGTCCGAGGCCGTCAGCGTGGCCCTTCCCGGGGAGCCGAACGTGGCCGTCGGGACCGGCCCGGCCGCCTCCAGCCTGACGCTCTCGCGCCCGGCGATCTCCTGCGCGGGAGCCGCCAGGCCGGACCAGTCGGCCCTGGCCGAGTCCGTCCCCGCGGTGTACTGGACCGCGAGCTGGGCGAGGGCGGAGACCGCGGTCGCCTCCAGCTGCTCCAGGTCGCCGAGCACTCCCCTCGGCAGGTCGAGACCGACCGTCACCTCACGGGCGGCCACGGGGTCGCCCACCTTGCCGCTCGCCGGGTAGCCGGCCGCGACGACCGCGGTGACCGTGCGGCTGCCGGAGGGGAACTGGCAGTCGTAGTCGACGGCGGTCTCGGACCGCTGCCCGTCGGCCGCCGACTGGGCACCGGGCAGAAAGGTGGCGGCGACGACGAGGAGACCGCCCGCGGTCATCCGCGCCGTGCGGCGGGGGGCCCAGCGTGCATTGGCTGCCATACGACTCTGCCTTCCGGACTCGATTGTGCGACTGTCCCGGGAGCAGGCGTCCGTACGCGCCGCACCGGGAACGCCCGGACGTGCGCGGCCGTCCGGAGCAAGGAAATCCACCGCGCCGTAAGGGAATTGACCAGGCGCCCACAGCTGCTTACCGGTGGGTACCGTACGCGGCGCCCGAGATGCTTGGGAAGCGCTTCACGCGCCGCACTTCCCGGGCGGGGCGGGAACAGGAAGCGAGTGACAAGAATCGCCGAGCACCTTGTCAGTTCGTGAGTATTTCCGGTGTCCTCGCCGACGGGGCCGGCCCGGCCGCAGGAACTGCGGCCGGGCCGGAGCACTCGGGTGATGCGACAGGACCCGAGCGGTCACCGTGCGCGGATCAGCTGTAGGTGATGACGGGCGAGCCGCCGGCGGCGGACACCACGTTGTAGGTGCCCTTGAAGGTCGCCGTCGCGCCCACGATGCCGCAGCCGCCTCCGACCTTGCTGCCGATGGTCAGCAGACGGGGGCTGGTGGCCGCCGGAGCCACGGCCAGCGTGCCGTTGGAGCCGCCGGCGCTCGGGTTGTTGTAGACGCTGTCCACCGTGCCGGTCACCTTGAAGGTGCACGGGCCGAGGACGCTGGAGCCGGTGACCGTGGCGGTGATGCCGCCGACCCAGCCCGTGGTCTTTCCGGTGCCGTTGGTGCCGGAGCCCGCGGTGTACCCGCCCGGGGTGTTGCCGTTGATGGTCCACGGCGTGGCGGCCGTGACGGTCCACGTGCTGCCGAACGGGCCGGTGCACGGCGCGTTGAACGAGGCGGAGGTGATGTTGGCCAGGACCGGCCCGGCGACGGGCGAGGCGGGCACGTTGCCGTTGGCGGAGGCGGTCGCGCACTGGATCACGTTGCCGACATTGTCCGTCAGGGTCGTCACACCGGCCGTGCCGGTGAAGTTCCCGGTCGGCGTGATGTTCCAGGCGGCGCTGGGGCCGGCGATCGCGGACGGGGTGGCCAGGGCGACCGCGGCAGCGGCGGCAGCGGCGGCGGTGATGATTCGCGTCTTCTTGAGCATGGAACTTCTCCTGTCCCGTTGGGGAATTGGTCCGTCAGGGTTGCGCCGAAATGACACAGTCCTGTCCGGCACGGTTATCTGGGGGAAGTACTCCCGTTCACGGACGAACGGGCCGCAGCTGAGCGTGAACCAGTCGATTGCCTTTTGGGGCGGCTCTCCCGGGCAGTTTTCGTGCCAGGCGGTCCGATGCAGTTCCCGCAATGAAGCCGGTCCATGTGGCGACTCAATGACTACTGACCGGTACTTTACTGCGCCAATTCGGAGTTGAGAAGAGGTGGAACAGAAATCCTGTTCCGCTTTCTCATATTTACGGGCGCGCCATCGCGTTTCCCGGCGCCACCGCGTTTCCGAAGGCCACCGTATTTCCGATGGCCACCGCGTTTTCGATGGCCACCGCGTTTCCGATGGCGCGGCCGCGGACACCCGGCGGTGGCGGCGGGAGACCGTCCCCGACCGCCGACGATCACCTGCGCGCCCTCACCGGCCGCCCACCGCCGAGGAGGTCGCAGCCCCGCGGCCCTCGGCGGAACACCGTTTACTTCAGGGCCGAATGCCAGAACCGCGAGAGCTCCTTGCCCTCGTTCGGCGCGAGGCTCGCCGGGGTGTAGGGGCTGGCGAAGTACGTCGAGGTGCTGTTGAGGGTCACGCTGTTCTTCCCCGACGCCGAAGGAAGTCCGGTCTTGAGGTTCACCGCCCAGTCCAGCAGCCCGGCCCCGCAGCCGCTGGCACCCGGAACGGCGAACGCGGAATCCCCCTGGTCGGCGCCGTCGAAGGTGTACCGGCCCATCTCGCCGGCTTCGTCGCGGGGCCCGTTCGCCGCGAACCGCTGGAGCGAGAGCGAGGGCTGGGTCAGATTCTGCGGCTTGAGCAGCACCGGGTTGGCCGTGGTGCCGATGTAGCACTTGTCACCGAGGAACGGGTTCTTCAGGTGAATGCGGACCGGGATGGTGAGAATGGGCTGACCGGTGGAGAACGCCGCGGTCATCTGGAAGTCCCGGGGCGCACCGGCCGGTTCGATGGTCGCCGTCACCCGGTTGAGGTCATTGTCCGTCAGCTGCCGGCAGATTCCCGAGATCACGGGAATTCCGTTCGGGCACATCAGCCCGAGCAGGCCTCCCGGAATTTCGGCGGAATCGGCGATGAGTGCCCCTTCGGGCGGTGCGACCAGCGAGGTGGTGCCGTCATTGTGCTGGATCACGCCGAGCTGCAGATCGCTCTTGCCGGTCGGCACCACGGACTTGCCGAGCGTGATCGATCCGGTGGCGGAACTCGACGAGATGCAGGTCGCGACATCGGTGACGCCGTCCGCGGCCAGCATGGCGGGCGCATCCACCGGGCAGCGGTCGAAAGGCGCCCAGTCGCCGTTGAGCTGTGTGGCGGCGGTGGCCGAGCCGGTGGAAAGCAGAGCGGTGAACGCCGTGAATGCGGCAAGCATCCCCACACGGGTTCTGGTGGAAACGGGTCTCATGTCGTCCCCTCTTGTCGGCCGCCACATCAGCGGCCTCGTGCACGAAGTTGTTCGGTGGCAACGTCTGCCGCGCCGAGGACGGCGATCGCCGACGGTGACCTGTCAGTGGTGCCCCGGGTTGACCGAAGGCGGGAGCTCCGAGCGTCAAATTTCGGGCAGATTTCACGTCCGAATTGACCGAGGCGTGATGTTACTCGCGGGAAACAGGGCGACACAATCCGTCCGCCTAAGATCTTTTTCGCCGCCCGGATTTTGATCCGGAAATGAGTATCGCCGCGTGCGCCTTTTATCAAGGGGTGCGCAACCGAGTGCGCCCGCCGAGGCGGAACAGGGCGCTCCGGCGGGCGGAACCCGCTCCTCGCGCACACGGGACGGAGCCGGGCGGCCGGGCCCGGGAGTCCGTACGCGTACCGCCTGGCCTGCGCACCGGCCGCCGCCCCCGGCGGAGCGGGGCGGGGCACCGGCGAGAACCGGCCCGCACGCGTACCCCGTGGTGAGCCCCCTCCCCGCCGGTCACCCCGAACGGCGCCCGCACCCTCCGCCGGCCGCCCTCATGTACGCGCCGACAGCCCTTCGCCCAGAGCGAGATGGGTTTGTTGTCACCATCCGAGCACGCGGCCGAAATTCATTGTCCGAAAGCGAGTATTACCTCCCCACCTGCACGGAAGACCCACAACGCGCCGACGATGTGTGCCCCCTGCACTCCGATCTTGTCCAAGTGGTGGGCACGGTCTCTGACTTGGTCTATCTTCATCGCGGACTTGGTACGCACCTGTCGGTTCGTGGGAGCGCTTCCCCCCACCGCCTCACCCCACCACCGGGCGCCGAGAGCAAGGGGAATACGTCATGCCACATCTCATACAGCCGTTGGACACCGAAGACCCGCTGGGGCCCCTCCCCCAGGAATTCGCCGCCATGATGCGGCCCGAACTGCCCAGCCTCATCAAGGAAATCGGTATAGAAGTCACCCGGGCGTATCCGGAATACGCCCGCCTGCTCGACGGTCCGAACGGGCTGGCCATCCGGGTGGGTGTGGAACAGAGCCTTTCGTCCTTCGTCGATCTGGTGGCGGAGCCCTCCGCCTCCACCACGCTCCGCGACGACATGTGCCGTCGTTTCGGAAGGTTCGAGGCGTACGAGGGAAGGAGCATGGACTCCTTGCAGGGGGCCTATCGCCTGGGTGCCCGGGTCGCGCTGCGACGGGCGAAGAAGGTCGGCCGGAGTTACCACCTCTCCCCCACCCTCATGCTGAGTTTCGCCGATGCGCTCTTCACCTATGTCGACGAACTGGAAGCCCTTTCCCGCGAGGGGTTCCTGGAGGTGCAGTCGCAGTCCGGCGAACAGGGCGAGGCCATGCGCCGCCGTCTCCTCCATCTGATCCTCGCCGGACGCCCCGTACCCCGCAGCGCCATCGCCGATCTGTGCGAGCAGACCGGCTGGGTGCTGCCCGAGCAGGTCACCCTGATCGCCGTGCGCGCCCCCGCGGCCCTGGAGCGGCTCTGCACGGACCGCGACATCCTGGCCGACCTCAGCGATCCGCAGCCGCACTTACTGATCCCGGGGCCGGTGGACGAGGCACGAAGATCGATGCTGGCGCAGGCTCTGCCCACCGCGCACGCCGCGATCGGGCTGACCGTCCCCACGGCCCTGGCCTCGGACTCGATCCGCTGGGCCCGCAGGGTGCTCGAACTCGTCGACGCGGGCGTGATCGACGACACGCCGTTCGTCCGGTGCGAGGACCATCTGATCACCCTGTGGCTGCTGTCCGACCCGTCCCTCCTGGACCAGCTCGCCCAGCGGGAGCTGGCCCCGGTCGCCAAGATCAGCGCCAACCGCCGCGAGCGGCTGATCGAGACCCTGAGGATCTGGCTCGACACCCGCGGCACGGCGGCCCAGATGGGCGAGCTGCTCGATGTGCATCCGCAGACGGTCCGCTACCGCATGCGCAATCTGGAGACCATCTTCGGCGAACAACTGGTCGATCCGGAGGCCCGGTTCTCCACCGAGGCGGTGCTGCGCGCCCTGTCGCTGCGGGCCCGCAGCGACACCAAGCGCTCCTGAGTCCATGCACGTGCGGTGGTGGCGAGTCAACTTACCCACGCGTAAGGGGAAATAGACGGTCAGTCCCAAACGGTTGCGACACGGAGACGTACCCAACGAGAAACCCGGAACCGCGTCCCGTACACATGGAGGAGCCGGCCGCCCACCAGGCGGCCGCGTCCACGTACCGCCTCCTGGCCAACCATCCGAGAGGGAACCCCCATGACCGCCTCGCATCTGCTCGTCCCCGTGCCGATCCCGGACCGGGTCGCCGCGCTGATCGGGTCCTGCATCCCGCCGCACATCCTCCAGGCGGAGTTCGACGCCGACTGCGCGGCCCGTGAGGTCCGCCGCTTCCGCGGTCCTCGCCTCGGCATCGAGGACCAGGCCGACCGCGAGCAGGCCCTCGCCGAACTGGCCCGTGCCAACAAGGTGCTCGCCGCCCACCACCCCCGCCTGGCGGTGCGCCCCGGTTCCGGCTTCGCGTAACGGCGGGGACCACCGGTGAAGGCGGGCGGGAACGGCGCATACGATGCGGTCGGCTCCCGCGGCGCGGAGGCCGGGACGCTCCGGGGTCATGAACGGGCCGCGCCGCCGGGGTCATTGGTCATCCATCGGCCCACGCCCCTTGGGGGAACGCCATGCCCGCCCCTCCGCGGACTTCCGTCCTGCTTGTCACCGATCTCGCCTACGAGGCGCGCGGGCGCCGATACTGCGACGAGGACATCTTCCTGGCCGCCCGGCTGCGCGAGGAGTTCGACGTCGCGCTGTGTCATCCGCTGGACGCGGCGGCGCTGCTGACGGGTTTCGACACGGTCCTCATACGCAACAGCGGTCCGGTGCTGCACTACCAGGAGGCGTACGACGCGTTCCGCGAGCGGGCGCGGGAGCTGGGGAGCCGGGTCTACAACCCCCTCGGCGGGCGTGGGGACATGGCGGGCAAGCAGTATCTCGTCGAGCTGAGCCGCGCGGGATATCCGGTGATCCCGACGGTGGACCGGGCGGTGGATCTGGGGCTGCTGCCGGAGTCGGCCGAGTACGTGGTGAAGCCGAAGCTGGGGGCGGACTCGGTGGGGCTGCGCTTCGTGCGGGAGCCGGAGCTGCCGGAGGACGCCGAGGGGACGCTGCTGGTCCAGCCGCGGATCGGCTTCACCCACGAGGTGTCCTTCTACTTCGTCGACCACGACTTCCAGTACGCGCTGTACGCCCCGGACCCGGAGCGCCGGTGGGTGCTGGAGCCGTATGTGCCGAGCGCGGCGGATCTGGAGTTCGCCCGGCGGTTCATCACGTGGAACAGCCTCGCGTACGGCATCCAGCGGGTCGACGCCTGCCGTACGGCGGAGGGTGAACTGCTGCTCGTCGAGCTGGAGGACCTCAATCCCTATCTCTCGCTCGACCGGGTGGCGGAGCCCGTCCGCGAGGCGTTCGTGGCCCGGCTGACGCGGTCGCTGCGGGAGCTTCCAGCCTGACCCGTCCGGCGGCGGCCCGCATGCGGCCGGTGCGGGCCGGTGTGAGGGTGCAAGCGTGACCACTGCCAGCGAGACCGCCCCCGCCGCGCAGAGTGCCGCCGCGCCGCCCGTGCTCGACCCGCGCCGCCGCAACATCGTCTTCGCGACGATCGTGCTCGGGATGCTGCTGGCGGCGCTGGACCAGACGATCGTCGGAACGGCGCTGCCCACGATCGTCTCGGACCTCGGGGGCGCCGCCCATATGTCCTGGGTGGTCACGGCGTATCTGCTCGCCGAGACGGTGGCGACGGTGCTGGTCGGGAAGTTCGGCGACCAGTTCGGGCGGAAGCTGATCTTCCAGGTCTCGGCGGTCATCTTCATCACCGGTTCGTTCCTGTGCGGTCTCGCGTCGAACATGCTGCTGTTGATCATCTGGCGGGGCATGCAGGGCATCGGCGCGGGCGGGCTCATGGTCACGTCGATGGCGCTGATCGCCGATGTGATCCCCCTGCGGGACCGCGGCAAGTACCAGGGCGCGATCGGGGCGGTCTTCGGTATCTCCACCGTCATCGGGCCGCTGCTGGGCGGCCTGTTCACCGACCATCTGACCTGGCGCTGGGCCTTCTACGTCAATGTGCCGATCGCGATCGTGGTGGTCATCGCCGCCGCCCGCAACATTCCCTCCGTGAAGGCGGCCGGGCGGCCGGTCATCGACTACCTGGGCATCGCGCTGGTAGCGCTGGGGGCGAGCGCCCTGATCCTGGCGACGAGCTGGGGCGGCAACGAGTACGCCTGGGGCTCGCCGGTCATCATCTCCCTGTTCATCGGCGGGCTCGTCGCCCTGGCACTGTTCTGCGTGGTGGAGACCCGGGCCGAGGAGCCGATGCTGCCGATGCGGCTGTTCCGCAATCCGGTCTTCACGGTCTGCTCGATCCTCAGCTTCATCGTGGGTTTCGCGATGCTCGGCGCGATGATCTTCCTGCCGACATACCTCCAGTACGTCGACGGGGACTCGGCCACGGTGTCGGGGGTGCGCACACTGCCGATGGTCATCGGCCTGCTGGCCGCGTCGATCTTCAGCGGCAATGTGGTGAGCAAGACCGGTCAGTACCGGCTGTTCCCCATCATCGGCTCAGCGGTCATGGCGGTCGGGCTGTACCTTCTGTCCCGGATGGGGCCGGAGAGCGGGGTGTGGCGGGAATCGCTCTACATGCTGGTGCTGGGGCTCGGCATCGGGCTGTCGATGCAGGTGCTGACGATCGCCGTGCAGAACACCGTCGACTACTCCGACCTGGGCACGGCCACCTCGGGCGTGACCTTCTTCCGGACGCTCGGCAGTTCCTTCGGCACGGCGGTGTTCGGCACGATCTACGCCAACGCGCTCAAGCCCAATCTGGCCGACGGGGTGGCCGGGGCGGTGCGGGCGGGCGGCGATCCCGCGGTGCTGGTCGAGGCCTCGCAGAACCCGCAGGCCCTGCACGGCCTGCCCGGCGCGCAGTCGGCGCCGCTGGCACAGGCCTACGCGGACACGCTGCACACGGTCTTCCTGTGGACGGTCCCGGTGGCCCTGATCGGGTTTGTCGTGGCCCTGTTCCTGAAGCAGGTGAAACTGCGGGACTCGGCACGGGCCGGCTCGACGGACATGGGTGAGGGGTTCGCCCAGCCCAGTGCCGGGGACTCCGCGAGGCTGCTCGAATTCGCCGTGGCCGGGATCCTGCACGGCGCGGGCCCGGACACGGCACGGCGGATCGTCGCGGAGTCCGACACCCGGCTCGACATGGCGGGGGCCTGGGCGGTGATGCAGGTCGACCTGTTCACCCGGATGGTCGGCCATGCGGGCCTCGGCCTGATCGCGGCCCGGCACCGGATTCCGCCCGAGGTGCTGGTGCCGGTCTTCGACCGGATGATCGAGGAGGGCTATCTGACCGGGGACGGCCGGCTGTTCACCCACACGGCGGCGGGCCGGCGCGAGGCCGCGACGATCTCCGGCGCCTGGGCCCAGTGGCTGAACGCCAGGCTGGCCGAGGACGGTGCCCGGCCCGACGACCGTCAGCTGCGGGCCGCCGTCGATGTGATCGCCAAGCGGCTGCTGGCGGAGGACCTGGCACAGGAGCTGTCCCCGGCCGCCCGGCCGGGCGGCTCGACGCGGGTGGGCGCCCCGGCCTGAGGTCAGACGTGCTCCCAGGACCGCGGCCGGGTCTGGGTCTCCCACTCCTCGCGGAGCAGCGACAGGAGCGCGGAGTCGTAGCGCCGGCCCCGGTGCAGGCAGGCCGAGCGCCGGACGCCCTCCTGGACGAAGCCCGCGGCGGCGAGGACGGCGAGCGCGGCGTTGTTGTCGGTGTGGGTGACCGCTTCGACGCGCTGCATCGGCAGTTCGCCGAAGGCCAGGTCGGTCAGGGCGGCCAGGGCGTCGACGGCGTGCCCCCGGCCCCGGTGCTCGGGGGCCAGCAGCAGGTACGCGGCCGCGGTGCCGTCCGCGATGTCCTCGTCGAAGAGCGCGATATGGCCCGCCGGGGTGCCGTCCGGGAGGAGAACGAGGAAGTCGTCACGGCTCCGGTCGTCGGTCCAGCGTTCGATGCGCTCGCGGAGCTCGTGCAGCGAACCGGGCCAGATGCCGATCTCATGGGCGGCGACCGGGTCGGCGCGCCAGTGCTGGATCAGCTCGGCGTCGTCGGGCTCGATCGGGGTGAGGGAGACGGTGCGCCCTCGCCAGGGGCGGGTACGTACGGTCTCCGGCTGCGCGGCGTCCTCGCTCATGTGCGGATCGTACGGCCGGGCCGGTCGCGCCCGGTACCGGTTTTCAGTCGACGAAGACGGCCGTCGCGTAGACCCAGGCGCCCTGGTGGCGCACGAACCGGCTCTGCTCGTGGAGGGAGTCGGCCCGCCCGTGGTCCATGTAGTGGGCCCGGAAGGTGACGGTTCCGGTGGTGTGGAACGTGCTGCCCTCGGTGGTGTCCAGGATCTCCAGGCGTACCCAGCGCATCCCGGGGTCGAACTCGACGGCGGGCGGGCGGGTGTCGGGGTGCCAGGTGCGCAGCAGATACGCGGCGTCCTGGAGGACGAAGGCCGTGTACCGGGAACGCATCAGGGCCTCGCAGGTCCGCGCGGCGGCGCTGCCGCTGTGCAGACGGCCGCAGCAGTCCCCGTAGGTGGCGGGCAGACCGCAGGGGCACGGCGAATCGGCGGTGACCTGTGGGGTCCGCGCCTCGGCGGCGGGCCGCCGGGGTCGGGAGGTGCGTCGTGACATGGGTCCATTGTGACCGGTGACGGCACCCACGGGCGGGCCGGGGCCGGGCGGGCCGCGGCCGGGCGGCTCGGCCGGCCGGTCGTGGGTGAGGGGTCGGGGCTCGCGGGCGAGGGGTCAGGGCTTGCGGGCGACTCCCGCGTAACCGGGGATCGGCTCGTCGCCCGGGACGTCGATGACCTCGCCGAGCTCCGGGTGCCAGTCGGCGGAGAGCGAGACGCCCGGCTCCACGAGGTCGAGCCCGTCGAAGAAGGCGGTGAGTTCGGCGCGCGTACGCGGGCGCAGCGTCATCCCGCGCGCCTTGTACATGGCACGCGCCTGCGCCGCGCCCTCCGGGTTGAAGTCACCGGTGGTGTGCGAGAGGACGAGGTAGCTGCCGGAGGGAAGCTGTTCCACGAGGCGGTCGACGAGTTCGCGCGCACCGTCCTCGTCGTCCAGGAAGTGCAGCAGCGCGAGCATGGACAGCGCGATCGGCCGACCGAAGTCGAGGACCTTGCCCGCCTCGGCCAGGATCGTCCCGGGCTCGCGTGCGTCGACCTGGATGTACTCGGTCGCGCCCTGGGGGGTGGAGCGGAGCAGGGCCGCGGCGTGGGCGAGCACGATCGGGTCGTTGTCGCAGTAGACGATGCGCGCTTCGGGGGCCGACCGCTGGGCGATCTGGTGGAGGTTGGGTTCGGTCGGTATGCCGGTGCCGATGTCCAGGAACTGGCGCACCCCGTTCTCGGCGAGCCAGCGGGTGGACCGGTGCATGAACGCCCGGTTGACGCGGGCCATGTCACGGCCCCGGGCGTCCACGGCGAGCAGCTGCCGGGCCATCTGTTCGTCGACCGGGTAGTTGTCCTTGCCGCCGAGAAACCAGTCGTACATCCGCGCGGGATGCGGCTTGCTGGTGTCGATCTCGATGGACTGGGGGTCCTTCCCGGTCATGGCACGCTCCGTAAGTAGTAGTCCGTACGCCGACGATCACAGAGAGCAAAGCGGTCTGGGGCCGAGGATATGCGCCGGCGTGTCAGGTGAGAAGGAAGTCCGCCTGCCCCGCCTTGGCCCCCTGGATGAACGCGGCTATCTCACCGTTGGAGTAGATCAGCGCCGGACCGTCGGGATCCGCGGACTGGCGTACCGCGACCCTGCCGTCGGCCAGCTTCATGGCCTCGATGCAGTTGCCTCCGTTGCCTCCGCTCCACGGCTTGTACCAGCCCTCGGAGCCGAGTTCGGCGGCCGGCATGCCGTTGTAGATGTGGTTCATCACAGCTCCTTGCGGAAGTCCCGGAGGATTTCCTTCGTGCGTTGTGCAGTAGCGGCCTGAGCCGCCATGCGGTCCATGACTTCGAGGTAGGAGGCCACCTCGGGGCGCGCGTCGAAATAAACGGCGCCGGTCAGGTACTCGCTGTAGACCATGTCGGGCAGTTCGGGAACGGCGAACCGGAAGAGTACGAAGGGTCCGTACGTGCCCGGGTGGTGACCGGTCGCGAACTCCGCGATCTGAAGCGTGACATGGGGCATCTCGGTCGCTTCGAGCAGTTTGTCGATCTGCCCGCGCATCGCGTCGACGCTGCCGACCGGGCGGCGCAGGACGGTCTCGTCCATGATCACCCAGATCTTCGGCGCATCGCCCTTGGCCAGCAGTGCCTGCCGTTCCATCCGCAGCGCCACATGGCGCTCGATGTCCTCGGGTCTGGTCTGGCCGACGGCGCCGGTACGCATCACGGAGCGCGCGTAGTCCTCGGTCTGGAGCAGCCCGGGGACGAAGTGCGGCTCGTACATGCGCAGCAGGCTCGCGGCGCCCTCCAGGCTGACGTACATGCTGAACCAGTCGGGCAGCACGTCATGGAAGCGCTGCCACCAGCCCGGCTTGTTGGCCTCCTCGGCCAGCTCGACGAAGGCCTCGGCCTCGTCGTCGGCGATCCCGTACGCCTTCAGCAGGACCTGGACATAAGGGATCTTCAGCCCGACCTCGGCCGTTTCCATCCTGCGTATCGTCGCGGGGGCGACCCGGAGCACCTTCGCGGCCTGGTCACGGTTCAGGCCGACACGCTCCCGCAGATCCTGCAGGCGCTTGCCCAGAACGACCTGTCCCACGGTCGGGGCGGACCGCGGTTCGCTCACTTCAGACCTCCCCATGCGCTGTTTGGCAGCAGTGTGCCATGTGCGCGCCACCAAGGACACAGCCACTCTGAAATTTTCAGAGTGCCCCTTGCCAAGTGTTCATGTCAGGGGGAGAGTTGGCGAGTGAACCAGTTCGCGTAGTCACGCCCGCCCTTTTTCACAAGGGAACAAAGCGTGACGCAGCCCCCACTGTGAGGAATCGGTCGTGGCACCTGGCAGTGCGCTCATCCCCCGGCTCATGGACCTCAGCCCCGGGACGGAAGCGCTCCGTTACTGCTTCGCGCTGCCCGCGCAACCGGAGTCGGTGGCCGGCGCGCGGAAGCTGACCCGGGCCCGGCTCGACGCCTGGAAGCTGGACGGCGACACCTACGACGCCGCGATCCTCATCGTCTCGGAGCTGGTCACCAACGCGGTCGTGCACACCGCGAGCGCGCGTGTGGTGTGCGAACTGAGATGCCTGGGCAGGCGCCTGCGCATAGCCGTACAGGACCAGGGCCACCAGCCGGGCGGCCCGCGACTGCGCCGGGCGGCCGACGACGAGCACGGACGCGGCCTGCTGCTCGTCGACGCGATGAGCAGCGCCTGGGGGTCCCACGACGCGGGGGACGCCTCCGGGCGCATCGTGTGGGCCGAACTGCCGCACGGCACGGAGCAGCCATGCTGAGAAACGCCATGTCCCGTCTGCGCGCGGCGCAGCGCTCCCACGACCAGCGGGAGGCACACGGGGGCCGGGTGCGGCTGCCGCTGCCGCCCTCGCTGTCGGCCAGCCTCGGCTGCGACGCCGTGGGGGTGCCCGCGCGGTACGGATTCCGGCTGATGTCACACCTGCCGCGCACGGGATGCGTGTTCGCGGACGCCGAGCGATGGTGGTGGATCGTTCCGGCAGGGTCGGACCTCGATCTGGACTGGCCGGAACAGATCTCCTACGAGACCGGGGCATATGTACCGGCGGCGCGGACCCGGCTGATCCATGCCCCCGACAGCCTCACGCCGTACACCCCGCCCATTCCGCTTTTCCTGATGGTGTGCCAGGTGACCGGGGTGACCCCGTCCTGGGCCGCCACCGGGCGCCCGAGCGTGGTCTCCGCACCCTGACGCGGTCCCCGGCGCGGCACCCCCGCGGCGCTGCCCGGGGCCGGTCGGGCACCCCGTCACGCTGCGTTGTCAGTGGTCGGCCCTACTGTGGCAGCACTGATCGAAAAGCCCGCGACGGAGCGGGCTGCCGGGGTGTGAAGGGGGCGTTCCTGTGCGGCGCTGGGAGTATGTCGAGGGCACTGCTTCGAAGTTCTGGGAGACCGGGGCGGACGGACTCACGGTCACCGTGCGGTACGGACGGTGCGGGAGCGACGGACGGACACAGACGAAGGAGTACGCGTCGGCGGACGCGGCCCTGGCGCAGATCCTGAAGACGATCGCGGAGAAGGAACGCAAGGGGTACCGCGAGGTGGGTGCGGCGGGGGCGGGTTCCGCGTCGGCTCCGGCGGCTTCCGCTTCCTCCGATACCGCGGGCGCTTCGGGTTCCGCCGATGCCGCGGGCGCTACCGGTTCCGCCGGCTCCCCGCCCTCCCCGGGTTCTTCCGGAGCGACCGGGTCCGGTGACGTTCCCGGGACCGAGGACGTTCCGGAGAACGGGGACTCTCCCGCGGGCGCCCTCCCCGACGAGGACACCTTCGAACTCCCGGCCAACTGGCGGCGGGTGCTCCACCCCCGCAGGGGTGGTGTGCCGCGGGCGCCCGGCAAGGCCCGTCGCCAGGTGCTGGAGGCGGTCGAGGCACGGGTGGCGGAGGATGCCGCGTGGATCGAGGAGTTCCTCACCTCGCCGCGCACCGATTCGGCCCTCGCCGCCAAGGTGCGTTCGCACCTCGCCGGTGATCCGTCCCCCGCCGGCGCGGCCGCGCTGGCCTCGATGGTCAGGATCTCCGCGCCGCACTCCGCCTGGGCGGACATCTGGGCCGCGCGCCACGGGCTGCCGTTCGCCGCGTGCGCGGCCGTGGAGTTCCTCCACATCAACGCCCGCTGGAACCAGAACGGGCGCGCGCGGAGCCGGCCCATCCTCCAGATGTCCGGCGCCGTCGGACACACCTACTGGTTCAACGAACGCCGCCCCGCGCTCGACCGAGTCCGGGCCCTGATCGCGGCCGCCGACGAGGAGACCTACCGCGCGACGGTCGCGGCGCTCGCCGACTGCCGCGCCACCGCTCAGCGCAGGATCGTCGCGGCGTATCTGGCGCCGAGCGAGAGCGCCTGGGTCGCTGATCTGTGCACGGACACCCAGGTGACCGGCGAGCGCGACCAGACCTTCCTGTCCATGGTGTTCTCCTCGCTCGACTCCGCCGAGCAGGTCGAGATGTTCAGCGACAGGCCCGGCTTCGGCCACAGCGTCGCCCTGATCGCGACCGTCGCGGAGGGCATCGGCACGGCTGTCGCCCCCCTGCTCGCGGAGGCCCTGGGCGGGCACTACTACGCGGACGGGGAGAAACTCGTCGCCCAGGCGCTGACCGAGATCCCGACGGACGAGGCCTTCCTCGCCCTGCTGCGCGACTCGGACAGGAAGCACTCCCGCGCGGCCCTCCTGGACGCGATGCGACGCTATCCGGTGCGCGCGCTGCGGCTGCTCGGTGCCGACGTGCGGGACTCCGCCGGAGCGACGTCCAAGACCTCGCAGAAGCTGCTCCTCGGCCACATCGGGGCCCACCGCGAGCTGGTGGCGTCCCTGCTTCCGGCCCTCTCCCCCGAGCTCGTGGAAACCGTCGAACCGCTGCTCAACCCCGTGGACCGGATCGCCGACGCGCCCGCGCACGCGCTGCCCGCCGTGCTGACGTCCCCGCCCTGGTCCAGGCCCCGTACGAAGGTCAGGGCCGTGGTCGTGACCGGACTGGAGGCGGTGGGCGAGCCCTCGGCCCGCTGGGAACGCGACGAGCGGGAGGCCTGGGCGGCATGCTCCAGCTGGTACACCCGTAAGGAGGACATCCGCGACTGGGACAAGGAGTTCGAGCAGCTGCGTCACTCCCTGGACTCCGACGGCCTTCACCCCGCCTGGGTCTACATCCACGGGCCCGAGGACCTCGTCGCGCCGCACCTCGCCACATGGGACCCGACCGATCTGTGGGACGGCGAGGACACGCTCAAGCCCATCGCCGCCCGTTTCGGCCTCGCCGCCCTGCCGTTGCTGCTGCGGGCCGTGCCCCGGCAGCCCGGACGGCTCGCGCCGCTGCTGCTCCCGTTCGCCGATGTGCGTGTCGCCCGGCACATGGCCGACTGGGCCGTGCGGCTCAAGTCCACGGCCGCGACCGTGCGCAGCTGGTTCGTGCGGCACGGGGCCGGGGCCGCCGGGCTGCTGGTCCCGGACGCGGTGGGCAAGGCAGGTGCCGCCCGGCGCTCCGCCGAGCACGCGCTGCTCCAGATCGCCGCCATCCACGGTGAAGCGGTGGTCCGTGAGGCAGCCGCGTCGTACGGCGAGCGGGCCGCGGAGGCGGTCGGGGGGCTGCTCTCCGCCGATCCCCTGGAGCGGGTCCTGCCCACGAGGATGCCGGAGGTACCGGGGTGGGCGGAGCCCGTGCTGCTCCCGCAGATAGTGGTCCGCTCCGGCGGCGCGCTGCCCGAGCGGTCGGTGCGCGACGCCGTGATGATGCTGGCCCTGTCCAGGCCCGGGGACGTGTACGCGGGCGTCGCCGCGCTCAGGGAGACCGCAGAGCCCGTCTCGCTCGCGGAGTTCGCCTGGGCCCTGTTCCAGCAGTGGCAGCAGGCCGGCCAGCCGGCCTCGGAGTCCTGGGTCCTGCACGCCCTGGGCCTGCTGGGCGACGACGAGACCGTCCGCAGGCTGACTCCGGTCATCAGGGCCTGGCCGGGAGAGGGCGCGCACCACCGGGCCGTCGAGGGGCTCGACGTGCTCGCCTCCATCGGCAGCGATGTCGCGCTGCTGCATCTGAACGCCGTCTCGCAGCGGGTGAAGTTCAAGGCGCTGAAGGTCCGCGCCCAGGAGAAGATCGCCGAGGTGGCGGCGGGCCTGGGACTGACCGGGGAGCAGCTCGCGGACCGGCTGGTGCCCGACTTCGGGCTGGACCCGGACGGCTCGACGGTCATCGACTACGGCCCGCGGACCTTCACGGTCGGCTTCGACGAGCAGCTGAGGCCCTACGTCCTGGACGCCGACGGCAAGCGGCGCAAGGACCTGCCGGCGCCCGGAGTCCGGGACGACGCCGAAGCGGCCCCGGCGGAGCGCAAGCGGTTCATGGCCCTGAAGAAGGATGTGCGGACCATCGCGGCCGATCAGGTCCGGCGGCTGGAAGCGGCCATGGTGGGTGGCCGTACCTGGACGGCACAGGAGTTCCGCGAGCTGTTCGTCGGCCATCCCCTGCTGTGGCACCTGGTGCGCCGGCTGGTGTGGCTGAGCGACCACGCGGGGGCGCGGGTGTCCTTCCGGGTGGCGGAGGACCGTACGTTCGCCGACGCCGGGGACGACGGGTTCGCCCTGCCCGACGGGGCGACGGTGGGCCTGGCGCACCCCCTGCACCTCGGGGACGAACTGACCGTCTGGTCCGAGGTGTTCGCGGACTACGAGATCCTTCAGCCGTTCCCGCAGCTCGGCCGTGCGGTGCACTCGCTGACGGAGGAGGAGGCCGGAGGCTACCGGCTGCCCCGGTTCGAGGGACTCACGGTGCCGATCGGCAGGGTACTGGGCCTGGAGCGGCGGGGCTGGCAGCGCGGGGTCCCGCAGGACGCGGGCGTGGAGCGCTGGATCTCCAAGCGGCTCGGCGACGACTGCTATCTCGTGATCGCCCTGGACGAGGGAATCGCTGTCGGCGTCGTCGACATGTTCCCCGACCAGAAGCTCGAAACGGTCTGGCTCGACACCGAGCCCACGGACCACTGGAGCAGGCGCACCTACGGCCTGCGTTTCGGCGCGCTCGATCCGGTGGTCGTCTCCGAACTGCTCGGCGACCTGGCGGAGCTCACCGAGGGAATCGTGGCATGAGCGTGGGGATGCGGGCGGGGAACGGTGGGGCCGCGAGGCCGGGTGACGCCGTCGCCGCCGGGGCGAGCGGACCGGCGGATGTGCAGCGGCCACCGGCCGAGGTGCGGTACGCGGACGAGCTGGCCGCGCTGCGGGCCGGGGACAGCGATCCGCGCCCGCCGGGCTGGGAACTGAGCCTGCGGGCGGCCCGGCGGTTCGTCATCGGTGACGGGAGCACGGGCGTCAGCCGCAAGTTCGTCGGCAATCCGTCGCTCGTCGACCGGGCTCTGGTGACGCTCGCGACCAGCCGCGGGCTGATGCTCGTGGGGGAACCGGGCACGGCGAAGTCCTTGCTGTCCGAGCTCATCGCGGCGGCGGTCAGCGGGATCTCGACGCTGACGGTGCAGGGCGGCGCGGCCACCACCGAGGACCAGATCAAGTACGGCTGGAACTACGCCCTGCTGGTCGCCGAGGGCCCCTCGCCCCGGTCCCTGGTCCCCGCCCCGATGCTGCGCGGCATGGCGGAGGGCCGGATCGTACGGTTCGAGGAGATCACCCGCTGTCCGCTGGAGGTCCAGGACTCGCTGCTCTCGCTGCTGTCCGAGCGGGTCGTGGCGATTCCCGAACTCCCGGGCGACGACGGCATGGTCTTCGCCCGTCAGGGGTTCAATGTCATCGCCACCGCCAACACCCGGGACCGGGGTGTCAACGAGATGAGCGCGGCCCTCAAGCGCCGGTTCAACTTCGAGACGGTCTTCCCGATCCCCGACCTGGACACCGAACTGACGCTGGTCGAGGCGGAGGTGACCACCCTGCTGCGGCGTTCGGGGGTGGAGCCGCCGCCGGACCGGGATGTGCTGGAGGTCCTGGTCGGCACGTTCCGGGAGCTGCGCGCGGGTGCCGGTTCGAAGGGCGGCGCGGGTCCGGACCGTCCTTCGGCGGTGATGAGCACGGCCGAGGCGGTGTCCGTCGCCCACGCCGTGGGAGTGCGCGGCTGGTTCCTGCGCGGTGAGCCCGGCAGCGCCGCCGATGTCGTGGCCGCGCTGGCCGGTACGGCGGCGAAGGACAGCCCGGAGGACCTGGCCAGGCTGCGCCGCTACCTCGAACAGCAGGTGCCCCGCCGCCGCGGCCCGCAGTGGCAGGCGCTGTACGACGCACGTCATCTGCTGGCCGACTGATGCCCGCCGTCTACCTGGGAGTGCGCCACCACTCCCCCGCCTGCGCCCGGCTCGTCGAGCGGACCATCGGGCAGCTGCGGCCCGCCCATGTGCTGGTGGAGGGCCCGGCCGAGATGAACGGCCGGCTGGACGAGCTGCTGCTCGGGCACGAGCTGCCGGTCGCGGTGTTCAGTCACTACCGGGACGCGGACCGGTCGGCCACCTCGTGGGCGCCGCTGTGCGACTACTCCCCCGAGTGGGTCGCGCTGCGGGCCGGCCGGGCGGCCGGGGCCGAGGTCCGTTTCATCGACCTGCCCGCCTGGCACCCGGCGTTCGCGGACCGGACCAACCGGTACGCCGACGCGGAGGCCCGGTACGCGGAGGCGACGGAGCGGCTGTGCCGGCACTTCGCGGTCGACTCGACGGACGCCCTGTGGGACCGGCTCTTCGAGGTCGAGCCGGAGGACGGACTCGCGGAGCGGCTCGACGCCTACTTCTCCCTGGTGCGCGGCGACGCGGAGGCCGATGGCCGGGACCGGGTCCGCGAGGCGTACATGGCGGCATGGGTACGGTCGGCTCTCGCCGTGTCCGGTGGGCGGCCGGTGCTGGTGGTGACCGGCGGCTTCCATCAGCCGGCGCTGCGCGCACTCGTGGACGACGCCCCCGGAGCGGGCGGTGCCGGACAGGGCGGTCCCGGCGTACCGGCCGATGCCGCGGACGCCTCGGCGGCCGGCCCGGAGGAATGGGCCACCGGTGCCGACGGGTGGCCCGAGGTTCCCGTGCCGCCGGCCGGCGCGTCGGCCGGGAGCTTCCTGGTTCCGTACTCCTTCCGCCAGTTGGACTCCTTCTCCGGCTATCAGTCGGGCATGCCCTCGCCCGGCTACTACCAGCGGATGTGGGAGTCGGGCCCCGAGGCCGCGGCGGACGGGCTCCTGCGCGTCGTCGTCGAGCGGCTGCGGGCCCGCGCGTACGCGGTCTCCACGGCCGATCTGATCGCCGCCCGGAGCCTGTCCCAGGGCCTCACCGCACTGCGCGGCCATCCCCGTCCGGCGAGGATCGATGTCCTGGACGGGCTGGCGGGCGCACTGATCACGGACGATCTGGACGGGCCGCTCCCCTGGACGTCGCGCTCCGCGCTGGCGGCGGGCACCCATCCCGCCGTCGTCGAGATGGTCGCGGCGTGCAGCGGCGACCGCACGGGGCGGCTGCACCCCGCCACCCCGGCGCCGCCACTGGTGCACGATGTGGCGGCACAGCTGGCCCGGCTGCGCCTGGACCGCCCCCCGGGGACCGTGTACAGCCTCGACCTCATGGATCCCGAGGATCTGGAGCGCAGCCGCGTCCTGCACCGTCTGCGGGTCCTCGCGGTGCCCGGCCTCACCCGGACCGCGGGCCCCGAGCACGGCGTCGACCCGGTGTTCACCGAGCGATGGGAGTCGGCCCCGGCGGCCGGGCGGGAGGCCGCGCTCGTGGAGGCCGGGGCGTACGGGGCGACGCTCGCCGATGCCGCCGTGTCTGCCCTCACCGGGCGCACGCACGGCATCGGTGCGCGGGCCGACGCCCTGGCCGGTGCCCTGTTCGACGCCGTGCTCTGCGGCGCGGGCGCCCTGTCCGGACCGCTCCTGTCCGAACTGGCGGACCGGGTGGGCGGGGTGAGGACACCCGGGCCGCTCGGCGAGGTGCTCGCCACGGCGCTGGGCCTGTGGCGTCATGACCGGGTGTACGGCGTCGCCCGCGGCCCGCTGCTCGGGGCCGTGATCGACGGCGCCGTGGTCCGGCTGCTCTGGCTGGTCGAGGGGGCCCGCGGGGCGGCGGGCGTGGACGGCCCCCGGCTGCGCGCGGTGGCCGCCTTGCGGGACGCGGTACTGCACGCGCCCGGACTGCTCTCCGTGGAGCGGGAGACCGTCACCGGGATCGCGCTGCGGATCAGCCGTGACCGCTGCGCCCCGCTCGATCTGCGCGGCGCGGCCTTCGGCCTGCACCGCGCGCTGGGCACCGGCGCCCCGGAGGATCCGGGTGAAGCCGTGCACACGGTCGCGGCCGGCGGTGCGGACGCGGTCGGTGACTGGCTGGCCGGGCTGTTCGCGGTGGCCCGCGAGGAGGTGACCGGCTCGGCGGCCGGAGGTCCCGCGTCGCTGATCGCGGTGCTGGACGACTTTCTCGGCAATCTGCCCGACCAGGACTTCCTGTCGGGGCTGCCCGCGCTGCGCCAGGCGTTCGCGTACTTCCCGCCCCGGGAGCGCGAGCGGATCGCGGCACGGCTCCTGGAGCGGCGCGGACTCCATGGCTCCGCGCGTTCGCTGCTGCGCACCACCGCCGACCCGCTGCTGACCGTCCGGGCCGCCGCCCTGGAGAGGGACGTGTCCCGCCTGCTCACCCGTTACGGACTGGGAGCCGCACCATGACCTCGCCCGAACCCCTGGCCCGACCCGAGCCCGTGACCTCGGATGCCGTCCCCGACGCGGGACTTGAGCGCTGGCGGCTGGTGCTGGGATCCGCGGCCGAGGCGCGTACCGGGCCACTGGGCCCGGGGGCCGCCGCGCAGGACGCCGCGCTCGACTGGCTCTACGGCCGGGACCCCGATCTCGAACGGCGTGGCGTCCGGCGCTCCGGTTCCGCGCCGCGCACCGGAGGTGACGGCCCCTCCGCCGTGACGGCGATCGACTGGCTGGAGGACATCCACCGGCTCTTCCCGAAGGAGACCATCGAGCGTCTGGAACGCGATGCCGTGGAGCGTTACGGCATCCAGGAGATCGTCACGGACCCCGCGGTGCTGGAGCGGGTGGAGCCGAGCCCCACCCTGCTGCGCGCCGTGCTGCGCACGAAACACCTGATGAACCCACAGGTCCTGGCGCTCGCGCGGCGCATCGTCGCCGCGGTCGTCAAACAGCTCCTCGCCCGGCTGCGGCCGGAGATCCGCCGCGCCTTCCACGGCACCCGCTCCCGCAGACCGAGCCGGGTGCCGCTGGCGAGGGACTTCGACTTCCGGCAGACGGTGCGGGCCAACCTCGCCCACTATCAGCCCGAGGAGCGGCGCGTTCTCATCGACCGCGCCCACTTCCACTCCCGTACCCAGCGGCATCTGGCCCAGTGGCAGCTGATCCTGCTGGTGGACCAGTCCGGCTCGATGGCGGGTTCGGTGATCCACTCCGCGGTGACGGCCGCATGTCTGTGGGGGCTCCCCGGGCTCAAGACCCACCTGGTGGCCTTCGACAGCAATGTGGTCGACCTGACCTCCGATGTGACCGATCCGGTGGAGCTGCTGATGCGGGTGCAGCTCGGCGGGGGTACCGATATCGCGCGCGCCGTGGCGTACGGGGCGGGCCTGGTGGAGAATCCGCGCCGGACGATCGTCGCCCTGATCACCGACTTCTACGAGGGGGGCGATCCCGTGCGGCTGGTTCGCTCGGTGCGTGCCCTCACCGAGCAGGGCACCACCGTGCTGGGGCTCGCCGCGCTGGACGAGGACGCGAACCCCGACTACGACCGTGAGCTGGCGGGGCGGCTGGCCGGGGCCGGGGCGCACATCGGCGCCATGACACCGGCCCGGCTGGCCGAGTTCGTCGCCGAGAGGCTGGGCCGATGACCGGCACCACCGCGGACCCAGGCACCGGCACGGCCGCGGCGGGCTCCGCCGCCCGCCGGGACCTGCTGGCCCTCACCCCGGACACGCTCGCCGCCCTCGCCAACAGAGGTCTGGTCAAACGCGCCACGAAGGAACTGGACGCGGGCGCGGTCCCCGCCGTCACCACCGATCCGGATGCCACCGTGCGCGCCCGCTTCGAGGACGGGACGGCCACGGCGCTGCCGCCCGGCGCGGGGCTGGACAACGGTGCCTGCAGTTGTGCGGCTCCCGGTGTGTGCCGACACCTCATCATCCTGGTACTGGCCTATCAGCGCACGGCCGCACTGTCGCCGGACCGCCCCCCGGCCGCGGCACCGGGGACAGGAACCGGCGCGGAATCGGACCCGGAATCCGGCTCGGGAACGGGCGCGGGGGCGGAATCGGAAACGGAATCGGAAACGGGCGCGGGGGCGGACCGGTCCGTGGAAGCCGGATCCGGCCCCACGGCGCACTGGTCTCCCGGTTCCTCGGACGACGCGGCTCTGACGGCCGCCTTCGGCGCGCGTGCGCTCGGTTCCGCCCGCCGCGCCTTCGGGCGCGGATACGCCGCCCGCGTGCACCGCCCCACGCCGGACCGCCCCGAACCATGGGTCGAACTCCCCACCTGCACCGTGCGCTTCCCGGTCCCCGGGGAGATCGCGTACGCGCTGACGGACGCGGCCACCGCGCTGAAGGGCGAGGTGGTGATCCTCGCCGTCTGGGCGTTCCGCGAGGCGGACCGGACCGGTGAGCTCATCCTCCACCTGGGCGGCGGCGCCACGGCCCACGCCACGGCCTGGCCGCAGCTGGACAGGGTGGCCGGTCTCGCCGACGAGCTGCTCCTGTCGGGCACCGCGCACGCGAGCCCGGTCCTCGGGGGCGCACTGGCCCGCGCGGGCGAGGAGCTGTCCTCGGCCTCCCTGCACTGGCCGGCCGGTGCCGTCGCCGAACTCACCGACCAGCTCTCGGCGTACACCGCCCGCGACGCCCACTACCGCCCCGAACGGGTCGCCGAGCTGCTCACCGAGATCCATGCCCGACGCCGGGCGGCGGCGCTCCCCGGCGTTCTCGGCACCCGGGAAGCGGGTGACACCCCGCTGCGCCGGGTCGGACTCACCTCTCTCGGCTGCCGGATACGCGGCGCCGGGACGGGCGCTGTCGCCGAGGTGTACTTCGCGCACCCGGGCGCCGCCACCGTGCTCGTGCTCCGCAAGGAGTGGGCCGCTGCCGAGGGGCAGCGGCCCACCGGGCACCGGCTCGCCACCCGGCGGGTCCTCGGTACGACGCTGGCCGCGCTGGCCACCGGCAGCCTGATCAGCGAGAGCGTGCGGCGCACGGCGAGCCGTGCGCTGACGGTCTCCCGGGGCCGGCTGGGCACGACCGGCATCACCCCGGTCGGCGCCTCCTGGGGGGATCTCGCCGCGCCCTTGCTCGTACGGGATCTGGCGGCCCTGACCGCGGCCTGGGACGGCAGACCGCCCCGGATCATCCGGCCGCGCATCGAGGCGGAGACCGTGCGGGTCATCGCGCTGTCGGACGTGGAGAGCGTCGGCTACGACCCGGCCGAGCAGCGGCTGGAAGCGGTCGTCCGGGACGCTGCGGGCACGCGGGCCCTGGTGTGTTCGGGCTACCGGCCGGAGTGTCCCGGTTCGCTGGACGCCCTGGCCGACGCGCTGTCGGACGGTGCCACCAGGATCAGCGGCGCCGTGCACCGTACGGGCGGCGGCATCCGGATCGACCCGATCGCGGTGCAGACCCCGGCCGGGGTCGTCGTGCCGGACCTCGCTCCGGGCGACGGCTCCACGGCGCTGGCCGCGGTGGAGCGGTATGCGCCCGATCCGCTGACGTCGGCGCTGGAGGAGGCACTCGCCGCCCTGGCGGCGGTGGCCCACAGCGGTCTGCGCCATCTGCCGGAGCCGGCCCGCGCCCGGATCGACGAGGCGGCCACCGCGCTGGCCAGGACCGGACTGGCCCGGTCCGCGGAGCTGCTCCGCGCCTTCCTGAACACCGCCACCGGCGGCGCCGAGCGCTCGGAGGCGGCGGCCCGGCCCGCCGCCTGGCTGGAGGCCCAGCTCCATCTCCTGGTCAGCAGCGAACTCCGGGCCGCCGAAACCCCCTGACGCCCCTGCCCCGGCGAAGCCCGGTCATGGCTTGTCGAGATAGGCGAGGCCCGGATGGACGCGGGTGTATCCGTCGACCAGCCGACGGGCCACCGCGACGGAGTCGACCAGCGGGTGCAGGGCGAAGGCCTGTACCGCCGTGGCGCGTGAACCGCTCGCGGCGGCGTCCAGCACCGTCCGTTCGACGGCCTTGACGGCGGTGACGAGGCCGGTCGCGTGGTACGGGAGAGGGGCGACGGCCACCGGATGGGCACCGTTCGCGTCGACGAGGCAGGGCACCTCGACGACGGCGTCCGCGTCGAGGGCCGACAGCGTGGTGCGGTTGCGGACGTTGAGGATCAGCGAGGTCCGCTCGTTGCGGGCGATGGCCCGCATCAGGGCGAGCGCGACCTGTTCGTACCCGCCGGACTCCAGGTCGCTCTCCTCGCGCTCACCGGCCCCCGCCACATCCCGGTTCTCCGACATATAGGTGGCCTCGCGTTCCGCTCGCGTGCGGTCCCAGGTCTCCCACGCGGGGGCGCCCGGTTCCTTCATCCGGGCGTAGAAGCCCAGTTGCTGCTCCCGCAGGAAGGCGCCCCGGGTCTGTTCGGCCTTCCGGTAGGCCCGCACCGCCTCGCGGTTGAAGTAGTAGTAGTGCAGATACTCATTGGGGACGGAGCCCAGCGACCGCAGCAGTTCGGTCCCGAAGAGTCTGCCCTCCTCGAAGGAACCGAGCAGGGCCGGATCGGCCAGCAGCCGGGGCAGTTCGTCGCGGCCGTCGACGTACAGTCCGCGTACCCAGCCGAGGTGGTTGAGTCCCGCGTAGTCGATCCAGGCCCGGTCCGGGTCGGCGCCGAGCATCCGGGCGATCCGCCGTCCCAGCCCGACCGGGGAGTCGCAGATCCCGATGACCCGGTCCCCCAGGTGCCGGGACATCGCCTCGGTGACCAGTCCGGCCGGGTTGGTGAAGTTGATGACCCAGGCGTCCGGGGCGAGGCGGGCGATGCGCCGGGCGAGGCCGTCCGCCACGGGGACGGTGCGCAGTCCGTACGCGATGCCGCCCGCTCCTACGGTCTCCTGGCCGAGCACGCCTTCGTCCAGGGCCACCCGTTCGTCCGCCGCGCGCCCTTCGAGTCCGCCGACCCGGATCGCCGAGAAGATGAAGTCGGCCGCGCGCAGCGCTTCGTCGAGATCGGTGGTGGCGAGGACGGCGGGGGCGTCCGGGGCACCGCCGGACTGTTCCTCCAGGACCCGGGCGACGGCCGTGAGCCGGTCGGCGTCCGTGTCGTACAGGGTCACATGGGACACACGGCCCTCGGCGTGATCCCCGAGCAGGGCCCCGTACACGAGGGGCACCCGGAATCCGCCACCGCCAAGAATTGTCAGCTTCACGCTGCTCGATGGTACGGGGGTGGCGCCCGCCACCGCGGTGTCCGGCTGCTGCCGTGGTGGCCCACGCGCGTCGTGGGGCCGCAGCGACAGGGTCCGGCCGAATCATGGGCGTGCGCGGGCCATTCCGCACCCTCTCGTAGACAGCGCTTACCACCGGGAGGGTCAATGCCTTCGGTAACCGCATGACATGCCCATGAAAAATTCGGTACCGGGGCGGGACGTGCCCGGCGATCGCAAGGGGAGGAAACAGCACCCATGAACATCACCGGACCACTGAGCGGACCCCGGCGGCGACGGCGCGTGCCGCTCGCCGCACTCGGCGCGGCCGTCGCCCTGGGCGCCGTACTGACCACGGCCGCGGTGTCCTCGGCCGGCACCGCCGAAGCAGTCGGCACCGCAGTAGCGGACGACACCGCCACGAACGGCGGGAACGGCGTTGCCGCCGGTGCCCCTGGTGCCCCTGGTGCCACTTCACAGGTGGTCACCTGGGCCGCGAGCGCCGACCGTCAGGTCACTCCCACCCAGGACCGGACCTACCGTCTCGTCGTCCGCACGAGCACCGGCGGCAAGGGCCTGCGGATCCGTCTGTCCAACGCCTTCGGCGATCAGCCGGTGACCTTCGGCCGTGCGTACGCCGGCCTGCGGGCGGCCGACGCTGCGGTGGTGCCGGGCACCAACCGCGCGCTCTCCTTCGGGGGTTCGCCGTCCGTCACCGTACCGGCGGGAGGTTCCGTCTACAGCGACGCGCTGCCCGGCAGCGTCCCGCCGCAGTCGGATCTGGCGGTCAGTATCTACGTACAGAGCGCCGGAGCGACCGCTTCCGGTCACCGGATGGCACTCCAGACCTCCTTTGTGGCGCCCGCCGGTGATCACGCGGCCCAGGAGTCCGCCGCCCCGTTCACCCAGCGGATCGCGTCGTGGTTCTATCTCGACGCCGTGGTGGTGGGAGCCCGGCACGGCACGGGCGCGGTAGCCGCGTTCGGTGACTCGATCACGGACGGGGCCAGTTCGACACCGGACACCAACCGCCGCTGGCCCGACCTGCTGGCGGGGCGGCTCGCCGCCGACCGGACCACGCGGATCAAGGGCGTCGCCAACGAGGGCATCTCGGGCAACAGGGTGCTCAGCGACGGTGCCGGGCAGAGTGCGCTGAAGAGGCTCGACCGCGATGTCCTGTCACAGCGCGGGCTGGAGACGGTGATCCTGCTGGAGGGCGTCAACGACATCAAGTCCGTTCCGGCCCCCACCGCCGAGCAGCTGATCACCGGATACCGGGAGATCATCGGACGCTCGCACGCGGCGGGGGTGTGTGTCGTCGGCGCGACCGTCATGCCGTACGAGGGCTGGCGCGACTGGAACGCGGACGGTGAGCGGGTCCGGCAGGCGGTGAACGCGTTCATCCGGGACAGCGGCTCCTTCGACGCGGTCGCCGACTTCGACGCGGAGACCCGGGACCCCTCGGCGCCCTCCCGGATGCTGCCCGCCTTCGACAGCGGTGACCATCTGCACCCGAACGACGCGGGCATGGACGCCATGAGCCGGATCGTCGACCCCGACGACCTGCGGTGCGACCGGCGCTGAGCCGGCGCCCGCGCGTACGCCCCACGTCTCCGTGCCGTGGGGCGGCCCCGGACCGCACGGAGCCTTCCGGGGCCGCCCGGCGGCGTTCGTCAACGGCGCCTCAGTCGCCGTTCCACCAGCGTGACACCGCCCGCCACAGCCGGGCGGGGGCGGCCGTCCCGCGCTGCTGCGGAATCACCGGGGCGACGGCGGGCTCCTCGGCCGGAGCGGCCGGCTGGGGAACGGCCGGCGGCGGAACGGCCGGCTCCACGGGCCCGCCGGCCACCGGACCGGCTTCCGGGACCACCGCCGGCTCCACGGGCAGCGCCTCAGGCACTTCTTCCGGCAGCGCTTCCGGCAGTTCCTGGTACGGGACCACGCCCGGCGCGTGGGCGGGCTGCGTCCCCACCTCGGTGGACGTGGGCAGTGGGACGGGCCGGGACGGGGAGGAGACCTCCCAGTCGACGGCCGGCCTCGACCGGGCCATCATCGACAGCGGATCCGAGTCGACCGCCTGCTGGGGGCTGGGTGCGAAGGTCGCGGGGAGTTCCACCAGGTGCCGCGACATGATGTTGCCCACCCAGCGCAGCTCGCTCTCGTCGACCCCGAGCTCCAGGTCCGGCAGGCGCATCAGCAGCGCGTCGACCCCGACATCGGCGATGGCGCGGCCGATGTCCTGGCCGGGGCACTCGTGCGGCCCGCCGCTGAAGGCGAGGTGCGCGCGGTTGCCCTCCATACCGGCGGCGAGGTCCGGGCGTACCTTCGGGTCGGTGTTGGCCGCGGCGATACCGACGAGCAGGCCGTCGCCCGCCTTGATCTGCTGACCGCCCAGTTCGGTGTCGCCGACCGCCCAGCGGCCGAAGACCGCGGTGAAGGGCGGCTCGTCCCACAGGGTCTGTTCCACGGCCTCCGGCACCGTCATGTGACCGCCGCTGAGCCGGGCGCGGAAACGGGGATCGGTGAGGACCATGCGCAGCACATTGGCCATCAGGTTGGTGGTGGACTCGTAGGCGGCGATGAGGATCAGCCGCAGATGCTCGATGACCTCGATGTCCGTCAGTGAGGCCGGGTGTTCGAGAAGCCAGCTGGCCAGGTCGGGGCCGGACTCCGCGCGGCGCTGTTCGACGAGCCGGGTGAGCACGGCCACGACATGGGCGTTGCTCGCGACGGCGGTCTCGGTGCCACGGATCATGTCGCGGGCGGCCTGCACCAGGGCGTCGTCGTACTCCTCGGGCATTCCGAAGATCGCGCACACCACCATCATCGGCAGGTGCTCGGCGAACTGGCTGACCAGGTCCGCGGTGCCCTTCTCGCAGAAGTCGTTGACGAGGCGGTTGCTGAAGCGGTTGATATGGCGGCGCACCCCGCGGGAGTCGATGCGCTCCATGCTGTCGGTGACCGCGCCGCGCTGACGCTCGTGGTTGGCGCCGTCGGCGAACACACAGACCGGCTGCCACGTGAAGATCGGGGCCAGGGGGTGGTCCGCGGCGACACTGCCGTCCTGCAGGGCCCGCCAGCGCCGGGAGTCCCGGGAGAACTGGGAGGGGGTCCGGGTCATGTGCAGGTTCTCGCTGTGCCCGAGGACGAGCCAGGCGGGTACGTCTCCGTGCAGCAGGACCGGGGCGACCGCGCCGTGTTCGGCACGCAGCTTGTCGTACAGACCCGCGGGGTCCTTCTCCGCCTCGGGCCCGTAGAGCCGGCGCAGCCCGCCGGGTCCGATCCCGAGTCCGCGAGCGGGGCACTCGGGAGGCGGGACCGGCCCGGAGAGTGCTCCGGGCTCTTGGTGGAAGGGGGTTGTCACAGTTGCTCCAGGGCTCGGGATACCAGGGCTCGGGCGAGGGGCGCGGAAACGGTGACGCACCTGCCCGAGGGGGGCGCGCCAGGTGGTGCCGTACGGACAGGGGCGGCGCGCGCAGGGGACGTACGCGCGCCGGTGCCGGGAGGAAAAGGTCCTCCGGCTCTGTCCTCAGGCCTGCGGGAGGGCCAGGCTGTGCAGATATCGCATCAGGGTCATCAGCACATCGCGGCTGGATACCCGCGTGCGGGCGTCGCAGTCGATCATCGGGATCTCGTCCGCCAGGTCGAGGGCTCTGCGCAGGTCCTCGACCGGGTGGTACGGCGCGTCGGGAAAGGTGTTCACGGCGACGACGAACGGGACGCCCCGCTCCTCCAGCCGGCCGATCACGTCGAAACTGACCTGGAGCCGCCTGGTGTCGATGAGGACGACGGCGCCGAGAGCCCCTTCGAAGAGTCCGTTCCACAGGAACCAGAAGCGCTCCTGGCCGGGGGTGCCGAACAGATAGAGGATCAGTTCCTCACTGAGGCTGATCCGGCCGAAGTCCATGGCGACCGTCGTGGCGGTCTTGCTCTCCACACCGGTGTTGTTGTCCACCCCGACGCCGGCCTCGGTCATGGTCTCTTCGGTCGTCAGCGGCCGGATCTCGCTCACCGAGCCGACCATCGTCGTCTTGCCGACCCCGAACCCGCCGACGATCACGACCTTCACCGCGGCGTTGGCCGTGGTGGGCAGGACGTCCTCGCTGCGGGGCCCGGAGATCGTGTCAGAGTTTCTGAAGTCCATGCATCACCGCTTCGAGGAGGGACCTGTCGGGGAGGGTCGCGCGGACGATGGGCGCGCGCGATTCGATGAGTTCGGCCGCGAGCAGATCCGTCAGGAGCGACGTGACCACGCTGAACGGCAGGCCGAGGTAGGCCGAGATCTCGGCGACGGACAAGGGTGCCTGGCAGAGCCGCAGGATCGCGGCCTGCTCGGGCTGGCACGTCGGCGTGGGCTCGGCCTGCGCGACGACCATGGTGACCAGGTCGAGCGCAGCCCGCCCGCCGCCGTCGAGTTCGCCGGTGATGACATAGAGCCGTTCCGGATCGCTGAGCGCCGGATCGGCCTTGCGGCGTTCTCGTCGGGGAGCACTCATCCGGGCTGCCTGTCGTGGCGCGGCGGACTGGTCAGATGGGCACCGATCCGGACGACCAGGTCACGCATGCGGGCGCCGACCATCCCGGCGTCGATGGTCTTGCCCGCCAGCACCGCGAGGTAGGCACCGGTTCCGGCCGCCATCAAGTAGAAGAAGCCGCCGGTGACTTCGATGACGACCAGCTTCATCAGACCGTCGCTGTAGGGGATCTCGGTGGCGACGGCGGCGGCCAGGCTCTGCAGTCCGGCGCAGGCCGCCGCGAGGCGGTCGGCGACATCGGGGTCGCCGCCGTGCATCGCGATGCGCAGCCCGTCCGATGACAGCACCACGATCTGATGGATGCTGGGCACATCGTCGGCCAGTTCCTTGAGCATCCAGTCCATGTTCCCGCGCTGCTGGATCACTTCAGGTCTCCCTTGTCCCACGCATCGTCAGAGTCCTCGCCGTTCTTCGGTTCCTGCGGCACACCGTTCACCGCCTTGGTGAAGGCCTCCAGCCAGAGGCCGGGGGGCTTCTCCTCGCTCCTGGCGGGTCCGCCCTCCTCGCCGCCCGCCCTGTCCCGCCGGCCGTCGTGCGCCCCGTTGGCGGAGTCGACGGCGGGCGGCTGGGGCTGCTGGGGGAGGTTGTGCGAACCGAGGGGGGCGCGGCCCCGGCTGCGGCGCTGTGGAAGGCCGCCCTCGGTCCACTCGGTCACGATCGGAACGTCGTCCATGGCTGACGCCGGAAGGACCGGGTGCGGCGAAGGTCCGGCGGAGGCTCCTTCGGGGAGGCCGGCCACCACGGAGGGCGGCAGGCCGGTGGACGCCGGCTTGGGCTTGCGCTTGCCGGGGGGCGGCACGACGTGCTGGAGCTGCGACATGTCCAGCGAGCTGTTGGGCCGTGAGGTGGCACCGATGCCGTGCGCGATTCCGGGCGCGGGCCCGGTGGTGATCATTTCGCGCGGCACGATGAGCACGGCCCGGACCCCGCCGTACGCCGACTGGCGCAGCGATACCTGGAGTTGGTACATGCGCGAGAGCCGGCCGACGACCGCCATGCCGAGCCGCGGGGACTCCCCGAGGTCGTTCATGTTGATGCCGGCCTGGGCCTGCGCGAGCATGTTCTCCGCCCTGGCGCGGGCCTCCTCGCTGAGGCTGACGCCGCCGTCCTCGATCTCGATGGCGATGCCGGTCTGCACCTCGACCGCGGTGACATGCACCTTGGTCTGCGGCGGCGAGTAGCGGGTCGCGTTGTCGAGGAGCTCGGCACAGGCGTGGATGAGCGGCTCGACCGCGGTGCCGACGATGGCGATCTTGGAGATCGAGTGGAGCTCGATCCGCGGGTACTCCAGGATGCGGGACATCGCGCCGCGCAGCACACTGAACAGCGGTACGGGCTTGGGCCACTGGCGGCTGGGCCGGGCCCCGCCGAGCACCGAGATGGAGTCGGCGAGACGGCCGATCAGCGCGGTGCCGTGGTCGAGGCGGAGCAGGTCGTCGAAGACCTCGGGATTGCGCCCGTAGTGGTCCTCCATCTCCCGCAGTTCGCTCGCCTGCCGGTTCACGATCGCCTGGACACGTCGGGCCACGGCGACGAAGGCGCGCTGCGCGGAGTCGCGCCGCGCCTCTTCGGCGTCGATGATGTCGAGGACCTGGAAGACCTGCTCGCGCAGCGCCCTGGGCAGATGACGGTTGGCGGGGTCCGCGTCGAAGACGTCGCGCATCACCTCTTCGGGCGAATTGCCCACGCGCAGCTGTCGGATCGCGGCGGGCATGACCTCCTTGGTGAGCCGCACCGTCTCTGCGTCGTGCGACAGGATGCGGTGTTCCAGGAAGGCGATGCGCCGTTCGTACTCGATGCGCTGGACGCGCATCGCGCGACGGCGGCGGTTCAGCGCAACGGCGAGCGCGCAGACCACGAGCGTGGCGATCGCGCCGCACACGGCGACTGGTATCCGAGCGACCTCGGTCACCAGCGCCCAACCGGCGGCGGTGGCGCCGGCCAGCAGCAATACGGGCAACAGGACTACGCGGACAACGGGAATTTCTCGGTCGGTCGGCGGTGGTTCAACACGGACCATCTAAACCCTCTGGCGGTTGATTCCGGGATGTATGCGTACGGGTGCGGATACTCATGAACAAGTGCTCGAATTCATATCAACTCGACTTCACTGCGCGTGAGCTTAGCCAGATCAGAACAGTGCTTCGGCATATTCACCCAACCCCCTGCGCGAGCACTCCGGCAGTAATACACTCACCAGTTTTTGCACTCAGCGCCCCCGAGCGTGCGCGGGGAGTGACGACGCCCCAGAATCAGCCGGCGTCATGCCCTTGCGTACCGCGGAGCGGGACGATCGAGGCACAGTAGTGATGACAGCGATTCAAGTAGCCCCTCCCGTACCGCAGAACGGGACAGACGCACATGTGCTCGAACCGGATCGAAAGGAGCAGATTCATGCCCGCCGGAAGAGTGGACGGCAAAATCACCCCGATGACGGGCCCTCCGGGCGTACGTGCGGGCGCGCGGGTGAACCCGCCGCCGCCCGAGGACACCGGCGCACGGAGCCGCGGGCGCGCGCACACCGTGCGGAGTCGCCGACCGACGCGCGCCGTGCGGAGCCGTGAACTCACGTACGCAGTGCGGAACCGTGAACTGGCACACCCCGCACGGAAGCGTGAACTCACGTACGCAGTGCGGAACCGTGAACTCACACACGCCGCACGGAAGCGTGAACTCACGTACGCAGTGCGGATCCCCGAACCCGCCTGCTCACCGCGGCGGCACCGGGCCGGAAGGGGCGCGGTGTGACAGCGGCACGCGGCTACACCATCGAATCACTGGACACCGGCCTGCGGCTGATGCAGCTGTTCCTCACCCATGACACCCTCACCGTCACCGAGGCCGCCGGGCTGCTGGGCATCGGCCGGTCCACCGCCCACCGGGTGCTGAGCACCCTGGAGGGCCGGGCGTTCGTGATCCGGGAGAGCTCGGGCCGCGGCTACTCGGCGGGCCCCGAACTGGTGCGGCTCGGCCGGCCGGCGGGCTTCGGCGCCGCCGTCCGCGAGCGGCTCGCGGCGGTGCTGGAGGACGCGGCACGGCGGACCGGCGAGACGGTGCAGAGCACCGCGCTGATCGGCGACCGGATCGTCGTCACCGACGGCAGGGAGTCCTCCCATCCGGTACGGGTGATGCTGGAGGGGGGCACTCGGCCGGCACACGCCACCGCGGGGGGCAAGATGCTGCTCTCGCGGATGACTCCGGACCAGGTGTGCGCGCTGTATCCGCACGAGGAGCTGGAGCGCGTGACCACGTCCACGATCACCTCCCGCGCCGCGCTGCTGGCCGAGTTGGAGCGGATCCGCGCGGCCGGGCACGCGCTCAGCCTGGGTGAGTCGGTCCCGGGCCTGAACGCCGTGGCGGTGCCGCTCGCCGGGGCCGGGTGGCGCGACCGTCTCGCCCTGACCGCGTCGGCCCCCGCCGGCCGCTCCGGGGACACCGCCCTGACCGAACGGGCCGGGCAGCTGCGGCAGTCGGCCGCGCTGCTGAAGTCCGTTCGCCTCCTGTGACGGCCGGGGCCCGCGCCGTCAGCGCCGGCCCCCTCCGATGCGGCCCTCCAACTGCACCAGCAAGTCGCTGAGCCGGGCACTGAGCAGCTCGCGCGTCCCGTCGTCGAGGCCGGAGAGTACCGCCCGTTCGTACGCGAGCTGCTCGGGAAGCAGCCGGTCGACCAGGCCGAGGCCCTCCTCGGTGAGCCGGACATGGGCGACCCTGCGGTCACGGGCGTCGCCGCGGCGGTCGATCAGGCCGCGCTCCTGGAGAGTCCGGAGGCGTTTGGTCACCGCGGCACCGGAGGAGAAGGTCTCGCGGGCCAGCTCCCCGGGGGTCAGCTCGCGGGCGGTGCGGCGCACGGCGCCGAGAAGGTCGAACTCGGCGCGCGTCAGCCCGGCGGCGCGCAACGGGGCGTCCTCCGCCTGCTGGAGGAGCGCGGCACAGCGGTTGATACGGCCGATGAGTTCCATCGGTCCGGTGTCGAGCCCCGGGTTGACGGCCTGCCACTGCCGTACCACCGAGGCAACGATGTCGTCGGTCACACCGCTCCGTTCTCCGGGGCGAGGGCGATCAGCCCCTGCCGTTGTGCTGTCGCGGCGAGCGTACGGTGTCCGGCCTGCTCGGCGGCGAGGAGCTCCCGCTCGGGCAGGGCGCGTTGCCACCATTCCCCGGCGGCGGTGTCGCCGGCCTCGCGGAGTTCCACGAGCGAGCCGGTCAGCCCGCGGCGCGCGCGGTCCAGACAGGCGGGTGCCGGAGCGGGGTCGGCGAGTATCCGCAGGGCATGGGCACGGGCACGGCCCGTGGCGGCCAGTGCCTTCTCGACACGTCCGGCGGCCCGCCGGTTGGTGACGAGCACCGCGGCGAGGAATCCCGTGAACGCGCCGAGGAGGGTGTCCAGGACCCGGTCGCCGATGAGTTCCCCGGCCGGATGGACGGTGCCGCCGAACTCCAGGACCAGCAGCGCCATCGGGGTCACGGCGACGGAGCCCAGCCAGTAGTTGCGGGTGATCAGGGCCTCGGCGGCGAAGCTGAAGAACAGGACACAGGCGATGAGGGCGAGGGGGCCGGTCCGGGTGAGGGGCAGGACGGCGGCGAAGACGAGGACGCCGAGCAGATTGCCCAGGGTGCGCTGGAGGGTCCGGTTCCAGGACAGGGTGACATTGGCCTGGTAGAGGGAGGCGGCGGTGACGATCGCCCAGTAGGGCCGGCCGACGCCGAGTGCGGCGCAGAGATATCCGGCGAGCGCGCAGCCGATCAGGGTGCGGGCCGCGACGGGCAGCAGCGGGGAGCCGGGGGCGAGGGCGCGCAGCAGCGTGCGGCGGGCGTCCCCCCGACCGCCCGCGGTGCGCCGCTCGGCACGTTCGGCGTCTATGCCGAAGAGTTCGTCCGCGGTGCCGGGGGCGGGCGGCGGGGTGGGAACGGGGCCGCGGGCGCGGGTGGCGATGGCCCAGGCGCGCAGCTGCGCGGGGCCGGCCGCCGCGGTGTGCCCGGGGAGCGCGGATCCGGCGAGCGCGGCTTCGGCGTGCACCACGAGACGCTCCAGGGCGCGGCGTACGGGGGTCGGCCTGCCGGAGGCGAGCAGGCACTGCCAGGCGGTGTGCACGGCGGCGGCCGCGGCGTGCCGGGTACGGGGCCCTGGGTCGGCGCAGCAGGCGGCCGTGGCGTCGAGCGCGCGGGCGGTGGCCCGGCGCTCGGGGCCCTCCCGGCGGATCAGCGCGGGCCCGACGACGGTGACCAGCCAGGACACGGCCCCCGCGGCGAGCGTCAGGGCGAGGTGGCCGGGGATCTGCCCGAGGTGCTGCGGGGCGAACAGCGCCGCGGAGGTGACGAACGTGAAGATCACATGGCCGGGCGGGCCGATCCTGGTCGCGTCGCAGAGCGTCTTCTGGGCGGCGGCGAGCAGCGCGGCGACCGCGACGAGGACGGCGGTCGATCCGGTGAGCGAGGCGGTGACGAGTGATACGGCGAGTCCCGCGAGCATGCCGAGCACCACACCGGCGACGGCGCGTGCCCGCCGGGCGTACGGCAGGCTGTGGCCGTACAGCGCGCACAGCGAACCGGCCATCGTGTACATCACGAGATCCAGCCGCCCGGCGGCGAACAGCAGCAGATTCGGTACGGCGGAGGCGACGACCACACTCAGCGCGGGCTTGAACCAGGTGTCCGAGGGACGGACGAGGCGGAGCGCGCCGGCCAGCGGGAGGCCGCGGACGAGGGGTTGCCGGGTTCGTGTAGTTGTATCGCTCACTCAAATACATTAACAGGTATTACACCTGTAAACGATTCGCCCTCGCGTCACTGGCGGAGGCGACGGGGCAGACGGTGCTGAACAGCGAGGCCGTGGGGCGCACGCCGGACGCGGCGCGCGATGTGCCGCGCATCTCCCGCGCCGACGCGGTGACCTCGCTGGGCGCCGGGGTCTTCGGTACGTCGCTGATGGTGACCAGCGCCGAGAACATCGGCATCGTGCAGCTGACCCGGGTGCGCAGCCGGTTCGTCACGGCGGGCGCCGGGGTGCTGCTGATCGTGTGCGGCCTGATCACGCCGCTCACCCGGCTGCCGGCGGCCATCCCCGAACCGGTGGTCGGCGCGGCGGGCCTGATCATCTACGCGGTGATCGCGACGATGGGGTTCGGCATGCTGGTTCGGCATGCTCAGCCGGGAGAACCTCTCGCACGGGTCCAACGGGATCGTGGTGGCGCCGGCGCTCCGCGTCGGTCTGCTGCCGGTCTTCGTGCCCGAGATGTACGCGGGGCTGCCGGTGTGGGCCCGCACGGTCTTCGGCAGCGGGGTCGCCGCCGGGGCACTGGCAGCGGTGGTCCTGGCCGCGGCGTTCAGCCGCTCGGGCCCGCCGCAGGAGCGGCGCGACGCGGTCTGACCTCCCGGTGACGCGACCCGGTGTGCCCCCGACGCCCGCATCGGCGCCGGGGGCACATCCCCGTTCGGCACCGGCGGTCAGCCGAACCCGCGGGCGTCCTGCTTGAGGGCGGTGTCCACGGTCAGCGCCGTCGCGACGACGAGGCTCAGCAGCGGCTCGGGCAGCTGGTAGTGGATCTGCAGCACATAGTTGTCGGCCGTGGTGAACATGGTCTTCGCGAGACCTTCCCAGGTCTTGGTGATCCGGGCGATCTCGGCGTCGTTGTGGTCGACGATCGCGAAGTTCCAGGCACGCCAGTTCTCGGCCTTGATCGCGCCGACCTGCCGGCCGTCGGCCATGATCGCGAAATTGATCTTGCCGATGGCGTTCTGCTGGACGATCTCGCCGACCGGCCCGCCGTCGGGGCGCTGGACGATGATCCGGGACTTGATGAACTTCGCGGGGCGGGTCAGCAGCAGCTGCGGCGTTCCCTGGGCATCGCGGATCTCCAGCCGGTGCGTCAGGTACTGGTCGATGCTGGAGACGAACCGGAGCACCTTGCGCAGGGCGCTCTGGCCGACCTGCACGACCGAGCCGATCGTGCTGCCGTGCTGGTCGAAGACGCTGTACTCGTTCGTCAGCTCGATCAGCTTGGCCTTCTGGTTGACCACCAGGACCTGCTGCGTGAACAGCGAGGGGACACCCGGCCCGGCCTGCTGCGGCGGCACATGCGCCTGCTGGGGTGCATGGGCAGGCTGTACCGCCTGGGGTGCCTGGGCCTGCTGAACCGGCTGAGGTGCCTGGTCCTGCTGCGGCAGGTGCTGCTGTTGTGGCACCTGGCCCTGCTGGACCGGCTGGGGCTGCTGGACCGGCGCCTGGGCGGGGGCTGCGGTCTGCTGCCCACCGGCGGGATGCGTGTGTTCGGTCCACTGCGAGCCGTCCCAGTAACGCAGCAGCTGAGGGGCTCCATGAGGGTCCGAAAACCAGCCCGCAGGTATGTTCGATTGCGTGGTCACCGGGGCACACTATCCTGCGGGCCTGCGCCCCCACACTCCTTGAACCTTCATATACCTATTACGATGGCGGCGATGAACAGGCTGAGCGTGCGGACCGACCGGCGACGGGGCAGCATGCGCACGCCCGCCTCGCTCGGCTGGGTGTTCGTCCTCCTGGCGATGTTCTTCTGCTGCTCGCTGACCACCTCGGCCGCCGCGGTGCCGCCGGCCGGCACGCACGGCTCGGCCGCCGCCCACGCGATGACCCCGACGCCCGAGGCGGTGGCCGCCCTCGTGGTCGCGGACGCCACGGGCGACCGGGGCATGGGCACGTCCTGCCACGGCACCTCGGACCACTCGAAGGCCATGGTCCTGCCGGGCCCGTCCGCTCCCGCCGCGCTGCCCTCCGCCGTGACCGTGGTCCCCGTCGCCCCGCTCACCGGCGCGGCCGCCATCCGCGGCCCCGCCAACGACGGTGTGCGCGCCGTCGATCACCTGCGTCTCCAGGTCCAACGGATCTAGAGGGCCCGGGGCCGTTCCCCTGCCGAAGTTCCGCGCACGACGTGCCGGACCGGCGGGGACGGCCGTCCGTACGCCCTCTTCCCTCCATGCATCACCACGTATGCATCCCGTTCGAACCCGAGGACCCTCCATGGCTTCCGCCAAGAACACGTCTTCCCCCAGGAACCAGAACAGCGCCACCGCCGCGCGCCGCGCCAAGCTCGAAGAGGCCCGCCGCAAGGAGCGGGCCCGCGAGCGCCGCAACCGCATCATCACGATCAGCGCCTCCGTGGCCGTGGTCGCCGCGCTCGTCGCCGGGGGCGGCTATCTCATGGCGCAGGCCGATGAGCAGGACAAGGCCGAGGAACAGGCCAAGTCCTCCCCCGTCACGGGTGAGCGCAGCTGGGACAAGCTGGCCCAGAACCACGTGGACAAGCCGGTCAGCTACCCGATGAACCCGCCCGTCGGCGGCGACCACAACCAGGTGTGGATGAACTGCAACGCCGACGTCTACACCGAGGCGATCCCGAAGGAGAACGCCGTCCACTCCCTGGAGCACGGTGCCGTCTGGGTCACGTACAACGAGAAGGCGAAGCCCGCCGACATCAAGGCGCTGGGCGAGCGGGTCTCCTCCACCCCGTACTCCCTGATGAGCCCCGTCAAGGACCAGGACGCCCCCCTGATGCTCAGCGCCTGGGGCAAGCAGGTCACCGTGAAGAGCGCCTCGGACGCCCGCGTCGCGCAGTTCTTCACCAAGTACGTCCAGGGGCCGCAGACTCCCGAGCCGGGCGCGGCGTGCTCCGGTGGGCTCGCCAAGTGACGGCCGCCCCGCACACGAGTGCCCCGCACCCGCGCGGCTCGCGCCGGATGGCCGTGGCCGGAGCCGCGGTGCTGTTGCTGGCGCTGGGCCTGGTGGCGCTGATGGTCGTACGGCCGTCCTCCGCCGCCCCGTCGGACCAGCGGCCGGCGTCCGGGCCGGCGCCCGCCGGGAGTTCGGTCGACGCGGGCTTCGCCCGGGACATGTCGATCCACCATCAGCAGGCCGTCGAGATGTCGTTCATCGTCCGGGACCGTACGGATGACGAGGACGTGCGGCGCCTCGCGTACGACATCATCAACACACAGGCCAACCAGCGCGGCATGATGCTGGGCTGGCTGGAGCTGTGGGGCCTGCCCAAGAGCGCGGCCGGACCGCCGATGGCCTGGATGGGGCACACCATCACGCCCAAGGGGGACGGCTCGCTGATGCCGGGCATGGCCACCGACGCGGAACTGGACGAACTGCGGGCGGCCGGGGGCCGGGACGCGGAGGTGCTGTTCCTCCGGCTGATGACCGTCCACCACCGTGCGGGCGCCGACATGGCGCAGGCCGCCGCCGGTTCCGCGGACACGGACGCGATCAGGAATCTGGCGGCCGGCATGGTGCGCGGCCAGCAGTCGGAGATCGGGCTCATGGCGGACATGCTGAAGGCACGGGGCGCGAAGCCCTGAGCCGGGCGCGCCGGTACGCCTCCTCACCGGGGCGGGCGGCACGCCGGGCGGGGGCGGATCCCCGTCCCGGCGCGCTGCCCGCCCCGCCCGGCATCACATAGGCTCGGCGACGATATGAAGAGCACCCCCGCACCGTTGGGCCCCAAGGCCGACAAGGACACCGTCCGACGGAACAATCTGAGCCTCGTCCTGCGCGCCGTCCGGGATGTGGGCGAGGCCGGGGAGGCGACCCGGGCAGGGGTGGCCGCCCGGGTCGGACTGACCCGCGCCGCGGTGTCCTCGCTGGTCGAGCAGCTGCTCGACATCGGCTTCCTCACCGAGTCGGGCAAGACCTTCAGCGGCCAGGCCGGACGTCCCGGTACGGCGCTGAAGGTGGCGCGCACCGGCCCCGCCGGCATCGGCGTGGAGATCAACATCGACTATGTGTCGGTCTGCGTCGTCGATCTGGCGGGCACCGGCCGGGTCCGGCAGACCGAACACCTGGACAACCGGGGCGCCCCGCCCGGGGAGGTCCTGGCGCGGGCCGCCCGGATCGCGGCCCGGACCCTGGAGTCGGCGCGCGAGCAGGATCTGCACCCCGTCGGTGCGGCCCTCGGGCTGCCGGGGCTCGTCCGCGGCGGTTCGGTGCACCAGGCGCCCAATCTGGGCTGGAACCGGGTGCCGGCCGAGGAACTGTTCGCCAACGCGCTCGACGGGCTGCGGCCCGGCCGGACGGCGCTCGCTGTGCGCTCGGAGAACGAGGCCAATCTGGCGGCGCTGGCCGAGCTGTGGTTCGGCGGGCTCGACAAGGTCCGCAGCTTTCTGTACCTGACGGGTGAGATCGGGGTCGGCGGCGCGCTCGTGATCGACGGAGAACTGCTGCGCGGTGCGCACGGCTTCGCCGGGGAGATCGGGCATGTGGTGGTGGACCCCGCGGGCCCGGAGTGCCGGTGCGGATCGCGGGGCTGCCTGGAGCAGTACGCGGGGCAGGCGGCGCTGTTGCGGGCGGCCGGGATCGACGGGGCCGGCGGGGTCGCGGAACTGGAACGACGTGCGCGGGCCGGGGACGCGCGTGCGGTGGCGGCGGTCGACGGGGCGGGCCGGATGCTGGGGCGGGTGCTGTCGGGCGCGGTGAATCTGCTCGACCCGGACGCGGTGGTGCTCGGTGGGATCTACCGGGGCCTGATGCCCTGGCTGTCGCCGCCCGCCGACGAGGAGCTGACCGGCCGGGTGGTGTCCGGGCTCTGGTCCCGGGACGGCGGACGGCTGCGGGCATCATCCGTGGCGGGTGACGCGGCGCGCGGCGCGGCGGCGCTCGTGGTGCGGGATGTCCTGACGGATCCGGTGGCGTACGCCTGGTGAACCCGCCCCGCGACGGGCGGGGCCGGCACATCGGGTACGCGTGCGCACCGGGCAGGCGTACGGAGACGGCGTTTGCGGAAACGGCGCGTGCGGGGCGTGCGGGACGTCGAGCCCGCGCGTACGGGGCAACGCGTACGGAGACGGCGTACGGGGCCGACGCGTACGGGAACGCCGGCGCGTACGGCGACGACGGCGCGTACGGCGACGACGGCGCATGCGGGGCCGGGGCCTCGGAGCCCCGCCCCGCACGCGGGGCCGGCCCCGCGCAGGCACCCGCACCCGGCCCCGCGCAAGCGGCCCTAGACGCCGAGCAGATGATCCATCGCCAGCTGGTCCAGCACCTCGAAGGCCATGCCGCGCTCGGCGGCGGCGGTGACGTCGAAGTCCTCGTACGCGGAGCGGTCGGCGAGCAGTCCGGCGACGCCGTCCTCCGCGGTGCGCAGGGCCAGTTCGTCGAGGCGGGCGGCGCGCAGCGCCTCCTGTACGGCGGGGTCGGCCCGGAAGGCGGCCGCACGCTCCTTGAGGATCAGGTAGTTGCGCATGCAGCCCGCGGCGGAGGCCCAGACACCGTCGAAGTCCTCGGTCCTCGGCGGCTTGAAGTCGAAGTGGCGCGGGCCCTCGTAACCGCCCCGCTCCAGCAGGTCGACCAGCCAGAACGCCTGGCGCAGATCACCGGCGCCGAAGCGCAGGTCCTGGTCGTACTTGATGCCGGACTGGCCGTTGAGGTCGATGTGGAAGAGCTTGCCCGCCCACATGGCCTGGGCGATGCCGTGCGGGAAGTTCAGCCCGGCCATCTGCTCGTGTCCGGTCTCCGGGTTGACGCCGACCAGTTCGGGGCGTTCCAGGCGCTCGATGAAGGCGAGGGCATGGCCGATGGTGGGCAGCAGGATGTCGCCGCGCGGCTCGTTCGGCTTGGGTTCGATGGCGAATCGGAGGTCGTAGCCCTGCTCGGTGACATAGTCGCCCAGCAGGTCGAACGCCTCCTTCATCCGGTCCAGCGCGACCGGGACGTCCTTGGCGGCGCCCGACTCCGCGCCCTCCCGGCCGCCCCACGCGACATAGGTGGTGGCGCCGAGTTCGACGGCGAGGTCGATGTTGCGCAGCGTCTTGCGCAGTGCGTACCGGCGTACGTCACGGTCGTTGGCGGTGAACGCGCCGTCCTTGAACACGGGGTGCGTGAAGAGGTTCGTCGTCGCCATGGGTACGACGAGGCCGGTCGCGTCCAGGGCCTGCCGGAACCGCTTGACGATCCCTTCGCGCTCCGCGTCCGTCGAGCCGAACGGGATCAGGTCGTCGTCATGGAACGTCACCCCGTGGGCGCCGAGCTCGGCGAGCCGCCGCACGGAGTCGACCGGGTCGATCGGGGCCCGGGTGGCGTCGCCGAAGGGGTCGCGGCCCTGCCAGCCCACCGTCCACAGACCGAAGCTGAACTTGTCCGCCGGGGTGGGGGTGAAGCGTTCCGTCATGGTCTGGCCGCCTTCGGATGCCGTCGGTCCGCCGACGCCCGCACCGGCCGGACCTTATTTGTTCACTGTCATGACTAATCATGCACGGATCCCCCTCACGGCAAAACCCCCTGCTTCACGCGAGGCCGGAGAGCCCCCTGTCCGAAGGGGACTCGTTCGCGTAATTTGTTTTCCTCGCAACCAAATACCCGTACAGCGAATGAGGTAGCCCATGCCGTCGCGTTCCGTCGTCATCGGCGTGGACAGCTCCACGCAGTCCACCAAGGCGGTCGTCATCGACGCCGTGAGGGGTGAAACGCTCGCCGTCGGCCGCGCCCCGCACCTGGTCGGCGGGGACGGCGGGGCGCGGGAGAGCGACCCCGAGGTCTGGTGGCGGGCGCTGTGCGAGGCCGTGGGTGCCGGGATGAAGGAGTCCGGGGTGCCCGCCACCGCCGTCACCGGCATCGCGGTGGCCGGGCAGCAGCACGGGCTCGTCGTGCTGGACCGGTCCGGCCGGCCGCTGCGCCCCGCGCTCCTGTGGAACGACACGCGTTCCGCACCGCAGGCCACCGCCCTCACCGCCGCGCTCGGCGGCCCCGGCGCCTGGGCCGCGCGGACCGGTTCGGCGCCGGTGGCCGCCCTCACCGCGTCGAAGTGGCAGTGGCTGCGCGAGCGGGACCCGGCGAACGCCGCCGCCGCGGCGGCCGTGCGGCTCCCGCACGACTTCCTCACCGAACGGCTCGCGGGCACCGCCGTCACCGACCCCGGGGACGCCTCGGGCACCGGCTGGTACTCCACCGCCACCGGCGCCTACGACCCGGAGATCCTCGCACTGCTCGGCCTGGACGCCGCTCTGCTCCCCGAGGTCGCCCCCACCGGGGCGGCCCGCGCCGGCTCCCTGACCCCGGCCGCCGCCGGGGCGCTGGGGCTGCCCGCGGGAATCGCGGTCGCGGCCGGGACCGGCGACAACATGAGCGCGGCCGTCGGCCTGGGCCTCGGCGGCGCCGGCCTGCTCGACCACCCGGTCCTCAGCCTCGGCACCTCCGGCACGGTCTTCGCCGCGACCCGAACCCGGCCCGTCACACCGTCCCTCTCCGGCTTCGCCGGGGCGGACGGCACCTACCTCCCGCTGGCCTGCACGCTCAACTGCACGCTCGCCGTCGACAAGGTCGCCGCCCTGCTGAACCTGGACCGCGAGGACGCCGCCCCCGGGGGCGGGACGGTGATGCTCCCCTATCTGGACGGCGAACGCACGCCGAACCTCCCCGCCGCCGCCGGACTGCTCACCGGCCTGCGTCACGACACCACCCCGCGGCAACTGCTCGGCGCCGCCTACGAGGGGGCCGCCGTCACCGTCCTGCGGGCGCTCGACGAACTGCTGCGGGCCTGCGGTCTCGACCCCGCCGCACCCGAGGTCGCCGCCCGGCCGCTGCGGCTGATCGGCGGCGGCGCCCGGGGCCGGACCTGGGTGGAGACCGTACGCAGGCTCTCCGGCCGCCCCCTGGTCGTTCCCGGCAGCGTCGAACTGGTCGCCCTCGGCGCCGCCGCGCTCGCCGCCTCGGCGGCCGGAGGTGGCGACCCGGTGGCCCTGTCCGCCTCCTGGAACGAGCGGGCCCCTTCCTCCATGGACCGTCAACTCAACGCCGTACCAAGGGATATGGAAACCTGGCAGCGGGTCACCTCGGTACTGGAACGGGCGGCGGAGCCACTGCTCGGCGGCTGAGCGCGAGGGGGACGTCACACCGCACCCCATCCGTTTTGGGATGCGAACTGATCTTCAATAGGATCCGGCGATGATCACAAGAAAACGGCTGACGGCCGGGGTGGGCATAGCGCTTGCCACTCTGACCGCCGGGCTCGGCACCGCGCTCCCCGCCGCCGCCGACGAACCCCGCGCCTCCGCACCGCCCAAGGTCGAACTGGTCCTCGACGTCAGCGGCTCCATGAGCACCCGCGACATCGACGGCCAGTCCCGCATGACCGCGGCGAAGAAGGCGTTCAACGACGTCCTGGACGGGGTGCCCGAGGAGGTGCAGCTCGGCATCCGGACCCTGGGCGCCGACTACCCGGGCGACGACCGCAAGGTCGGCTGCAAGGACACCAAGCAGCTCTACCCGGTCGGCCCGCTCGACCGCACCGAGGCGAAGACCGCGGTCGCCACCCTGGCACCGACCGGCTGGACCCCGATCGGCCCGGCCCTGCTGGGAGCCGCCGACGACCTCGGGGAGGGTGAGTCGACCCGCAGGATCGTCCTCATCACCGACGGTGAGGACACCTGCGGACCGCTCGACCCGTGCGAGGTCGCCCGGGACATCGCCGCCCGCGGAGTGCACCTCGTCATCGACACGCTGGGCCTGGTGCCCAACGCGAAGATCCGGCAGCAGCTGACCTGCATCGCCGAGGCCACCGGCGGCACGTACACCGCTGTCCAGCACACCGAGGAACTCTCCGACCGCGTCTCGCAGTTGGTGGACCGGGCCGCCGAGCCCGTCATCACCCCGGTGGCGACCGAGGGCGCGGACAGCTGTTCCGCCGCTCCCCGGCTCAAGGCCGGTCTCTACACCGACCGCCAGGAGTTCGGGCGGCACCGCTGGTACCGGGTGGACGTCCTGCCCGGCCAGGAACTGCGCGCCTCCGTGAGCGTGGCCGCCGACCGTGCCGTCGGCAACGACTACGGCGTGCTGCTCCGGGCGGTGACGGTGCACGGCAGGGAGATCGTACGGGGCTCGGAGTCCGGCACCGGCCGTACGGATGTGATCTCCTCCGGACTGCGCTACCCCAAACCGGAGCTGGACGACGATGACGGGAAACCGGCCGCCGAGGCCGTCTGCCTCCAGCTCGGCAACTCCTTCTCGGCGGCCTCCGCCTCCGTGAAGACCACCCCCGGACTGCCCGTCGAACTGACGGTGGACCTGGTGGACGGCCCGGACAACGCCTCCGACCCCGCCGCGTTCGGACTCGGCAGGGGCTGGTGGCTGCTGGGCCTCCTGGTGCTCACCGGTCTGCTCGCGGGTCTGCTGACCGGCTGGATCTCGCGCTGGCGCGTCGCCGTATGGAGGACCAACTGATGCGTAGGACCCACCACCGCGCGAGCGGCCCGAACCACGTGAGCAGCCTGAAGCGCGCCTTCGCCGGCGCGCTGCTCGCCGGGCTCACCCTGCTCACCTCGGCCGGGGCCGCCGTGGCCGACGGCCCGTCGGCCACGGCGAGCGCCGGTGAGGACGGCACCGAGAAGTCCGGACCCACCGAGGCGGGCACCACCTTCCGTACCGCCACCTCGCTCCAGCAGGGGCAGCGCGGCACCGCCGACGCCTCCGCGGGCGACTATCTGTACTGGGTCTTCCCGGCCGACGCCGGACAGCGGGCCACCGTCAGGGCGAGGGTCACGCTGCCGGAGACTGCCACCCGGCACGGCGCGTCGACCTGGCAGATCGATGTGTACGACGGACTGCGGCGCCGTCAGGCCTGTATGTACGGCCACCAGACCAGGAAGGCGGCGGCCGACGCGGCGTCGGTCGAGCTGTCCTGTGTGCTGCGCACCGTGCGTGCCTGGTCCGAACCCTGGGCGGACGACCCGCTGCCCGGCAGCTACTACGTGCGGCTGACCGTCCTCGGTCTGCCCGCCACCGATCTCGGTCTGCCGATCGGGGCCGAGATGAAGGTCACCTCGGTCGACCGAGGCGGCGCCCACGACGTGGACGGGACGCTCTCCGAGCCGCTGGTACCGGGCGTGTCCCTGGCCCGCCAGGCCTCGGACGACTCCTCCGACGACGCCTCGTCCGACAGCGACGCGTCCGGGCCCCGGGTGTCGCTGGGCAGCGAACCGGACGACGGCTGGAGCTCCGGCTGGTGGACGGACCGCTGGCTGTGGACCGCGGGCGGCGGAGTGCTCGCGGCGCTCGCGGCCGTGTTCGGCTACTCCCTGACACGCGGCGGAGGCCGCCCTTCCCGGGTGCCCCCGGGCGTCTGACCGCCCGTCCGGCGGGCGGACCGACGGCGCCCCGTCCCCCACCGGGGCCGGGGCGCCGTCCTGTGCCGAGTGGCAGGCCGCACCGACCTCGAAGATCCTGGGCCCGGACAGCGGCTCCGGCGCTTCGAGACGGGGAGGAACAACCCGTGTGGCAGTTCTTCGCGGACAATCCGTGGGTGGCCGTCTTCTCCGTGATCACGGTGGGCGCGCTGCTCGGCATGGTGCGGTTCGGACCCGTGAAGCTCGGCGCCGCGGGAGTCCTCTTCGTCGGCCTGTTCGTCGGAGCGCTCGACGAGGACATCGCCGCCGCCGTGCCCGCCGGGGTCTCCGCGCTGGGACTCGCCCTGTACGTCTACACGGTCGGACTGGAGTCCGGCCCCGCGTTCTTCCGTGAACTGCGCGGCCAGCTCCCGGTGATGGCCGGAGCCGTCGTGGCGCTCGCCGTCACCGCCGTCGTCGTCGGCTTCGTCGGCCACAGCGGGTTCGGGATCAGCGGGCCGTTCCTCGCGGGCGGATACGCGGGCATCGGGACCACCACCCCCGGTCTGGCGGCCGCCCAGGACGCCTCGCTGGACCCCACGGAGCCCGCCGTGGGATACGCCATCGGCTACCCGCTCGCCGTGGTCATCACCATCATGTTCGTCGCCGCGATCGCGGCCCGCCGCAGCTGGACCGCCCGCCGCGACCCGGACTCGGGTCTGCCGTCCACCCTCGTCACCCGTACGGTCCAGGTGGCCCACGACCGTGTCTGGTCCGAGGTTCCGGGCGTCACCGAGCACCGGGTGCTGGCCAGCGAGTACCGGCCGGCCGGGGGCCGGACCCGGGTCGCCGGGGCCCTGGACCGGCTGCGCACCGGCGACCTCGTCGTGCTCGTCGGCGGCGAGGACGACGTACGGGCCGCGACCGGATTCCTCGGCTCCCCGGCCCCGCTCCATCTGCTGGACGACCGCAGTGCCGTGGACTACCGGCGGATCCTGCTGACCGACCCGGCCCTCGCCGGCCGCACCGTCGCCGGGCTCGGTCTCGCCGAGCGGTACGGCGCGGCCGTCAGCCGGGTACGGCGCGGCGACTTCGACATGCTCGCCCACGACGGTCTGGTGCTCCAGCTCGACGACCGGGTCCGGGTGGTCATGCCGCGCGAACGGGCGAGCGAGGTCTCCGCGTACCTCGGTGACACGGAGGCGAAGGTGAGCGAGGTGAGCGCGGTCAGCCTGGGGCTCGGCCTGGCCCTCGGCTTCCTGATCGGGATCCCGTCGCTGACTCTGGGAAGCACCACCCTGGCGCTGGGCACGGGAGCCGGACCGCTGGTCATGGGCATGGTCCTGGGCTGGCGACGGCGCACCGGACCGCTGGTGTGGACCCTGCCCACCCGCGCCAACCTGACGCTGCGCCAGATCGGGCTGCTGCTCTTCCTCGCGATCGTCGGACTCACCTCCGGCTACTCGTTCCGGGAGAACGCCTTCTCGCTGTTCGGGCTGAAACTGGTGGCGGTCCTGGCGATCGGCGCGGCGGTCAGTTACGCGTTGATGGTGCTGGTCGCCAAGGTGCTGGGGCAGAGCCGGGAGCGGACCATGGGCCTGCTGTCCGGCTATGTGGGCAACCCGGCGATCGTGGCGTACGCCAACAGCCGGGCGAGCGACAGCCGGATCAACAACGGCTACTCGACGCTGTTCGCGCTCGCCATCCTGGTCAAGATCGTCTGCATTCAGCTGATCGTCGGTCTGTGACGCCCGCCCCTTGTCGGCTCCGCCGCGCACCGGCCGGGGTGGTGCGCACCGGCCCGGACGGTGGCGCTCACCTCTACCCTGGGGCCGTCACTCACCGGCCCGGAGGGAGCGTTCTGTTGAGCGAGGCACTGTACGTGAGGTTCCAGAGCACCGTGCGCAGTCCGAGGGGCCACTTTCCCGGGGTGTTCGCCCTCGCCAACGGCCTGGCCAGGGAGGGCAGGCTGAGCGAGGAGCAGTACCGGTTCCTGCGCGCCGGCAACGACTGGTACGACAGCAACTATCCCAACCCGTCCGATACCGACCCGTCCGTCTACGATCCTGCGGTGAACCCGGGAGCCGTGGCCTGGTTCAGGGTAACGGCCGTGGAGCTCATCGGACGGGTCGACGGCTATCTCGCACTGCTGGCCGAGCACCGGGTGGAATGCGAACGGGTCGAGTCCTCCGAGCCCGGCACGATCGTGTACGAAGACGCCTACCAGGTCGTCGTGACACCCCCGCGCGACAATCGCTCGAACATCGGACCCACTACGGATACCCTCGACAACTCACGTGCTCCACAAGGCTGATGACGGATACCGGCCATGCCGACCCCGCGCCCTGGTGGAGCGCCGGCCCCGTCCTGTTCGATGGGGGACGAGTCACCGCGCACCGCTGTGGTGCGCCACCAGTGAGCGGAGTCCTTTGATGTCCACGGAGACCGGCACGGCGCTCGACGCCGCCTCCCGCACCCTCGCACCCGTACCGGGCCCGAAGGGACTGCCGTTCCTCGGGAGCATGCCGCAGTTCGCCAAGGACCCGCTCGCGTTCTTCGAGCGGCTGCGCGGGCACGGCGACATGGTGCGCTGGCGGTTCGGCCGGAACCACTGCCTGTTCATATCCCACCCGGACTGCATAGGTGAGCTGCTCACCGAGACGGAACGTTCCTTCGACCAGCCCGCGTTGGGCATCGCCTTCCGTACGGTGATGGGCAACGGCGTGGTGGTGGCGCGGGGTTCGGACTGGCGGCGCAAGCGGTCCCTGGTGCAGCCCTCGGTACGGCCGAAGCAGGTGAAGTCGTACGCGTCGACGATGGCCGACAGCGCGGTGGAGCTCGCCGGCACCTGGTCGGACGGTCAACGCGTGGACATCAAGCGGGAGATGGCAGCCCTGACGCAGAAGATCGCCGTCCGCACCATCTTCGGCGTCGACACCCCCGCGGACGCCGAGTCGATGGGCCGGGCGATGGACGTCGCCCAGCGCGAGATCGGCAAGGAGTTCAGCGGGATCGGCGCGCTGCTCCCCGACTGGATGCCGACCCCGGGCCGGGCCAGGATCAAGAAGGCGGCCGCGGTCATCGACGCCGAGGTGGGCCGGGTCGTGGCCCGGCACCGCGACGGCGAGGAGGAACGCCCCGACCTGCTGAGCCGTCTCCTCACCGCCGTCGACGAGACGGGCGCGCGCCTCACCGACCAGGAGATCCGCGACGAGACCGTCACTCTGTACATCGGCGGCCATGAGACGACCAGCTCCACCCTGGTGTGGGCCTGGTACCTCCTGTCCTGCAACCCCCGGGCGCGGACCGCGCTCGCCGAGGAGCTGGACCGGGTGCTCGGCGACCGCGAGCCCGGGTTCGACGACTACGCGCGCCTCACGTACGCCCAGTCGGTGGTCAAGGAGACGCTGCGCCTGTATCCCACGATCTGGCTGGTCACCGGCATGGCCAAGGAGGGCGCACGGATCGGTGGCGTACCCGTGCCGCGCGGGACCAGGGTGTGGTGCAGCCAGTGGTCCACACACCGGGACGCGCGGTGGTTCCCCGAGCCGGAGGAGTTCCGGCCGGAGCGGTGGGACGCGGAGCGGGGCGAGGAGATCGCGGAGTACGCGTGGTTCCCGTTCGGCGGTGGCCCCAGGGTCTGCCTCGGTACGCGCTTCGCGATGGTCGAGTCCGTCCTGATCCTGGCCGTGCTGGCCCGGCGCTTCGCACTGGACGTGGACCCCGGCACGGTCGGTCCGGTACCGACCCTGACGCTCCAGCCCGACCGCGACGTCATGGCGACGGTGCGGGCGCGCTGACTCCTGCCCGCCGGATCAGGTGCCGGCCCCGACCGGCCCGCGCCGCGCGGGCCGGGGGCACGTCCACGGGGATGTGCTCCCCGGCCCGCGACCCGCTCACGCCGGTGACCGGCCGGTCACCGCGGCAGCCACTGCCGCCACACGTCCGGGTTGGCCCTGATCCACCGCTCGGCGGCCTCCCGCGGGGTGAGCTTCTCCGAGGCGATCAGCGCCGACACCTCGTTCTGCGCCCCCTCGGACCACCGGAACTTCTTCAGGAACGCGGCCGCCTCGCCGCCGCGCCGCGCGAAGTCCGCGTTGAGGTACTTCTGGAGCGGCGTCCTCGGGTACGCGCAGTCGATGTCCGCGGGCGCCTTCGCCCCGCACTCGTCGGTGTACGCGGGAAGCTCCACCTCCACCATCGACACCTCGTTGAACAGCCACTGCGGCCGGTACCAGTAGCTGAGGAAGGGCTTCTTCTCCTTGGCGAACTGCTGGATCTGGGTGATCTGCGCGGCCTCGGACCCGGCGAAGACCACCTTGTAGTCCAGGCCGAGGTTCTTCACCAGCGCCGTGTCATTCGTGACGTACGACGGTGAACCGTCCATCAGCTGGCCCTTGTCACCGCTCTCCGCGGTGCGCAGATCGTCCGCGTACGCGTTCAGGTTCTTCCAGTCGGTGACGTCGGGGTGCTCGTCCGCCCAGTACTTCGGTACGTACCAGCCGATGTGCCCGGTGACCCCGAGGTCCCCGCCGCGCACGATGGTCCTCTTCTCGTCGACGTACAGCTTCTCCTGGTCCGGGTGCCCCCAGTCCTCCAGGATCGCGTCGACGCGGCCCTGGCTGAGCGCGTCCCAGGCGGGGACCTCGTCCGTCTGCACGAGGTCGACGCGGTAGCCGAGCTCGTCCTCCAGGAGCCGCTGGGCGACCGCCACGTTGGCCTGGGCGCCGACCCAGGACTGCACGGAGAGGGTGACGGTCCTGATCCCGCCGGGCGCGGCGAAGGGCGATGTCTGGCGGGTCATGTCGGCCGCGCCGCAGCCGGTGACGGCCAGCAGCGCCGCGGCCGACGAGACGGCCGCGAACGTACGGACGCGGGTACGGGTGCGGGTACGGGTGCGCGTCATGTCAGCTCTCCTGGTGCCGGCGGCGGTCGGTGGGCTGGGTGACCCGGTCCAGCATCAGGCCGAGGCAGACGATCGCGGCCCCGGCGACGAGTCCGGTGGCCAGGTCGCCCTGGCCGAGGCCGAGCACCACCTGGTAGCCGAGCGCACCGGATCCGACCAGTCCGCCGATGATGACCACCGCGAGGACGAGGACGACACCCTGGTTCACGGCGAGCAGCAGGGCGGGCCGGGCCAGGGGCAGTTGGACCTGACGCAGCTGCTGGCCGCGGGTGGCGCCCAGCGAGCGGGCGCACTCCATGGCGGCCGGGTCGACGCTCCGCAGGCCCTGCGTGGTGATGCGGACGACTGCGGGCAGCGCGTAGACGACGGCCGCCGCGGCGGCGGGGGCGCGGCCGACGCCGAACAGGGCGACGACGGGGATCAGATACACGAACTGCGGCATGGTATGGAAGATGTCCAGCACCGGCCGCAGCAGCCTCTCCAGGCGTTCGCTGCGGGCCGCCGCGACGGCGATGGTGAAGCCCAGGACGAGAGTGACGGCGACGGCGGCGATGACCTGGCTGAGTGTGTCCATGGACGGTTCCCAGACGCCGAGGACACCGATGGCCGCCATGGCCAGGACCGCGGTGGCCGTGGTCCGCCAGGTACCGAGGGTCCGGGCGAGGGCCGCGACGATCAGCAGCACCGACCACCAGGGCAGGCCCTGCAGTGCGCCGCGCAGCGGGTTGAGGATCCAGTCCGTGAAGCCCGCGGCCCAGTCGGCGGTACCGCCGACGACGGGCACTCCGGTGTAGAGGTGGTCGACCATCCACTCCTTGGCGGTGTTGACCGGCTGGGCGATGGCCACGGTCAGGCCCTCGGGCCAGACGCGGCCGTCCGTGAGCCGTCCCGCCACGGCGACGGCCGCCGTGATCCCGGCGGCCAGGGCCCAGCCGCGCGCGCCCCGCGGAGCGGCGGAACCGGCGGACGCCGTGCCGATCCGCCGTCCGGCCGCCTCCGTCGTACGGTCCAGGACGACGGCGAGGAGCACGATCGGGATGCCCGCGGCGAGGGCTGCGCCCACATCGACCGAGGACAGGGCCTGGTAGACGCGGTCGCCGAGGCCTCCGGCACCGATCACCGACGCGATGACGGCCATGGACAGCGCCATCATGATGGTCTGGTCGAGGCCCAGCAGGAGTTCCTTGCGGGCCAGCGGCAGCCGGGCGGTCAGCAGGCGCTGTCCGCCGGTCGCGCCGAGCGAGGACACCGCCTCCATGACCCCCCGGTCGGCGCCGCGCAGGCCGAGGGCCGTGAGCCGCGCCATCGGCGGAGCCGCGTAGACGACGGTGGCCAGGACCGCTCCGGGCACACCGATGCCGAAGACGAGCACCACGGGCAGCAGATAGGCGAAGGCCGGCAGCACCTGCATGGTGTCGAGCACGGGCCGCAGCACCCGGAAGGCCCGGTCGGAGAGCCCTGCCGCGAGCCCGAGGAGCAGGCCGAGCACCACGGAGGCGAGAACCGCGACGGTCATCAGCGCGAGCGTCTGCAGGGTCGGCACCCACATGCCCAGCAGCCCGCACACGAGGAACGAGACCGCGGCCGTCAGGGCGAGCCGGAGGCCGGCCGCGCGCCAGGCGACGACGGCGGCCAGCGCGGTGACACCCGCCCAGCCGAGGGCCAGCAGGAAGAGGTAGACACCGCGTACGCAGACCACGACCGCGTTGCTGATGTGGCCGAAGAAGTAGAGGAACACCGGGTGGCTGTCGCGGTTTCCCACGATCCAGGCGGTCACGTCGCCGAGCGGCGCCGACAGGTCCACGGTGAGCGCACCGGGCCAGGCTCCACTGCCCCAGCGGGCATGGACGAGCGGCACCACGACGGCGGCGAGCACCGCGAGCAGCACGAGTCCGGCGAGGGCGGACCGGCGGCGCGGCGCGGCCACCGGCCCCCGGCGCGGACTCCCGGGCGCCGGGCCGGTGGCGGTGGCGGAGGCGGAGGCGGAGGCGGAGGGAGGCGCGGGTGAGGGCTGGACGGTGGCCATCAGGCGGTCACCTCGTGGCCACCGTCCGGGGCCTGTGCCCCGGTGCCACCGAAGGGCGCTTCACGGCCGGCCCGGTCGCGGGCGGGGAACCCGTCGGAGGATTCCGCGGGCGCCCCGGTCCCCGCGACGACGGCGAGCAGGCACGCGTGGTCGACGACGCCGACCAGCCTTCCGCCGGCCATGACCCGGGCGGCGGGCTCACCGGTGCGGGCGACCGCTTCGATCGCCTCGAGGACGGTGGCGTCGGGGCGCAGCGCCGGACCGCGTCCGCTCTCCCCGGCGGCCGGGGGCCGCATGGCGGTGGAGACGGTGAGGACCTGTTCGCGCGGCACGTCCCGGACGAACTCGCGTACGTAATCGTCGGCGGGCGATCCGACGATCTCCTCGGGGGTGCCGAGCTGCACGATGCCGCCGTCGCGCATCAGGGCGATCCGGGTGCCCAGGCGCAGCGCCTCGCCGAGGTCGTGGGTGATGAACACCATCGTGCGGCCCTCCTCGCGGTGGAGTCTGACCACTTCGTCCTGCATCTCCCGGCGGATCAGCGGGTCGAGCGCGCTGAACGGTTCGTCGAAGAGGAGGACGGACGGGTCGACGGCGAGTGCCCGTGCCAGCCCGACGCGCTGCTGCTGCCCGCCGGAGAGCTGTGCGGGGCGGCGGTCCTCCAGACCGGACAGGCCTACCTTGGCGACGAGTTCGGCCGCCCTGGCCCGTCGCTCGGCGCGGCCCAGGCCCTGGATCTCCAGGCCGTAGGCGACGTTGTCGAGGACATTGCGGTGCGGCAGCAGCCCGAAGTGCTGGAAGACCATCGCGGCACGGTGGCGGCGCAGTTCGCGCAGCCGGGCGCGGTCCATCGCGAGGACGTCCTCGCCGTCGATGGCGATGGTGCCGCCGGTGGGCTCGATCAGCCGGGTGAGACAGCGTACGAGGGTGGACTTGCCGGAGCCCGACAGGCCCATCACGACGAACACCTCGCCCTTGCGGACGTCGAAGGACACCTCGCGCACGGCGACGGTGCATCCGGTGCGCTCGCGCAGTTCGGCGGCGGGCAGGGCGGCGTACTCGCTGCCGGGGACGCGGGCGGCGCGGGGGCCGAAGACCTTCCACAGGTCCCGGACGGCGAAGACGGGGGCAGCGGCTCCGGTCATCGGCCCTCGCCCCCGGTCCGGGCGTCGGCCGCGAGCAGTTCGGCGCACTTCTCGCCGACCATCAGGACGGCGATCATCGGGTTCACCGCGGGCATGACCGGAAAGACGGAGGCGTCGGCGATCCGGATGCCGTCGAGCCCCCGGACGCGCAGCCGCGGGTCGACCACGGCCCCCAGGTCCCCGGGCGCACCCATCCGGCAGGTGCCCGCGGGGTGGTAGACGGTGTGCGCGGCTCCGCGGGCGTAGGCGCTGATGTCCTCGTCCGAGGTGATCTCGGGGCCGGGGCACACCTCCCGCTTGAGCCAGCGGGCGAGCGGTTCCGTCTTCGCTATCTCGCGGGCGAGCCGGATGCCGTCGACGAGGGTGCGGCCGTCGTGGTCCTCCTCGTCGGTGAAGTAGCGGAAGTCCAGGGCCGGTTTGACCTCGGGATCGGCGCTGGTGAGGTAGAGCCGGCCGCGGCTGCGGGGTTTGGGGATGTTCGGGGTCATCGACACCCCGTGCGCGGGCTTCTCGTAGCCGAGCCGCTCCGGGTTGTCGGTGAACGGGAGCTGGTAGAAGTGGAACATCAGGTCCGGGCCCCGGGACCCGGGGTCGCGGCGGACGAAGAGTCCGGCGTCGGAGTCCATGGCGGAGTTCTCGGGGATGGGCCCGTCGGTCTCCCAGACGATCACCGACTCGGGGTGGTCGAGCAGGTTCTCGCCGACCCCCGGCAGGTCGTGGACCACGGGAATGCCCAGTTCCTCCAGGTCCTTCGCGGGCCCGATCCCGGAGTGCAGCAGCAGCCGCGGGGTGTCCACCGCGCCCGCGCAGACCAGGACTTCGCGCCGGGCGCGCAGCAGGATCTCCTCGCCGTCCTTCGTGCGGACGCGCACACCCGTGGCGCGGTTGCCGTCGAACTCCAGGTGGTAGGCCCAGGTCTCCAGCAGGATCGAGAGGTTCGGGCGGTCACCGGCCTCGATGTGCGGATGGAGGTAGGCCACGGAGGCCGAGGAGCGTTTGTTGTTCTCGGGGTGGTAGGCGAGGTCGAAGAAGCCCACGCCCTCGTGGAACGGCTCGCTGTTGAAGCTGTCGACACGCGGGACCCCGGCCGCCGTCCGTGCCGCGTCGACGAAGTCGCGGGCGATGGCGTTACGGTCCTTCTCGTCGACGGGCACGATGTTGTTGCGCAGCCGGGCGAAGTACGGGTCCATGGCTGCCGCGTCCCAGCCCTCGGCACCCGCCTCGGCCCACTCGTCCCAGTCGCCGGGCAGTGGTTTGAAGCTGATCAGCGTGTTGTGGGAGGAGCAGCCGCCGAGCACCCGGGCCCGGCTGTGGCGGATGTGGGAGTTGCCGCGCGGCTGTTCGGTGGTGGGGTAGTCGTAGTCGAGGTCGCCGCCGAGCAGCCCGAGCCAGCGGCGCAGGGTGAGCACGTCGTCGCGGTCGATGTCGGTGGGGCCGCCCTCGACCAGTGCGACGGTGACGTCGGGGTCCTCTGTGAGCCGGGAGGCGATGACCGATCCGGCGGTGCCGCCTCCGACGATCACGTAGTCGACGGGCTCGGGGAGTGCGGTGCTGTGGGGGGACGGGGGCATCGGCTTCACTGCTCCTTCTGCGAAATGCGCGTACGAGAGGGGAAGTTCATGCGACAGCGGTGATGTGGGGGGATGCGGGGGGCACGAGCGTGCGGGGGCACCGCGCCGCCCGATGGGCGGGCGCGGGCGCGTGCGGCGCTGTTCCTGCCGGGACCGCCGGAAGGCCGGGACAGCCGGAAGGCCGGATCAGCCGGACCGGTTCAGCCGGCGAACCAGCGCTGCGGGCGTGGGTTGAGGTTCTGGTAGATGTGCTTGGACTCGCGGTACTCCGCGAGTCCGGTGGGGCCCAGTTCACGCCCCGTACCGGACTTGCCGAAGCCTCCCCATTCGGCCTGCGGAAGGTACGGGTGGTAGTCGTTGATCCATACGGTGCCGTGGCGCAGCCGTCCCGCCACCCGCCGGGCACGGCCCCCGTCCGAGGTCCAGACGGCGCCCGCGAGACCGTAGTCCGTGTCGTTGGCCAGCGTCACGGCCTCTTCCTCGGTACGGAAGGTCTCCACGGTGAGGATCGGGCCGAAGGTCTCCTCGCGTACCACCCTCATCCCCCGGTGGCAGCCGTCCAGCACGGTCGGGCGGTAGTAGTAGCCGCCGGCCGGCCGCACGGCGGACGGTTCGGGGCGGGCGCCGCCGGAGCGGACGACCGCGCCCTCCTCGCGGGCGGAGGCGACGTACGCCTCGACCTTGGCGAGCTGCTGGGCGGAGACGAGCGGGCCGCACTCGACGCCCGGCTCGGTGCCGCGGCCGAGCCGGATCGCGTCGGCCCGGCGGGCCAGTTCGGTGACGAAGCGTTCGCTGACGGACTCCTCCAGGATGAGCCGGGCCCCGGCCGAGCAGACCTGGCCGCTGTGGAAGAAGGCGGCGTTCAGCGCCTGGTCGACCGCGGTGTCGAAGCCCTCCTCGGTGGCGCAGGCGTCGGCGAACACCACATTGGGATTCTTGCCGCCGAGCTCCAGGGCGACCTTCTTCACAGTGGGGGCGGCGGCCCGCGCGACCTTCGTGCCGCTGGCGAGGCCGCCGGTGAACGAGACCAGGTCCACGTCCGGGTGCTCGGAGAGCCGGGCCCCGACCGGGTCGCCCGCGCCGGTGACGAGGTTGGCGGCGCCGTCGGGCAGTCCGGCCTCGGAGAGCAGCCGGATCAGATGGACGGTGGAGAGCGGGGTGACCTCGCTGGGCTTGAGCACGAAGGTGTTTCCCGCGGCGAGCGCCGGGGCGATCTTCCAGCTGGCCTGGAGCAGCGGGTAGTTCCAGGGGGCGATCAGGGCGCAGACGCCCACCGGCTCGTGCACGACGATGCTGTGCACGTCGGGGTCCCCCGCGTCGACGACCCGGCCGCCGCTCTCGTTCATGACGAGGTCGGCGAAGTAGCGGAAGGCACGGATCACGTCGTCGACGTCGACGCGGCCCTCTTCGAGGGTCTTGCCCGTGTCGCGGCTCTCGGTGAGCGCGATCTCCTCGCGGTCGCGTCGGAGCAGCTCCGCGACACGGCGGAGCAGTCCGGCGCGCTCGGCGACGGGCCTGTGCGGCCACGGGCCGTCGTCGAAGGCGCGGCGCGCGGCCGCGACGGCGTCGTCGGTGTCGGGGACACCGCCCTCGGCGACGACCGCCAGGACGGTGGCATCGGCGGGGTCCAGGATCTCGCGTGTCGCCCCGGATCCGGCGGCCCGCCAGGTGCCGTCGATGTGGATGGTGCTGAGCGCCGACATGTCATGTTCTGCCTTCCGTGCCCGAAAAGCTCCCCGCGGGTCGGCCGGGAGCGCCCTGTGCGCGGCGGACCGGGTTCGCGGTCGCGCCGGCGGCCTGGACCCCCTCCCCGGTGCGAGGGAATGTATGCCGGGATCCTCACTCCGGGTGACATGCCTCACGTCGGGCGGCATCCCGGTCTCCGTCCGGCTCCCGGCTCTCCGGCCCCGTCCGCGCCAGCCATCGCGCGACCCGCTCCCAGCTCCCGGGGTCGTGCTCCCGTGCCACGGCGGCGAACCGCTCGGGCCGGGCGAGCAGCCGCCGGTGCCCGGGGTGGATCTCCGCGTGGGCGAGCAGCCAGCCCGCCATCAGGTGCGGATCGGCCGGGTTCGTACGCGCGCCGGCCCCGTACCCCTCGCGGGCCGCCCGCGCTTCGCCGGCGACGAGCAGTTCGTCCGCCGTGCGCCGCGTGGCGGACGGCGGACGGGGACGCGGATAGAGGCTGCCGCGGCCGTCCGTCCAGTACGAACGGCCCCCGGCCGCCGGGACGATCAGGGGCGGACAGGGCGGAACGGGGGCGGCTCCGGAGCCCGACGCGGCCAGCAGCGCGGCGCGTTCGCCCTCCGGGCACCGCAGATTGCGCAGCCGCCACTCGACGCGGTGGCTGGTCGCGGCGGCTCTGGCCCGTGCCACCGCCGCTTCGTCCACGGGCTCCCGCAGCCAGCCGTCCACGGTGTGCGAGAGCCGGGCGACCAGGCGCCGCCCGGGGCCGGTGAGCCGCGCCCGCGTGGCGAGGGTGCGCAGCACCATACGGGTCTGGAGGCGGCGCAGGGCGAACTGGAAGGGGGCCAGTTCCTCGGGGTCGGCGGATCTGTCGCCGATCCGGTCCCGCCAGAATCCGGCCACGCCGACGAAGGCGTACGCGCCGTGGAGCAGCCCCGGCAGATGGCGCGGGTCGGAGCGCCAGGGGGCGTAGTGCCGCTCCTCGCGGTCGTCGTCGAGCATCGGGAAGAGATGGAGCAGGGCGCCGAGCTTGCTGTGCTGGAACTCGTGCACGAGGGTCTCGGCGAGGGCCAGCCCGTCGCCGGGCCTGGCCACCACCATGGAGCCGAACGCGTCGCCGGTGGAGGCGCTGAGTCCGGCGGCCGGTACGGGGAAGCGCCGGCCGTCGCCCTGCGGGCGCCAGGGGACGATCCGGCCGATCTCCTCGGGGCGCAGCGCGCCCGCGTCCGCGCCGCCGGGCCGCAGGATGGCCAGGGCGTCCCGGAACAGGGCCTGCCACGAGTCCAGTTCGCCGGGAAGCAGGCGGGCGGGGGCGATCGGTTCGTCCAGGTCCCGGTAGGGATCGGTGTCGTCCAGCTGGACGTGCCGCGCCCCCTCGCCCACGGGCAGTCGGTGCATGGGCTGCCAGTGGGCGGATTCCGGGTCGGTGAGGGGCCGCACGGCGACCGGTTCGCCGTATCCCCCGCCGCTCTCCCGGCACCGGACCGTGATCGCTCCCCCGGACACCGCCGCGTGCACCGGGTGGAAGGCGTCCGCCGGGGGGTGCGGCAGCCTGATGAGTCCCAGCGCCGGGAGGCTGAGCGTCGCGGAGCGCGCGGGCAGCAGCAGTGCGGCGTCCGTTCCGGCGTGCAGCGCCGCCGTGGCGGCGACGGCGGCGAGCTGTCCGGCGTCCGCCCACAGCGGCGGGCCCGAGGTGGTGCCGTGCAGACGGCGCAGGGTGTGGGCGAGCCAGCTGCCGACCTGCGGGCTGAGCAGGAGCGCGTCCACGGCTTCCGGTGCGCGGGCGGCGGCGGTCTCCAGCACGGGCCAGATCGCGGGCGCGTCCAAGGGGCCGAGAATGCCGGGGTGTTCGTCGAGCCGGTCCAGGAGCTCGCGCAGCAGCAGAAGGCGACGGGTCCGCTCACCCTCGACCAGGAACGCGACGGCCTCGCGCGAGCCGCCACCCGAGGCGATCTCGTCGAACAGCGGGCCGGGCATGCGGATCGGGGCGTACACATCGCTCCCTGTCGTCGGCGGTGGGCTCCCTGCCCGTGCCCTCCGTTCGGCCGTGCGGTCCTGCGGCGATGCGGCTATTCGGCCCGTCCGGGTTCGGAACCGCCGACCATGGCGTTGCCCCGGGCGCGCCGGATCTCCGCCAGCAGCCGTGGGCCCGGGTCGGGGGCCGGGAGGCGGCGCAGATCGGCGATGCTCACGGCCGCCAGGTCCATGACGTCGCTCTCGACGTGGTCATTGGTGCGGTCGGCGGGTACCGGCTGGTACAAGGCGCGCTCCCCCTTCGCGAGCGGTGGCACACGATGCCACCGTTTACTCCATCATGACGAACGGGACCCCTTCCGGAAACCCGTGTGATCACGCCAGTCGATCATTTTCCTGCCCGCTGGGAAGCGATCAACTCCTTTATGGCCTCTTGGAGTTCGGCGGCCCGTTCCGGATCGACGTCGAACAGGGTGACCGCGTCGAAGAGTTCTCCCAGTCTGTCCGGATGCGCCCCGAGAGTCCGGACGATGCCGATGACATCGGTCCGCGGCATCGAGTGCCTCGGCATCCGCCCGACGACGGCGGCGGGCAGTTCACGGACGAGCGCCTGCCGTTCCTCGCGGTCGCTCATCAGGGGGTAGGCCAGCAGCGCCTCGACGAGCCGGGCCAGCGACCGGGCCCCTGCCGCACGGGCCCGCGCCGGGTCCCGCGGTGAAACGGAGGCCTCGGTACGGCCGGGTCTGTGCAGGTGGAGGGTCGGCAGCTGGTCGGTGCCGCCCGCCGCCCGGAGCGCGTCCAGCCGGCCGCGTACCGCCTCGAACAGGGCGTCGGGGTCGGGCACCGGGTCGGCGGGGAGTTCCCGCAGCACGATGTCCGAGAACACCCCTGTCCGGCGCTCGGGATCATTGGCCGCGCGCTGCCCCCTGGTGGCCGCGAACATCAGGACCTGTTCATGGGCCTGGACCCGCTGCCCCACCGGGAGCCGTTCGTCCGGCAGTGAGTGCGGGAAGTTGTGGCGTTCGTCGAACGTCTGGCAGGCGTCGACCATCCACGTCTGCCTCGCGAAACCGGTGAGCGTGTCGCTCCGGAGGGTGCTGCGGGCCGATTCGACATCGATGTTGCGCCGGTCGGGAACGGTCGCGTCGGCGCAGTAGAGCCGCAGCCGCTCGTCCCTGTCCAGCACCCCGTGCCCGCCCCACCACACCCACAGCGCGTCGCCGGTGCGGGCGGGGATGTCTGTGACGAAGGCGTTCCGCAGGGAGTTGTGGTCCGCCCTGCGGAAGGGGACGCCCGGGTCCTCGCCGTCCAGCGGCGCGAGGTGGAGCAGGATGTTGGTCTCCGGTACGCCGCGTGCCAGCAGCCAGTCACGGAACCGCAGGGCGTCCCTGACCGGTCCCGGCAGGTTCCAGCTGTCACCGGCGGCGTACCGCTCGATCCCGACCACCAGGGCGAGCACCCGGTGCGGTGCGGTCCGTTCCCGGGTCATGGGAGCCGCTCCCCGATCGCGCGGTAGACGGCCGGATCGCTCCAGTAGGCGCTGTGCGCGACGGGAAAGGGCTGCCTGCTGTCCGTCGCGATGTCCTGTGCGCGGTTCGGGAAGAGCGGCTCGGCGGCGTACCCGAGCAGGTCCCGGCGGTCGTAGAGATTCAGCCAGTGAGGGACGTGAGCGGGCAGCGGACCGGGGTGGGCGAGCGAGGGCAGTGCGCCGCTCTCGTACAGGAACGGGCCCTGCGACCCCACGGTCACCAGCAGTTCCACCCCGGGCAGCGGGCCCGATATCAGGGTGTCCAGGGCGATGATGCCGCCCAGGCTGTGGCCGAGCAGGACCACCGGGGGTTCGGTGGCGGCGACGAGGTCGCGCAGTCCCTGGCGCGTCCGCTCGCCCCGGGCCAGGTACTTGAGGATGTCCCCGGCCGCCGGGTGGGCGGCGTCCGTCAGGGCGCGGCGCCGCCGGACGGCGTAGTGGGATCCCAGGCGGACGAAGGGGCCGGCGACCAGGCCGAGGACCGCGCCGCGCTCCGTGCCCGCCGGGACGGCACCGAGCCGCGCGGCGAGCGCCTCGACCGCCGCGTCCCTGGCGTCCCCGTCCGCCAGTACCGGTTCACCGGACTCCAGGGCCGCCGTGAGGACCGTGGCGGTCAGCGCGCGGGCCAGTACCCAGGGCAGTTCCCCGGCGTCCAGCGACTCGGCCGCGGGCGCGAGCAGGGGGCTGCGGGCCAGTTCGGCGGCGGCCCGCTCCAGCCCCGGCCCGAGCTGTCCGGCCCGGTCCTCGCCGCGTGCGGCCAGGCCGGTGAGCAGGGCCCGGGGCCGCTCGTCGGGGAAGGCCGCGCCGGGCGGCGTGACGTGTGCGGTGGCGCCCGCCGCGGCCAGGGCCAGTTCGGCCGCGGGGTCCTCGTACAGCCGGGCCCAGGCCTCGGTCCCGTCCTCCGGGTCCCCGGGCCCCTCGGCGCTCCGGTGCGTCCCGGTGCCCGGTCCGGACGGGATGCTCGCGCCGCCCGCCGCGAGCGCGGCCCCGTACCGCTCGCCCCAGCGGTAGGCGGACAGGAGGACACCGGGTGCCGCTGTGCCCAGGCCCCGCGTGATCCGGTCGAGCAGGCCGGTGAGATGCGGTTCGCGCACTCCCGTGCCGTGGATGAAGAGCACTGTGGTCATGGGTCCGCCCCCGTTGGTCCCTCGTCCCCGGACCGGCCCGCCGACCGTGCGGCCGGCGGGCCGGGAGGGACACTCCGCTACGACAGGTCGGTCACACCCGCTGCCCGGTCACAGCGGCAGCGCGGCGATGTCGCATTCGATGCGCTGGTGCAGCCGGGCCGCGGTCTGCCAGGGGTGGTCGTCCCCCAGCGCCCGCGAGAATCCCTCGATCGCGACCGCGTTGAGGCGGTCGGCCTCCGCCGACTGTCCCAGACCGCGCTGGTCCAGGGCCAGGTTGGCGGTGCACACGAGGGTCAGCGGGTGTTCGGCGCCGACGCTCTCGGTGAGCCTGGCCAGGATGCCCGCGTCGGCTTCCTTGGCCCGGGAGAAGTCGAGCCGGGCGTAGTGGTTGTTGGCCCGGCTCATGGCCGCCGTGAGCGTGTTGATGTGCCGCTCGCCCAGGGTGCTCTCCAGCAGCTGCCAGGCTTGGATGTCCAGGGCCTCGGCCTTGTCGATGTCGCCCTGCGCCCGCAGGGTCGCCGCCAGGTTGACCTTGGCGAACTGGGTGTGCGGGTGCCGGGCGCCGACCACGGTGCGCAGCCCGGCGAGCGCCTGCTCCCCCAGTTCCCGGGAGCCCGCGAGGTCTCCGTTGAGCCGCCGCTCGACCATGGTGTGGATGGCGGCGGCCAGGGCGTCCAGGTTGTTGAGGCCGTAGCGGGTGGTGAACCGTTCGAGGTTCTGCTCCGCGAACGCTGCCCCGCCCTCGACCACACCGGCCCTGCGCCGGCACACGGCGAGGAGCAGCGCGGATCGGATGGTGGCCGCGTTGCTCTCCCCGAAGTGGGTGACGTAGGCCTGGTAGTTGGACTCCTGAAGGGCGCGCGCGCCGAGGTAGTCGCCGTTCTCGCGGATGTCGATGGCCAGACCGTTCAGCGTGTTGAGGGTGAGGCCGCTGGCCGGTCCGTACAGCAGCTCGCGCTGGCGTGCCGTCTCCTCGTCGATCTCCCTGGCCTCGACGAATCGCCCGCGCGCCCGCAGCGAGACGCAGTAGTCGTGCGCGGCGCTCAGTGTGGCCGGGTCCTCCGGGCCGAACAGGTCGCTGGCCCGGGTGAACGCCTCCTCGTCGAGGTCGCAGGCGGCCTGGAACTCGCCCCGCTGGCGGAGCGCGCCCGCCATCTGCCACATGGAGTCGATGAGTTCCTCGTCCGGGATCTGTGCCCCGCGCGAGATGGCGAGCGCCCGTTCGTTGTGGGCGGCCGCCTCCTCGGACTTGCCGAGCAGCCGGAGGTAGAAGCCCAGCAGCTTGGTGACCCGGATGACATGCAGGTCCTCGTCGCCGGACTGGGCGCGCCAGGCGTTCCAGGCGAGCCTGGCCTGTGCCGCTCCCGATTCGTGGGCTCCCCAGTAGTAGAGGAAGAACACCATGTCGTAGACCAGGTCACGGACCCAGGCGTCGGAGCTCTCGACCGCTCCGGAGGCGATCACATGCGGCAGGATCGCCTGGTAGGCGGGCCATTGGTCCGGGGAGGCGGGGGCGCCGGGCTTGGCGGTGGTCAGGAGCAGGTGGGCGGCCCGGGTCATCTTCGCCCGTTCCTCCTCATCGAGCCTGGCCACGATGACGTTCTGCATCAGTCGGTGCATCTGGAGGGTGCCGGACTTGTGGTCCAGCCGCACCAGGGACAGTTTGCTGAGGTCACGGGTGGCGCGTGCGAGGAGCAGCGGGTCACGCAGCACCGGGTCGAGTTCCGGGGTGATCTCGACGTTCCGGCCGCCCCTGAGCATGTTCAGCGGGATCGGCTCCGGCGCCATGCAGGCGCAGATCTCCAGCAGTTGGCGTGCCGCCGGGTTGTCCTGCGAGAGCCGGCCGAGCGAGATGTCCCAGACCGCCGCGACGGGCAGCGGGTAGTCGGGGGACGGGTCGAGCTCAAGGATCTCGGGGCGGCGCTGTTCCAGCAGGTCGAGGTATTCGTTCACCGGCATGCCGGTGGCGGCGTGCCAGGCGCCCGCCTGCTCGACCGCCAGCGGCAGGTCACCGAGTGCGGCGGCGAGCCGGTCGGCGTCGTCGGCGCTCATGCCGCGCGCCCGGCGCTGCAGCAGGGTGATGCTCTCGTCGCGGTCGAACACGTCGACGCTGAGCGGGGTGGCCACCCGCTCCCACTCGCGGTTGCGCGAGGTGACGATGATCTTTCCGGGGCCGCCGTTGGGGAAGTACGAACGTACGGCCTCGATGTCCTCCGCGTTGTCGAAGACCAGCAGCCAGTTGTCGAACGGCTTGCCGGTGCGCAGTGCTTCGCGCACGGCCGGGACGGCGGCATTGGCCTGGGGTCCGACCTCCAGGCCGAGGCTGCGGGCCAGATCGGCGAGCGCGCCGAGGATCAGGTTCTCCTGCTCCGCCGGAATCCACCAGATGACGTTGAACTCGGCGCTGTGCCGGTACACATACTCGACGGCGATCTGGGACTTGCCGACGCCGCCCATGCCGTGCAGCGCGTGCGGGAGGACGGCGGTCGTCTCGTCCTCCTGCAACTGCCGCTCCACCGCTGCCAGAAGGCTCTCCCGACCGGTGAAGTTGGGGTTCTTCGGCGGCACATTGCCCATGATCTTCGGCTGGCCGGTGCGGACGAATCGTAGCTCCGGTGCTGTGCCGTCCATGCTCTGCTCGTCCCTCCGGACATCCTTGTCAGCTGTTACGGGTGTCGTGGGCGACACAGATCCTCCTGGTGAAGCGGCCGGATGCGACCGGAGAGCTGGAGCATTCACATCAAATGCCTCTTTATCATCCCTGGTCGCCTCCACTGCAGATCCCGCGCCGTGCAGCAGCCGGTCGGCCAGGCGAGCCGCACGATGTCTGTACGGCAGGCCGCCCAGAGCACGCAGTACGGCCAGTTCGATGCGGAGCCAGGCAGGTCCGGCTCCGCTGTCCGGGAGCGCGGCCCGCACCGGGTCCCGCAGTGCCGCCCTGAGCCTGATGCCCTGTGCCTGCCCGGCGCGCGACTCGGCCAGCAGCCCCACCGCACGGGCCAGCTGGGTGCGGTTGCCGGTCGCCAGCAGCGCCTCACGCACCCCTTCGGCGAAGTCGGGTCCGCCCTCGCCCTCGGGCTCCCAGTCGATGAGCCCGCCCATCATGATCTCGGCCAGATGGTCGGGGCCCGACTCGGGAAAGGCCCGGTCGCGCAGTTCCTCGATGACGTCGATCCGCAGTGGGGCGACCGCCAGCAGCACCGCGAGCTGCCGGGCGAGCGGACTGGCCAGCGAGGCGAACTTCCGTACGGCGGCCACCGCCGAGCGCGGCCCGTCGATCCGGGGTCTGCGCAGCCCCGGCGCCGCGACCCCCTTGGTCATGGCTCCGGCCAGCACCACCGGAAGGGTGCGCCGCACTCCGCGCTCACCGGTGATCAGATCGGCCCACGAGCGGAACGACCCGGCACGCAGGCTCAGTACGGGAACCGGTACGGAACCGTCGTCCGGGTCGGGGATCCGGCGCGACCGGTCCCACGCGCCGAGCGGCGGACGGCAGCCGAAGTGCCGGTTGAGCGACCCGAATCCGGCCGCGTCCAGCTGGGCGCGGAAGGGGTACAGCGAGGAGCGGTGCCGCAGGTAGGGAGGCAGCAGATGAACGAGTGCGGTGGGCCCGCCGGAGGTGAGCCGGCCCAGCAGTTCGTCCGCGCCCCGGCCGGCCCAGCCCCGGGCCAGCCCGTCGGTGACGACGAGGAAGAGCCGCGAGCCGCGTCCGTCCAGCAGCTCCGCCGGGTCCGCGTGCCGGTCCCCGGGCCAGCGCAGCACCGGCGCCCCCTGTCCGGGCAGCGCGACCTCGACCGTCCGGACGTCGCGGAAGGCTCCGCTGCGGACGGCCTCGTCGGTGAGCCGGCGGACCGTGCTGTCCCACACGGGCATGGTGGGCGCGCTGTCGACGAGGAGCATCAGGTCGAAGGCGCGCTCCCGCACGGGCCGGAGGTAGGGAATCCACAGCCCGTCGCTCAGCCCGCACTCCGCGGTGCGCGCCTCGTCCAGGCGGTTCCCGTGCCGCGAGGGGACACGTCGCCCCAGCCCGTGCAGCGACCTGGCCAGTCTCAGGGGTGCCACGCGCCGCACGGGAGGCGTCACCGTGGGGACGGCCGTGTCCGGCCGGGCGGACCGGGTCTCCTCGACCGCGCTCAGGACGAGTTCGCGCGAATCCTCGCCGTGGGCGATCCCGTCGGGCGGCAGCTCCGGCGCCGTGTCACCCGAAGGAGGCGGAACGGCGTCGGGCAGCGCCTCCGGCTCGTCGGGCAGGAGCGCCGGTTCGTCCGCCGCCCGCGGGGAGCCGCGTCCGGCCGACTGCCAGGCCGCTGCCAGCCAGGCCGCGTCGGCGAGGTCCTGCCAGCCCAGGTCGCCGCTCGTGTCACCGCGTAAGTCACGCGCGGTGGCGGCACCGCCCGCTGTGGACGGCGCGTCCGGAGCACGCTCCCGGGGCAAGCCGTTCATCAGCGGCCCTTCGAGAGGTCGCGGAGCAGCATCTCAATCAGCTTACGCCCGTCCTCGTCGTCCTGGAATCCGTCGGCCGTGGTGAGTTGGACGGCATTCAGCAGCTGGTCGACCGACTGGGTCCCGCCGCTGTGCAGCCGCTGCTCGAACTCGTCCACCAGTGCCGAGACGCCTTCGGGCCGGCGGCGCAGATGGCTGACGACGATGGAGATCAGCTGTTCCCGGCCGGGCGGGCGCATCTCCAGGGGCAGACAGCGGCGCCGGAACGCGGCCGGGAACTCGCGTTCGCCGTTGCTCGTGATCACGACGACGGGGAACTCGGCGCATTCGACCCGGCCCGCCTCGATGACCGCCCGGCGCTTGGGGTCGTCGGTGAAGACCGACACCTCCCCCACGCTGCTGCGCACCAGCTCCGGGATGTCGTAACTCCCGTTCTCCAGCACGTGGAGCAGGTCGTTCGGCAGGTCGATGTCGCTCTTGTCCAGCTCGTCGACCAGCAGCACGCGCGGGCGGGCATGGGCGAGCAGCGCGGTCCCCAGGGGGCCCAGGGTGACGAAGTCCCCCAGGTCGGGTGCGCCCGCCCCGTCCGCGGCGGCTCCGGTGTCACCGCCCGCCCGCCAGGCGGCGATCGCCTGGGCCCTGCCGATGGCGTCGTACTCGTAGAGGCCACCGCGCAGCGTCGTACGGCTGACGATGCTCCACGGCAGCACCCGGCCGAGCCCCAGCTCATGGGCGATCAGATAGGCGAGGGTCGACTTGCCCACCCCGGGCGGCCCCGTGACGAGCAGCGGGCGGCGCAGCAGGAGTGCCGCGTTGACCGCGTCGATCTCCTCCTCACGCAGCTGGGGGCCCTCCTGCACGACGCCGAGGCGGCGTCGGGTGGCCTGGGCGTCGTCGGGCGGCTCCGGCTGTACGGGGCTTCCGGCGAACACCCGCCAGGGCGGCGGCTCGGGAAGCCCGGGAGGATCTCCGGCGGGCTCCTTCCCGGTGGCGTGGAAAACCCTCCAGGAGGGCGGCAGCGCCGGTGGTGCGGTGGTGTCCTGCTCGGTCATGCCGACATCTCCTCCTCGCAGTCGACCAGCCTGTGGGGGTCGTCCCAGAAGAACGCAATATGTCTTCCCAGAAGCAGGCTTCCGCCATCCAATTCTTCAGCCCCTTTACGCAACTGTCGTACTTTTGAAGACAGTTGGGCTGGATTATGTCCAAGCAGCACCGTCAGCACCTCACCCGACTGGGCCGGGCTGTCCGGCCGGCGGTCCCATGCGGCGAGACCCACCCCCTCCGCGATGGCGGCGGCGAGTGCCTCCAGGCCGTGCCCCGGCAGCGCGGGCACGTCGAGTATGACGGCGGTCAGCCGCGGCTCGGATGCCAGCGTGGCACGCCAGCGGTCGAGTTGCGCGCTCTCTCCGGAACGCCAGCGGTGGGGCTCGGCGGCTCCGGCTGTTTTCAGCCGCTTCCAGCGGGCCCGCCAGCGCCTCAGCTGGGCGGGGTCGCGGTTCCTCATACGTTCGAGGCTCCGCAGATGGATGTGGTACCGAAGGCCGATCGGCAACGGGTCGTAGGACTCCGTACCCAGTTCCAGCCGGGCCATGTCGTGATTGAGCAAGGGGTACGGAAGGACGAACTCCACCTGCACGGGAGGCTCGTTCTCCAGCTCCGGCACATCCGCCCAGTACGCCTCACCGCTGCCGACCGCCCGGTCCACCGCCACGGCGAGGGTGTCGAGGGTCGCGCGCTCCACGTCGCCGGCCACCGGCTCCCAGTAGCCGGGCGCCGGATTGACCCAGTGCCGTACGAAGACGTCCGCCGATCCGTCGCCGGCGGGCTCCACCATCACGACGAGACAGCGCGGCACCTCCGGGTCGGCCCTGGACGGGCTGGCGATCCCCTGCCGCCGCAGCGCCAGCGCCTCCACGGCGTCCGCGCCCGCCTCCCGGGCCCACCGGTCCGACCACTCCCGTAACTTGTCGCCCACCGGTTTGGACTGATGGGCGATCACCTCGACCAGCACCAGGGCCGGAGGCAGCCCGTCGGCCTGCGTGTTGACTTCGCGCAGATAGTCGAAGCGCTGCATCGGGGACAGCCCGTAGGGCACATCGACCCCCAGTTCCCGGCCGAGAACCGTGTGCAGACGTCCGTCGTCGGTGTCCCGCACCTCGCCGAGCAGCCGTCCGATCTCCCGCAGGGCGCTGTCACTGAAGACAGGGGCGAGATCCGCGGTCGTCTCGGCGGGATAGGAGCTGCCCACCAGCCTGGCCAGCCGCGCGGAGTCCTCGGGGCCGGAGGCGACACTGACGCCGAAGATCAGGGCGTCGAGCCCGCCGTCACGCTTGAGGACGTCCATGACGAGCGACAGCATGTCGACCCGCGGCGTCTTGCGCGCGTAGTTGATGTCGGCACGGAGCTGGAACGCCACCAGTGCCACGAAGTGAATGCACTGTTCCGGGTCGCGCACGCAGTCCAGCGCGCACAACTCGTCGACCAGCGCGCCGACCAGACGCGGATCGATGTCGCGCGGTCCTTTCGGCCCGAGTGCCACCACCGACCATCCCTCGTTGCGCCGGTAACCCTTCCACGATCGATCGCGAAGCTATCACGCGGGATCTTCCGCAACCAGGTTCGGAGGAAGGCCCGTTGGGGCCATTCCACCCCTTCGGGCCGGTTGCTCCGCACAGATACAGCACGCCGCGACACGTACCGCCGTCCGGGCCTCTCACCCGGACGAGTGGACCGCGGCGCGGACGTCGGCCGCTCACCCCAGCAGCACGGGGAAGGACTCCATGTCGTTCTGCGTCATCACGGGCAGCTTGCGGATCTCCTCGTCCGGCACGGCGAGCCTCAGCCCGGGGAAACGGCCGAACAGGGCGGGCAGCGCGATGGCCGCCTCCACCCGGGAGAGTGCCGCGCCGGGGCAGATGTGCGGGCCGTGGCCGAAGGTCATGTGCCGGATGGGAGTGGGCCGGGTGATGTCGAAGGCGTCGGCGTCGCCGCCGTGCTGCTCCGTGTCCCGCCCGATGGCGCGGTAGGAGATGGCGACTCCCTCGCCCCGCCCGATCACCTGGTCCCCGACCTGGATGTCCTCGGTGGCGAACCGCATCAGCAGATGCGTGGTGGGGGTGTCCCAGCGCAGCGTCTCCTCGATCACCGCGTCCCAGCCGATCCGCCCGTCCAGCACCATCCGCAGCTGGTCGGGGTGCGCGAGCAACGCCCGTACGGCATTGAGGATGAGCCCGATGGTCGTCTCGTGGCCGGCGGCCACCATCGCCTTCAGATTGCCCACCACCTCTTCCTCGGTGAGCGGGTCCCCGCCCTCCTCGGCCAGGATCAGCGCACTGGTGAGGTCGTCGCCCGGCCGCGCCGTGCGCTCCCGGACCAGGGCGTAGTAGAAGACATCCAACTCGTCCAGCAGCGCGAGGCGTTCCTCCTGCGGGGTGAGCATGGAGAAGAAGGCCTTGTACCGCTTCATCAGCATCGGATGCCGGTCCTCGTCCACCCCCATCAGCATGCCGACGACCCGCATGGGCAGCGGCTGGGCGAACACGGACTTGAGGTCGACGACGCCGCCGTCCCCGCCCTGCTCCTGAAGATGGCCGAGCAGTTCCTCGGTGAACCTCTCGATGTCGGGGCGCAGCGCTTCGAGCCGGCGCGGGGTGAGGGCCTGGGAGGTCTTGGTCCGCAGCCGGCGGTGCTCGTCGCCGTCCACCGTGAACATCGAACGCCCCGCGTCGATCATTCCGATCAGCGGCCAGTCCCGGGTCACCGCCCCGCTGCGCCAGAGCTCCCAGACGCCGATGTCCTTCACCAGCCTCGGGTCGACGAGAAGCCTGCGGGCCTCTGCGTGCCGGGTGACGGTCCAGGCGGGCACCCCGAGCAGTTCGATCCGGGCGAGCGTGCCGGCCTCCCGGAGCCGGGCGGTCTCGCCGTCCAGGTCCTGGACCATCGGGTCGATGACGACGGCTCCGCCGCCCGGAGTGGACCGGTGGCCGGCGGCGTGCGGGCATTTCACGACGGGTCTCCTGTCGTACGTACGGGAGTGAAGCGGACGGGCAGCGCGGTCATCCCGCGCAGGAAGGCGGAGGGACGGCGGACCAGGTCCTGTGCGGCGACGGCCAGTTCGAGGTCGGGCAGCCGGTCCAGCAGGATCTCGATGCCGGTCCGGGCGATGGTCTCGGCGATCTCCTGGGCGGGGAACGGGCAGCGGTACTCACCGTGGCTGAACGCGAGATGGGCACTGTTGCCGCCCTGCCCCGGCCTGCCTCCCTGCGACGGGAACTGCTGGCGGATGTGCGGGTCGGCGTTGGCCGCGCCCAGCCCCAGGAGCAGCATGTCGCCCCGGCGGATGTTCCGCCCGCCCAGATGGGTGTCCCGGGCCGCCCAGCGGCCGGCGAGGATCTGGGTCGGGCCGTCCTCCCACAGGACCTCGTTCATGGCTTCGGCGACACTGTGGCGCCCGCCGGACAGGGAGGCGGCGAACTGGTCCTCCGTGAGCATCAGACGCATGGAGTTGCCGATCCAGTCGGCGGTGGTCAGGTGACCCGCCGCCGTGATGGCCATGAGGTCGAGCGCGTACTCCTCGTCGGTGAACCGCTCGGGGTGCGCGAGCATCCGGGAGGTCACGTCCTCGCCGGGCGCCGACCGTTTGGCCGCGACCAGCCGCCGCATGTGCTCGGCGAAGCGCGCGTGCGCCTCCTGGGCCCCCGCTCCGCCGTCGGCCAGGTCCCCCAGCACCCGGGCGATGTCCGCGCCCTCCGCGTCCGGGAAGCCGACCAGCCGGGCGAGCACGAGGACGGGCAGCGGTACGGCGAACTCGGCGATGAGATCGGCCGTGCCCCGGATGCAGATTCCGTCGATGAGACGGTCGGCCAGCTGTTCGCAGTGTGCGCGGATTTCGAAGGGGTCCGCGCCTTCGAGCGCGGGCCCCACCATCTCGGCGTGCCGCCGGTGCTCGGCCCCCGCGGTGAAGTAGATGGACGGCATGGGCTGCCCGACCATCGGCAGCAGCGGCCAGTCCTCGGGGACCCGGCCCCACTGGTTCCACAGCGAGACGTCCCGGGGGAACAGTTCCCCGTCACTCGTGACCTGATGGAGTTCGCGGTAGCCGATGACCAGCCAGGCGGGTATCCCTCCGGGCAGTTCGACGGGGACGACCGGTCCGTGTTCGCGCCGCATGGAGCGGTAGAGGGCCTGGGGCTCGGCGCCGGAATCGGCTCCGCCGAGCGGCACGGCGCCCGGGGCACCGCCCGCGGGACAGCCGCCGGCCGGGGAAGCGGGCGCGGTGGGTGAGGGGTTCGTCATCGTACGGACTCCAGTGGCGACGGCTTCGCGCGTTGCGACCATACGATCAACGCGGCACCACTATAAGGAGGTTAGGTGAAGCTTCGGGGTTCCCATCGGAGCCTTTCCTGAATGCTTCCGATCAGCTACGGGCGACATCTATGCATCATTGACCACAAGATCGACACATAGGGGGAGCCGGCCACCAGGCCCCTCTGGGGGACAACCCTCAGTGAGGTCAGGGTCTATCTGGGTCGCACGGTGGACGCCGGGTCCATAGATTCTGAGGTGGAATCGAACGCACCGCACACCATCCCCTCCGGAGGAACCCCGTGACCGCCCCCTCGCACCTTCCGCACCGCCGGCCGCTCCGGGCCCACCCGCTCGTGGCGGCCTTCGTGCGCTTCGTGGTGTGCGGCGGCGGGGTCGGGGTCGCCTCCAGCGGGGTGCTCGTCCTGCTCAACGGACACCTGCCGCTGATGGTGGCGAACGCCCTGGTCACGGTCGTCTCCACGGTGATGGCGACCGAGCTGCACCGCCGCGTCTCCTTCCGCAGCGGACGCGGGGGCTGGGGCGTCCACCTCCAGTCCGGCCTGACGGCCGCCGTGAGCTACGCGTTCACCACCGGGGCGCTGTTCGCCCTGTACGCCCTCGACTCCACGCCCTCCGCGCCGGTCGAGCAGACCGTCTACCTGTCGGCGTCGGCGCTCGCGGGGGTCGGACGGTTCGCGCTGCTGCGGATCATGGTCTTCGCCGAGCGGCCGGCGGCGAAGTCCTCCGCGCTCGCCAGGTCGACCGTGGCGATGGCCGCCTGACACGTCGTACGCGCCCGCGCGGCCGCCGGGTTGGCTATCGTGGCCGGTCACGTGCTCCACACCGGAACGCACGGACGGGCCGGGCCGCGGCCGTGGGTGGACCGGGCGAAGGAGGGGCGCGGATGGGGCAGGCCGGGACCGGACGGGTGCGGGTGCCGGTCGGGGACGACGCGGCCCGATGGGCGACGCGCGGGAAGTGTCTGCGGGTACTGGTCGTCGTCCACAACGTGACCTCCGCGACCCGGCTGCTCGATGTGCTGCCCCTGTTCGACGACGATCTGCGCGTCCAGCTCCTGGCCACCTGCACCGGCTCCTCCGCCTTCGCGGCGGGCACGGCCGAACTGCTGGCCGATACCGGGGTACCGGTCCTGCCGTGGGAACAGGCCGTCGGGACGCCGGTCGACCTGGCCGTATCCGCCAGCTTCGGCGGGCAACTCCAGGCGCTCGCCGGAAAGTTGACCGTCCTCTCGCACGGTGTCGGATACACCAAAAGACTGGCGGCACCGGACACCGGACAGGGACCGGGGCCGGACGCGAAGGCGGGAGCGGGAGCCGCGCCCGTGTTCGGGCTTGCGCCCCAGTGGCTGCTGTCGAACGGCGCGCCCGTCGCCGACGCCCTCGTCCTGTCCCATCCCGAGCAGTACGAGCGGCTGCGCCTGGCCTGCCCCGAGGCGGCGCCGACCGCCGTCCTCGCCGGTGATCCGTGCTTCGACCGGATACTGGCCGCCCGCCCCTACCGTGAGCGGTTCCGCCGGGCGCTCGGTGTGCGGCCGGGGCAGCGGCTGGTCGTCCTGAACTCCACCTGGAATCCCGAGTCGCTCTTCGGCGACGGGGGTACGGCCGGCCCGGACGGTGCCGGGGGCGACCTCCTGCCCTCCCTGCTCCCCCGGTTCGCGGACGAGTTCCCCCTGGACGAGTACCGCTTCGCCGCCGTCCTGCACCCCAATATCTGGCACGGCCACGGTCCCGGTCAGATCCGTGCCTGGCTCGACCGGGCCCGGCGCGGCGGGCTGGCGCTGATCGACCCGCTGGAGGGCTGGCGGCAGGCGCTGCTGGCGGCCGACGCCGTCGTCGGGGACCACGGCTCCGTCACGTACTACGCGGCGGCGCTGGGCACTCCCGTACTGCTGGGAGCCGCGCCGCTGGACTGCCTCGACCCCGACGCGCCGATCTCCGCATTTCTGCGGGAGGCGCCGTCGCTCCGTCCCGAGGCCCCGCTGCGGCCGCAGTTGGACGCGCTCATCGAGCATCACCGGCCGCTGCCGGGGCCCGCCGAGTTCACCACCTCCGTTCCGGGCGAGGCGGCTGTCCGGCTCCGGACGCTGTTCTACTCGCTGATGGGCGCGGCGGAACCGGACTGGCCCGCTTCGCTGACGCCGCTGCCCCTCCCGGCCCATGAATCCGCCGCCCTCACCGTCCCCCTGCGGGTGCTGACCCGGGTGCTCGGGCCCGGCGAGGTCGCGGTGAGCCGCTGGGCAGGGTCCCGGCCGCCCGCGGAACAGGCGGGCGGTGACCTGCACATCGCCGTGCACGAAGACACCCGTGAGACCGGCCTGCTGGAACTGGCGGACGTCATCCTCCGGGACGGCGCTCCCGACGACCCGCGGTTCGGCTCACCGTCCCACTGGACCGCTGAGGTGCTCCGACGCCACCCCGACTGCGCGCTGGCGGCCTATGTGACCGGACCGTCCACCTGCGCGGTCCGGGTGCGCGGCGGAGAGCTTCTGCTGCTGACTGCCGCCGCGCAGACCGGTACGCACTCCGGTGCCGGTGCGGGCTCCGGTGCGGACCCGGCGGCGTACGCCTCCGCGCTCCACGCCTGGCTGACGACGGGAAGCCCGGGCGCCCCGTCCGTCGCCGAGCGCCTCGCCCATGCGGTGAGCGTCGGCATGACGGTGCGCACGGGTGCCCTTGCGCATCCGGTACGCGTCGCCCCGGCTCCGCCGGAGTGAGTGCCGCGGCGTGATCCCGGCTGGAGATGTCCCCGCGGGATGGGCGTCACGGGTTCACGCAGCGCTCGCGCATGTCCCGGAGATGGGAAAGGTGGTATTCGGCACGATGCCCGCCGAGCGTCGTGATCGCCTCATCGATCAGCGGCAGCGCGGCATCGGTGTCCTCCACGTCCAGCCAGGTCCAGGCCAGATCCGTAAGTGTCCGCGCTGTGTTGTACGTGTCGCCGCCCGCCCGGAAGTACCGCAGCGCGCTCGCCAGCTTCGCCCGCGCCTCCTCGCGCCGCCCGAGGCCGCGCAGGGCACGGCCCCGGTGCCGCTCCAACAGGGCGCCGGCGCGCGGCAGATCGGCGACGCCCTCGTCCGCGGCGCCCAGGGTCATCAGGATGCTTCCCGCCTGCTCGAAGCACGCGTACGCCTCCTCGTACCGCCACTGGCGCAGCCGCAGCAGCCCCAGGAACTCCACCGCCGACGCGTGGCCCCTGACATGGCCTGCCGTCTCCTCGGCGCGCGCGGCCGCCAGCGACTCGGTCTCGGCCTCGTCCCACAGGCGCAGTTCGGTCAGGCTGTGCGCGAGCTGGGCGTGCAGCGCCCCGGCGTCTGCCGAACCCGGGAAACGGGCGTCGGCGAGGCGCGCCCCAGCACGCAGGGCGGGCAGCAGCGTCTCGTGGTGACCCGCCTTGAGCTGGAGCGGCCACAGGGAGCGGCACACGCTCACGGCGGTGCGCGGATCACCGGACTCCTCGGCGCACCGCACGGCCTGGACCAGGTTCCCGGACTCCGCCAGGAGCGCTTCGAGCGCCGCGCCCCGGTCCTCGTACACGGGGGTCCGCCGAACGGCGGAGTCGGACGCGGGGCCGGGTTCGATGGCGGGCGCGGGGACACGCCAGCTTTCCGGCAGCGCCTGATGAGCGGCGGACGCGGCCAGCACCGCGTATCCGCGCAGGGTGCGCGCGAGGGCGGCCGAGCACGCGGCGATGCCGTCCTCGCGCGCCGCGGCGGCCTCGGCGTGCTCGCGGGCCGCGGGCCGGTAGTGGTAACGCCCGGTGTCGTGCGCGTCCGCGTCGCACTCCAGCAGCATGCTGTCGGCAAGCGCCTCCAGCGCTCTCCCCGCTTCCCCGGCCGCCGTGCCCGTGGTCCACGCGGCCGCCTCGGCGTCGAACGCGGGCCAGGCGGACAGTGCCATCAGGCGGTAGAGCCGGGCGGCAGGCGGGTCCAGCAGGCGGTAGGCGTCCTCCGCCGCCGCCCGTACGGGGTCACTTCCGTGCACGTCGGGAACCTCCCGTGAGGTGGGGTACGCGGGAACGGAGAGCCGGGGCACCGCGGCCCGCAGGGCGTAGGGCGAGCCTCCGCAGCGTTCGAGGACCGAAGGCAGCGCGGCTCGGGCCGCCGCGACAGCGGGCTTGCCCGCGATATCGGTGAGCAGCCGCACGGCGTCCTTGTCGGTGAGCGGTCCGACGGGGACACGTACGGCGTCGAGGCCGGGAAACGGGTGGCGGGCCACCACGATCGTGAACACTCCGGGGGCGGAGGTGAGAAGGGGCCGGACCTGAGCGCCGGAGTGGGCGTGGTCGAGCACGACGAGCAGCCGGCGGTCCGCCACACAGCGGCGGTAGAACTCGCCGAGCTGCCGACCGCCGGGCGGAATCTCCTCCTCCCGTACGCCGAGTTGGCGGAGCATGGTGCGCAGGACGGCGCCCGGGTCGCGGGGAGCCGAGGTGTCGCCGCCGAGTTCCGCGTGGAGCTGGCCGTCCGGGAAGAGGCGGGCCTGCTTCGATCCCCAGTGCACGGCCAGGGTGCTCGTGCCCATGCCGTCCGGGCCGTGCACCAGAGCGAGCCTGGGCCGGCCGTCGGCAGGGCGCGACGCCTCACGGTCGAGGCTCTTCAGCGCTTCCTTACGGTCCGTGAAGAACCGTATCGAGGCGGGCAGCCGAGGCTGTCCGAGCCCGGCCGCGGCATCCGGCGCGCCGGTGTTCACCCGGCTCGCGAAGGCGCTCCAGGAAGCGGCGCTACGGGGGTCCCTGCGCACCTGTTCGTACACCAGACGCGCCACCTCGTCGATCTCGCCCACGCCGACCGGGGCCGGGACCTCCCGGCCCACGATTCTGCGGACGAAGCCGCCGGCCGATTCCCACACCCATTTCCCGGCCTCGTTGGCCGTGCCCAGACCGACCGCGCCGAGTACCGCCGTGATGGCGGTCAGCGAAATGGGATCCAGCATGTCGCGCACTCCCCGTTCCCGGTGTTCCGCGCGATGCGACCTCCCCCGCACCGCCGCTGCCACCGTGCGGATCAACGTTAGCGCCAAGCGTCGGACCTTGGGGAAAGTTGGCCGGTGCCCCGGACTCGGGCGGCGGATTCCGCGGGTGGGGCGGAGTACGGGAAGTGACGGCGGGAGGGGTGGCGCCGCCGCCCGGACTCCGGGCCGTACTTCGCACTCACCTACGATCGACCGCGTGTGCGCAAACGTCATAGTCGCCGAAGACGACGCGAAGCAGGCCGAACTGGTACGCCGCTACCTCGAACGGGAGGGCCATTCCGTGCGGGTGGTGGGCGACGGGCTCGCCGCGCTCGATGAGGTACGGCATCAGGAGCCGGACCTGCTCGTGCTCGATGTCATGATGCCGCGGGCCGACGGTCTGGACGTGGTGCGGGTGCTGCGGGCCGAGTGCCGGGAGCTGCCCGTGCTGATGCTGACGGCCCGCACCACGGAGGACGACCTGCTGCTCGGGCTCGACCTGGGCGCGGACGACTACATGACCAAGCCGTACAGTCCGCGCGAGCTGATGGCGCGGGTCCGTACGCTGCTGCGCCGCACCCGGCGGCCGGGGGCGGTCCCGGTTCCGGAGCACCGGGTGCTGCGGGTGGGCGCGCTGGCGGTGGATCCCGACCGGCACGAGGTGACGGTGGGCGGTGGGCGGGTGGAGTGCACCCCCGGTGAGTTCCGCATCCTGGCCGCTCTGGCCGCCCAGCCCGACCGGGTCTTCACCCGGCAGCGGCTCCTGGAGGAGCTGCACGGTTTCGACCGGTACATCGGGGACCGGACCGTCGATGTGCACATCATGAACCTGCGGAAGAAGATCGAGCCCGCCCCGCGCCGGCCGGTCAGACTGCTCACGGTCTTCGGTGTCGGGTACAAGCTGACGGACCCCGAGAAGGGAATCCGGCGTGCCTAGCGGGCGCGGCCCGGACCGGCTGCCGCTGCGCAGAAGCCTGTTCGGACGGCTGCTCGGCGTATCGGCGCTGGTGGCGGCCTGTTCGGTGGCGGCGACCGCGTGGCTGGCCGTGCAGACCACCTCCGGGGCGATCAGGCAGGAACAGGGGCGGAACCTCACGGCCGACGCACGGATCTACGACACGCTGCTGGGATACGCGGCCCTCAACTCCACCTGGGACGGCGTCGGGCCGACCGTGGAGCGGCTGGCCGAACAGTCCGGGCGCAGGGTGGCGCTGACCACGCAGGGGCGGCAGCCCCTCGCCGACTCCGCCACCGGGCGGACGCCGGCCGCGCTGCCTCCCCAGGCGTCCGCGGTCGTCGACCCGTTGTCCGTGGACACGGTGCTGGCACCCGAGAGCGCCGGCCGCTCCGGTACGGCCGACGACCGGGTCGACGCGCGTGCGGTCGGGCCGTTCAGGCTGTCCGCGGCGGAGCGTACGGCGCTGCGGCGGACCGCCGACCGGGGTGTGGTGTGCCTGAGCCGGGCGGGGATCGCCTCGGACGTGGTCGTGGAACCGAGCGGACGGCCCCGCATCCAGGTCGTGGGCAACGACCCCGAGCGGGTGCGGGGCGCCCGGTGCGACCCGGGGACGCTGGAGGAACCCACCCGCACCGAACAGCGGGCGCTCGGGGCCCTCAACCAGCTGGCCGACGCCTGCTTGAAACGCCAGGGCCGGGACGCTGTGCGGCTGAACCAGGATCTCTCCTGGGCACAGGACTCCGAGGCCCGGCCCGTGCCCTCGGCGGGTCATGTGAAACTGCCCGCCCCTGCCGTGAGGCCGACCACGCACACGAGTGAGGGCGACCGGGCCATCGCCTCGTGCGTGGGGACGGCGCGCCGCGAACAGCTCAGCTCCTATGTGGCCTCGCCCGCCCTGCTGTTCATCGGCGACGAGGGCGGCACCACCGTTCCCGGCTTCGACCTCTCCCCGGCGAACACCGCCAAGATCGCCGGTGCCGCCGCCCTGGTGCTCGCCCTCACCGTGGGCGCCTCGGTGCTCGCGGGCGCCCGGCTCGTACGCCCGCTGCGCGCGCTGACCGGCGCCGCGCAGCGTATGCGCGACGGCGAGGAACCGGCCTCGGTTCCCGTCACCGCGGACAACGAGATAGGCAGGCTGGCCAGCGCCTTCAACGACATGTCCGCGCACCGGGCGCGGCTGGAGGAACAGCGCAAGGCCATGGTCAGCGATGTCGCGCATGAGCTGCGCACCCCGCTGAGCAACATCCGGGGCTGGCTGGAGGCCGCCCAGGACGGTCTGGCCGATCCCGATCCGGCGTTCGTCTCCTCGCTCCTGGAGGAGGCGGTGCAGTTGCAGCACATCATCGACGACCTCCAGGACCTGGCCGCGGCCGACGCGGGCGTGCTGCGGCTGCACCCCGAGCGGCTGCGCGTCGCGGAGCTGCTGGGGCAGGTGGCCGCGGCACACCAGGTGCAGGCCGAGACCGCGGGCGTGACGCTGACGGTGGACACGGTCCCCGGGCTCACCGCCGACGCCGATCCCGTCCGGCTGCGGCAGGCCGTGGGGAACCTCGTCTCCAACGCGGTACGCCACACCCCGGCGGGCGGGCGGGTCACCCTGCGTTCGTACGGCTCCGCGTCCGGGGAGCACCTCGTCGTCGAGGTCGTGGACACGGGCAACGGCATCGGGCCCGACGACCTTCCCCATGTGTTCGACCGCTTCTGGCGCGCCGAGAAGTCCCGCAGCCGCCGCACGGGCGGCAGCGGCCTGGGGCTGGCCATCGTCCGCAAGCTGACCGAGGCGCACGGGGGTACGGCGAGCGCGACGAGCACCGAGGGTGCCGGTTCGGTCTTCACCCTCCGGCTGCCCGTGGCAGGGGCCGGTATGACGGGCACCGGCGTGTCAGGGACCGGCATGTCAGGGACCGGCAGCCCGGGGGGCTGACGCAAAGGGCGGAGAAGAGAAGGCCGGCCGGAGGCGCTGATGGGATGACCACAGCGCTCTGACAGCTTCTTCATAACTTCACGCCAGCCTGGCCGCATGCCCCGTACCCGGTGCGAACCACCGTCCGGAGATGTCACGGGGCCGAGCTGGATTGGAGCCATCTGTATGACCGCTCGTCTCTCCCTGCGTGCCGCCGTGCTCGTCGCCGTCGCGGCCGGTGCGGTGCTCGTGCCGTCGGCCGCGGCCTTCGCGGACACCACGCCCAAGCCCGCCTCCCCGCGTGTGGAGGCGCCGTCGCCCGCCCCCGCGAAGGCCGGCGTGGACGCCAAGGACGCTCCGCAGCCGTCGGCCAAGCCCCGTGGCGGTGTCGCCGCGGGTGACCGGCCCGCCCCGGCGGTGAAGGAAGCGCGGCCCGGGCAGGAAGGGGCGGGGACCACGCGGCCCGCCGTCACCCCCCGTGGTGGCGTGGCCGCCGGTGAACGCCCCGTCGGCGGCGGGGACGGCACCACCGCTCTCGCCGGGTCGGCCGCCGGTGCGGTCCTGCTCGCCGGCGCGGGCACCATCGTCCTGCGCCGCCGCTCCGCGGCCCACCGCAACGGCTGATCCGCCCACCACTCACCAGTGACCGTGGCGTCGTCCTCACCGGACGGCGCCACGGTCGGCCGTTGTCCCGCCTACTGGAGTACCCGTGTTCCGTACGCACCACCCGCTCTCCCCCACGCACCGTCCGGCCTCCGCCACGCACCGCGTGCCGTCCCGCGCGCACCGCCCGTTCCGGCGAACCGCCGGAATACTGCCCGCTGTCGCCGTCTGCGCCGCGCTGGCCGGCTGCTCCGCCACCCCGCCCGACGCCGCGCCGCCGGCCGCCACCGCGTCCTCGTCCGCCGGGTCCACGGGGTCCTCCGGCTCCACCGGCTCCGCAGGTACGGCGTCCGAACCGTCCGGCGGCTCTCCGCAGGGGGAGAAGGCCGGGCAGGCGCACCCCGCCGGAGTGTCCATCCCCTCCATCGGCGTGAACAGCACCATCATGCGGCTCGGTCTCCAAGCGGACGGCACCGTCGAGGTCCCGCCCGCCGAGCAGGGCATGACCGTGGGCTGGTACACCGGTGGCGCCGTTCCCGGGGAGCCCGGGGCCGCCGTACTGATAGGCCACAACGACACCCGGTTCGGCCGGGCCGTCTTCCACAACCTGAGGAAGATCCGCGAGGGCGCCGATGTCGTCGTCCGCGACAAGGCGGGGAAGAACGTCCACTTCACGGTCACCGGTACGGAGACCGTCGACAAGAAGGCCTTCCCGACCGACAAGGTCTATGGAGCCACCGAGGGCAGCACGCTGCGTCTGATCACCTGTGACGGCGACTTCGACGCGGCCGGGCATCCCGTGGACAACCTGATCGTCTACGCCGAGCTGCGCTGACTCCGGATGTCGGCCGGACGTAAAGATCGCCGGCATCCCGAGTCTACCGGCGGGTAACCAGTCCTGCTTTGATGGGTGCCACCCGCCCACCCCCTCAGCAGAACCAGGAGACCTCGTGCCGCACACCGCGCTCCGCCGCCTCTCCGGCGTGACCCTGTCCGCCGCGCTCACCGCCGTCACACTGGCCGTCGGCACCCCGCAGGCAGCGGCCGCCGAAACGCCGTCACTGCGGGTCCTCTCCTACAACGCGTTCATCTTCAGCAAGACTCTGTATCCCAACTGGGGCCAGGACCACCGGGTGGCGGAGATACCGAAGACCTCGTTCTTCCGCGGCAACGACGTGGTCGTGCTCCAGGAGGCGTTCGACAACTCGGCCTCCGACGCCCTGCTGCGCAACGCGTCCGCCCAGTACCCGTACCAGACCCCGGTGGTGGGCCGGAGCAGGAGCGGCTGGGACGCGACCGGCGGATCGTACTCGGCCACCACACCGGAGGACGGCGGGGTGAGCGTGCTGAGCACCTGGCCGATCGTCCGCAAGGAGCAGTACGTGTTCAAGGACGCCTGTGGCGGTGACTGGTTCTCCAACAAGGGCTTCGCCTACGCCGAGCTGAACGTGAACGGCACCCCGGTCCATATCGTCGGCACCCACGCCCAGTCGACGGACCCCGGGTGCACGGCGGGCCAGGCGGCGCAGACGCGCAGCCGGCAGTTCAAGGAGATCGACGCCTTCCTCGACGCCAAGCGGATCCCCGCCTCCGAACAGGTCATCGTGGCAGGCGACTTCAACGTGGACTTCCACTCCTCCGAGTACGCCTCGCTGCTCGCCGACGCCGGCCTGAGCGCCGCCGACGCACGGACGGGGCACCCGTACTCCTTCGACACCAGGGACAACTCGATCGCCTCCGAGCGCTACCCCGACGACCCCCGGGAGGACCTGGACCACGTCCTGCACCGCGCCGGGCACGCGAAGCCCTCCGGGTGGACCAACGAGGTGGTCAAGGAGCAGAGCGCACCCTGGACCGTCTCCAGCTGGGGCAAGGACTACACATACACGAACCTCTCCGACCACTACCCGGTGGTCGCGTCGGGCCGGTAATCCCTCCGGAGGACAATCGGACTGCGGCGAGGACCGGCCCGGACGGGCAGGCTCCTCGCCGCAGTCCGCATGCCGTCCCCGCGAAGGAACCTCCCCATGGGCGCTACCCACCCGTTCGACCTGATCCCCGGAGCGGCCGGGTCACCCGTACTGCTGCACGTACCGCACTCCTCGCGGGCGCTGCCGCCGCATGTCCGGGACGGAATCGTCCTGGACGGAGCCGCCCTGGAGCGGGAACTCGACCACATCACGGACTCCCACACGGCGGAGCTGGCGGAGCGGGCCGCCGCGGCCTGCGCGCTCACCCCGTGGCGGTTCGTCAACGGCCTCTCCCGGCTCGTGGTCGATCCCGAACGGTTCCCGGACGACCGGGAGGAGATGCTGGCCGTGGGCATGGGCGCCGTCTACACCCACACCACGCACCGCGAACGCCTGCGCCCGCGCGGCATGGATCCCCAGCCTCTGATCGACCGCTACTTCCACCCGTACGCCCGGGCGATGACCGCGGCGGTCGACGCGCGCCTGGCCGACGCGGGGCGCGCCGTCGTGATCGATGTCCATTCGTACCCGAGCGCACCGCTCCCCTACGAACTCCACGGCGACGGGCCGCGCCCGCCGGTCTGCCTGGGGACCGACGGTTTCCACACCCCGCCGGAGCTGCTGGCCCGCGCCGAGTCGGCGTTCGCGGGATTCGGCGGAACGGGGCTCGACAGCCCCTTCCCCGGCACCTACGTACCGCTGAAGCACTACGGCAAGGACCCGCGGGTCAGCGCGCTGATGATCGAGATCCGGCGCGATGTGTATATGTCCGAGCCGGGCGGCGCCGCCGGTCCGGGCCTGCGCGAACTGGCCGAGGCACTGGCCGAACTGGTCGCCGGGGCGTAGCCGCGCTCCGGCGCACCCCGGTGTGACCATCGCCTTGCTTCACCTCTGCACAACCTCTGAAGTACCGCAGTTCGATTCCTCAGCGGCACCGCGCACTGCCAGAATCGCAGGATTCCCCGGCCCGGCGCCATAGGGCCCGCCACGGTGACGACCCCCACGCCGGACCTGGCCGGGAACGCCAACCTTCCCCTCACGAAGGCGAATCCCGTCCATGAATGACCGCACCCCCGCGGCCGGTCCGCCCGCCGCCGCCCCACCGGCGGCGGGCGGCTCCCCCCATGTGGACGCCGGTGACGCCGGGTACAGCAAGGACCTCACCTCCCGCCACATCAACATGATCGCCATCGGCGGCGCGATCGGCACGGGACTGTTCCTGGGCGCGGGCGGGCGGCTGGCCGGAGCGGGCCCCTCCCTCGCCCTCGCCTACGCGGTCTGCGGTGTCTTCGCGTTCTTCGTCGTCCGCGCGCTCGGTGAACTGGTCCTGTACCGCCCCTCCTCCGGCGCCTTCGTCTCGTACGCCCGTGAGTTCATGGGCGAGAAGGGCGCCTTCGCGGCCGGCTGGCTCTACTTCCTGAACTGGTCGACCACCGCGGTCGCCGACATCACCGCGGCCGCCACCTACGCGCATTTCTGGGGCATGTTCAGCGACGTCCCGCAGTGGACGCTCGCCCTGATCGCCCTCACCGTCGTACTCGCCGCCAATCTCATCTCGGTGAAGTACTTCGGTGAGATGGAGTTCTGGTTCGCGATCGTCAAGGTCGCCGCCCTGGTCGCCTTCATGCTGATCGGCATCTTCCTGGTGGTGACCCAGCACCCGGTGGACGGCCACACCCCGGGGTTCGCCACCGTCTCCGGCAACGGCGGGCTCTTCCCCGTCGGCATGCTTCCGATGCTGCTGGTGATCCAGGGGGTCGTGTTCGCGTACGCCTCCGTCGAACTGTGCGGCGTCGCGGCGGGCGAGACCCGCGAACCCGAGAAGGTCATGCCCAGGGCGATCAACTCGATCATGTGGCGCGTCGGTCTGTTCTACGTCGGCTCGGTGGTGCTGCTCGCCCTGCTGCTGCCCTACACCTCGTACTCCGACGACCGGAGTCCGTTCGTCACGGTGATGGACGGACTGGGCGTTCCGGGGGCGGCCGGTGTGATGAACCTGGTCGTCCTGACCGCGGCCCTGTCCAGCCTGAACTCCGGCCTGTACTCCACCGGCCGCATCCTGCGGTCCATGGCCCTGGCGGGCTCCGCGCCCGCGTTCACCGGCCGGATGAACAAGGGCAGGGTCCCCTACGGCGGCATTCTGCTGACCGCGGGCTTCGGAGTCCTCGGTGTCGGGCTGAACTACGTCATGCCCGGGGAGGCGTTCGAGATCGTCCTCAACTTCGCGTCGATCGGCATCCTCGGCACCTGGGGCATGATCATGCTCTGCTCCCTGCTGTTCTGGCACCGCTCACTGGACGGCCGCGTCGCACGCCCCTCGTACCGGCTGCCCTGGGCCCCGTACACCCAGATCGTCACCCTGTTCTTCCTGCTCTGCGTCGCCTTCCTGATGTGGTGGGGCGGCGGAGTGGGCCGCACCACCGTGTCGCTCCTGCCACTGATCGCGGCCGCCCTCGTCGCAGGCTGGTTCGTCGTCCGCGCCCGGGTGGGCGAACTCGCCCGCGAGCGCCCGGACGCCCGCCCCGGCCCCGGAACGCGAAAAGACCCCAGATGAACTGGGGTCTCCTGCTGGTGTCCGAGGGGGGACTTGAACCCCCACGCCCGATAAAGGGCACTAGCACCTCAAGCTAGCGCGTCTGCCATTCCGCCACCCGGACAAGGTGTCTGCCGTTCGCGGTGTTTTCCCCGCGGCGACAAAGAGAACAATACCAGGGGTTCGGCGCGCCTCTCACCTGCATATCCGGTGGTCAGTGCGGTGCCGCGGACCTTCGGGGCACAGTCCGGCCGCTCCGTCACTTGTCGGTCACGGAAGGTCATGACGGCCGTGTGCGCCGCGCGGCGTGCCGGTTGCCCGCCGATGTCCGCCGTGCGCGGGGCCGGCGCCGTTACCTTCGCGTTCATGAGTGATCGCGGCTATCGAAGGCCCCTCGCGCTGTCTCCCCTGCGCGAGCATCTGCGCGACACGTTCTGGTTCGCGCCGACCCTGGGGCTCGTGTGCGTCTTCGTGCTGTGGTGGGCGGCCTCCTCGCTGGACACGGAGATCGTCGCGCATCTCCGCGCGGAGCGGGCGTACACCGAGCTCGGCGACCTGATGTCGTTCGCGCAGGACGCGAAGACGATCGTGACCACCATCAGCTCGGCGATGATGACCTTCATCGGTGTCGTCTTCAGCATCTCGCTGGTGGCGGTGCAGATGGCGAGCGGGCAGCTCACGCCCCGGGTGGTGCGGATCTTCGTCAGGAGCCGCATCAGCAAGCTCACCCTGACGGTGTTCCTGGCGACGTTCCTGTTCTCCCTGCTGGTCCTGACCTCCTACGAGAGTGAGGCCGACCCCCGCCGGGTGACCTCCGTGCCGCTGGTGCAGAGCATGCTGACGCTGGCGCTGCTCGGCCTGAGCCTGCTGCTCTTCATCGCCTATGTGTCGGCCACCCTGCGGCTCATGCAGGTGGGTCCGGTCACCGACCGGATCACGCGCGAGGCGTTGCGGGTGATCCGGCGGATGCCCCGTGCGCCCCTGTCCGAGGAACCCCTCGCGCCGGAGACCGCGCGGGTGATGCACACGGGGCGGGCGGGGGTACTGCGGGATGTGAACGTGGCGCGGCTGGTGCGGGCCGCGCGGCGGCAGGGCATCGTCCTGCGGCTCATCCCGCGGATCGGGGATTTCGTGGTGCCGGGGACGCCGGTCCTGGCCGTCCACGGCGGGGCCGCGCCGCCCCGGCACGCGCTGGCGTACACGGTGTCGGTCGGGGTGGAGCGCACCCCGCACCAGGACCTCGCCTTCGGGCTGCGGCAGCTTTCGGACATCGCGCTGCGGGCCCTGTCGGCCGCCGTGAACGACCCGACCACCGCCGTGCAGTGCCTCGACCGCGTCGTGCAGTTCCTCGCGGCCGTGGTCCGCCTGCCGCTCGGCGCCGTGCACCACCGCGACGGCGCCGGGCGTGTGCGGCTCGTCCAGGACGTGCCGGAGTGGACGGATCTGGTGGACCTCGCGTTCGAGGAGATCCGGCGGTGCTCGGCGGACAGCCCGCAGGTGTCCCGACGACTGCTGGCCGGCATCGACGATCTTCTGCTGCTCGCTCCCGCCGACCGGAGGAAACCGCTGCTCAGACACCGTGCGCTGCTGACGCAGGCGGTGGAGCGCTCGGTGCCCGAGGCCGCGGAGCGGGCGTTCGCGCTGTCCCCGGACCATCAGGGAATCGGCTGAGGGAACCTGCCCGGCAGCGCCGTCCAGGTGCCGTCCGGCAAGGACATGGGTTCGCGTGCCGGATCGTGGACACCGCGCTGGTTGTGAAGCGGCCGGGGCTCCCGGAACCGCCGGGTGCGGAGACCGGCCGAGCGGTTCGCGGCGGGCCGGCCCTCCCCTGCGTACGGGGAGGGCCGGCCCGGGTGCCGGTGTGTGCGCGCTGCCGTCAGTCCCCGCAGCGTCCCTCGCGCAGCGAGTGGAGGTGCTCGCTGGACTTGCGGGCGAAGGCCGTCGGGTCGGCCGGGTTGTCGTGCTCGGTCTGCCAGTGGTGGTAGGTGCGGCCCCGGTGGGTCCGATGGGTGACCTCGGACAGGAACGACCGGTAGTCGATGTCTCCGTCGCCGACGTCCGACATGCGGTAGCCGTCGCGCGCGGTGTCGTCGCGGACGCCGTCCTTGACATGGAACAGGGGGTATCGGTCGGGGTGCTTGAGGACGTACTTCAGCGGGTCCAGCGGGGCCGGGGTGCCGTCCGCCCGCCTGGAGAACCGGAACTGGGCGCAGTAGGCCCAGTAGATGTCCATCTCCAGATAGACCAGGTCGGGATCGGTCTCGGCGAGCAGGACGTCGTAGAGGCGTACGTCCGGCCTGTCGGTCGCGAAGGAGAACTCCTCGGCGTGGTTGTGCTGGTAGAACTTCATGCCGCGCTCGCGGGCGGCGGCGCCGTAGGTGTTGAACTCCTCGGCGACGCGCTTCCAGCCGTCCACCGTGGAGCCGTAGCGGAAGGGCCCGGAGGGCGTTCCTATGTGCTTGAGTCCGAGTGCCTGGGCGTCGTCCAGGACCTTGGTGAGGTTCTGGGCGAAGGTGTACGCCCCCGGGTTGTTGTCGTCGGAGTGGCCGACGTGGCTGCCGATGGGGTTCAGGCCGTGGTCCCTCGCCAGCCTCCTCAGCTGGGCGAGGGTGAGGGCACCGCCCGTGGCCTGGGTGTATCCGGCGAACTCGATCTCGTCGTACCCGTACCTCTCCAGCTCGGCGAAGACGGGGGCGAAGCCCAGGGCCGAGATCTTGTCGCGGAGGCTGTAGAGCTGGATGCCGAGGCGGCCGGGGGGCAGGACGGGCCGGCCCCTGCCGTGGCCCTTGCCCCGGCTCTCGGCGGCGGACGGGTCGCGGCTGTCGGCCGAGGCGCCGGCGGCGCCGATGATGGTGGCCGCGGTGGCTCCCGCGGCGACGCCCAGGATGTTGCGGCGGCTGAGTCTGCTCGCGAGTTCGAGATCCTCGGGGGTGCGGCTCATGGTCACGTGACTCCCTTGATGAGACCTGGTGGATGAGCGGGTCCGGCCGGGCTGTCAGTGCAGTCCGGCGAGCCGGAGAAGCAGGGACTTCACTTCGGTGGCCCGGACCCGGCCGGGGAAGGCGTGGGGGGTGGAGCAGAGGATGAGCGGACCTTCGTCGTCGCTCGTGGGGAGGCGGCCGTGGCTGCCCCGGATGGGTGAGGGGTCGAGCGGCACGACCGCCATGCGGTAGCGCATGCCGAGCTTCTTGCGGGCGACGGCCGTGGCGGCCTTGACCCGGACGTAGGGGTCCTCGGGGTCCATGAAGAGCTCGACGGGGTCGTAGCCGGGTTTGCGGTGGATCTCGACGAGCTGGGCGAAGTCGGGGGCGCGGGCGTCGTCGAGCCAGTAGTAGTACGTGAACCAGGCGTCCTTCTCCGCGACGGCGACGAGCTCGCCGGAGCGGGGGTGGTCCAGGTGGTGGGCCTTCTTGCCCTCGTCGTCCAGGAGCCGCTCGATGCCGGGCAGGTCCGCGAGGGCTTCCCGGGCCGCTTCGAGGTCCTCGGGTCGTCGTACGTAGATGTGGGCGATCTGGTGGTCGGCCACGGCGAAGGCGCGGGAGGCCATCGGGTCGAGGTACTCCATGCCGTCCTGGGTGTGGACCTCCAGCAGGCCCGCCCGGCGCAGGGCCCGGTTGATGTCGACGGGCCGCTCGACGCGGGTGATGCCGTACTCGGAGAGCGCGACGACGGTACGGCCTTCGGCGCGGGCGTCGGCGAGCAGCGGGGCGACGGCCCGGTCGAGGTCGGCGGCGGCACGGTGGGAGCGCGGGTCGTCGGGACCGTAGCGCTGGAGGTCGTAGTCGAGGTGGGGCAGGTAGCACAGGGCCAGATCGGGGGTGCGGGTGGCGAGGATGTGCCGGGTGGCGTCGATGATCCACTGGGAGGAGACGAGGTCGGCCCCGGGCCCCCAGAAGTGGAAGAGGGGGAAGGTGCCGAGCTTGTCGGTGAGCTCGTCGTGGAGGGCCGGGGGCCGGGTGTAGCAGTCGGGTTCCTTGCGGCCGTCGGCGTAGTAGACGGGGCGCGGGGTCACCGTGTAGTCGGTGTCGGCGCCCATCGCGTACCACCAGCAGATGTTGGCGACGGTGTAGCCGGGGTGGGCGCGGCGGGCGGCGTCCCAGAGCCGGTCGCCCTCGACGAGTCCGTTGTGCTGGCGCCAGAGCAGGACGTCGCCGAGTTCGCGGAAGTACCAGCCGTTGGCGACGATGCCGTGCTCGTCGGGGGTGGTCCCGGTGAGGAAGGTGGACTGGGCGGCGCAGGTGACGGCGGGCAGGACGGTGGACAGCGGCGCCTGGGCACCGGACGCGGCCATGGCCCGGAGGTTGGGCATATGGGCGAGGAGCTGGGGGGTGAGGCCGACGACGTCGATGACGAGGAGCGGGGTGGGGGCGCTGTCCTTCGCGGGGGTGCTCATGGCAGCTCCTTGAGGCCGAGGTCGACCAGGAGGTCGCGGGCGAGGGTGAGTTCGGCGGCGATGCCGTCGGCGAGCTGGGTGCGGTTCCTGGGCCGCAGCTCGGCGGGCAGTGCCTGCCAGGTGTACGTCTCGACCTCCAGATGCCGGGTCAGCGGCGCTGCGCCGCCGACCAGCCGGGCGAGGGTGTCCCGGAGCACGGGGAGGGTGGAGGTGAGCGGGGGCGCGGGCGGGGCGTGCAGCGGTACGTGGAAGTGGGAGCGCCACGGGGTGCTGTCGGGGAGCGTCCGGCCGGTCAGTGCCTCGTCGAGGTCGTCGGTTCCGTGCAGCCCGGTGGCGGTGCGGGTCCGGGTCTGGTGCAGGAAGCGGGGCTCGGCGAAGGCCGCGAGCGCCGTGCGCACCTCGGGCAGGTGCGGGTGTTCCGCGTGCAGGGCCGCGGAGAGCTGGGACTTGACGACGGGCACTCCGGCCGCGGCCAGTGCGTCCAGCGCGGTGCCGGGGTCCTCGAAGGAGGTGGCGAGGTGGCAGGTGTCGACGCAGATGCCGATCCGGTCGTGGCCCACCTCGGTGAGCGGGGTGATGGCGTCGGCGGTGGTCTCCACCGTGCAGCCCGGTTCGGGTTCCAGCCCGATCCGGACCGATTTGCCGGTCAGTTCGGCGAGGACGTCCAGCCGCTGGGCCAGGGTGGTGAGGGCCTTGCGCGCGGCGGCGGGCGCGGCGGTGTCGCCGTCGTACGGGGTGCGCCAGGCGATCGGCAGGGTGGAGATGGTGCCTTCGGTGACATCGTCGGGGAGCAGAGCGGCGAGGAGGCGCGCGAGGTCGGTGGTGTGGGCGAGCCGCTCGGGGTCGGTCCAGTCCGGCGCGTAGACGCGGTACTTGACCTCCTCGGCGCCGAAGCCCTCGTACGGGAAGCCGTTGAGGGTGACCACTTCGAGGCCTCGGCGGTCCAGTTCCGCGCGCAGCGAGCGCAGTTCGGCGGGGTCGTTGACCAGCGTCCGGGCGGCGTCGCGGGCGAGCCAGAGGCCGATGCCCAGACGGTCGCGGCCCAGGCGTCTGCGTACCGGTTCGCTGTGGTCGCGCAGCTGGGCACGGACGCCTTCGAGCGTTTCGGCGGGATGCACGTTGGTGCAGTAGGAGAGGTGGACGGTGGAGCCGTCGGGGTGGCGGAATCGCATCGCCTCACTCCCCGCCGCGCAGGATGGAGTTGCCTTCGTGGAGCGGGGCGGGGGCGGGGGTGTCGAGCTGGAGCCGGCCGCTCTGTCCGTAGAAGGCGACGGGGTTGCGCCAGAGGACCTGGTCGACGTCGTCCTCGGTGAATCCGGCCTTCAGCATGGCGTCGGCGACCTTGCGGGTCTTCAGCGGGTCGCTGCGGCCCCAGTCGGCGGCCGAGTTGACGAGGATCTTCTCGGTGCCGTGGTTCCGGAGGATGGTGACCATCCGGTCCTCGTCCATCTTGGTGTCCGGGTAGACGGAGAAGCCGGCCCAGCAGCCGCTGTCGGCGGCGGCCCTGACGGTGGTCTCGTTGAGATGGTCGAGCAGCACATGCTCCGGGGGGAGGTGCGATTCACGGATGACGTCGATGGTGCGGCGCAGTCCGGCGAGCTTGTCGCGGTGCGGGGTGTGCACGAGGGCGGGCAGCCCGTGGTCCGCGGCGAGCTGGAGCTGGGCCGCCAGGGCGGTGTCCTCGGCGGGGGTCATGGAGTCGTAGCCGATCTCGCCGACGGCGACGACGGAGTCCTTGACGAGGTAGCGGGGCAGGGCGTCCAGGACGGGGGTGCAGCGGGGGTCGTTCGCCTCTTTGGGATTGAGGGCGAGCGCGCAGTGGTGGGCGATGCCGTACTGGGCGGCGCGGAAGGGCTCCCAGCCGAGCAGGGCGTCGAAGTAGTCGAAGAAGCTGGCGGGCGAGGTGCGGGGCTGGCCGAGCCAGAAGGAGGGTTCGACGAGCGCGCGCACCCCGGCGTCGTACATCGCCCGGTAGTCGTCGGTGGTCCGGGACGTCATGTGGATGTGGGGGTCGAAGATGCGCATCAGGACTCCTCCGTGGGGGCGGCGGGCGCGCAGGGCCCGGGGGCCGGGGCCTGTGCGAGGGCGAGGACGGTGCGCAGACCGGCGGGTACGGGGCGGCCGGCGGCGGTGCGTTCGGCAGCGAAGTCGCCCAGCATCCGGGCGAGTTCGGCGTCACCTCGGGCGCGGCGGCCGAGTCCGGCGACGGCCTCGACGGGGACCTCGGTGAACAGGCATTTCAGGACGGCGTGCCGCCAGCCGTGCGGGTCGAGGTGTTCCGCGGCGTACGGGCCGACCGCCGCGGCGACCAGCCGGGTGTCGTTGGTGCGCAGGGCGTCCTCGACGAGCGGGAGGGCGAGGGCGCCGAGGGCCAGCCGGTGCAGGGTGAGCAGGACGGCCCGCCGTTCCGCCGCGGTGCCCTGCTCGTAGAGCCGGGTCACGGACGGCAGGCCGGCCCGTGCCTCGGTCAGGAGGAGGGAGCGTACGGAGTCGGCGTGTTCGAGTCCGCAGTGCCGGCCGGCGGCGGCGTAGCGCAGCTCCCAGGGCGGTGCGGCGTACGGGCTGCTCTCCGGGGCCCGGCCCGTCAGGCCGGTGGCGGCGTCGTGCGCGGCCTCGGCGAGCGCTTCGTGGAGCCAGGCCCTGGCGGCTCCGCCCAGCTCGCCCTCCAGTTCCTCGCGGGACTTCAGCACGGATGGGCTCCCTTCGCCATGGCCTCGCGGAGGAAGTCGAGGGAGGTGCGGGCGAGTTCGGGCCCCGCGTGCGAGTGGCGGGGCAGTTCGACGACGGTGAGGCCGCGGTAGTCCGCCTCGGCGAGTGCGGCGAGCACCGGCGGGAAGTCGATCTCGCCGTCTCCGAAGGGGAGATGTTCATGGACACCGCGTCGCATGTCCTCGATCTGGACATGGCGGAGCCAGGGGGCGGACGCGCGGACGCACTCCACGGGCGAGGCCTCCTCCAGGCACTGGCAGTGGCCGATGTCGAGGGTCAGTCCGAGGGGGGCCGGGTCCCCGAGGAGCGTACGGAGGTGGTGGAAGTCGGCGAGCGTGGCGAGGAGGTGCCCGGGTTCGGGTTCGATGGCGAGCGGGATGCCGGCGCTTCCGGCGGCTTCGAGGACGGGGGTGAGCGCCTCGGCGAGCCGTTTCCAGGCGGTGTCCTCCCCCGTGTCCGGTGGGGTGATGCCGCTGAAGCAGTGCACGGCGTGCGCGCCGAGGCCGGCGGCCACGTCGACGGCCCGTACGAGCAGCCGGGTGCGGGCCGCGCGGGCGTCGGGGTCCGGGTCGAGGAGGGAGGGGCCGTGCTTCCGGCGGGGATCGAGGACGTAGCGGGCCCCGGTCTCCACGGTGACGCCCAGCCCCAGGGCGTCCAGCCTGCGCCGCACCTGACGGGTGCGGGCGGTGAGGTCCGGGGCGAGGGGGTCGAGGTGCATGTGGTCGAGCGTCAGGCCGACTCCCTCGTACCCGAGGTCGGCGAGGAGCGCGAGGGCGTCGTCGAGCCGGAGGTCGGTGAGTCCGTTGGTGCCGTAGCCGAGGTGGAGGGTCATGTGGGGCTCACCTTCCGTGCGAGCTTCCGGGCGACGGGGACGAGGCCCATGACGGCGAGTGCGGCAGCCGGTGCCCCGGCCCGTGCGGCCAGTGCGGCCTGGAGCGGGATCATGGCCCGGATGCCGCCGCCGACCGCACGCTGGGTGAGGGCCGGGGACGGGTTGAGGGCCGCGTGCAGGAGGGGCGGCGCGGCGGTACGGAGGTAGGCGGCGGCGAGGGCTGCGGCGAGCAGCCGGTCCGGGGCGGGTGCGGGTGCGAGGGCCGGGGTGGCACGGGGCGGCCCGCCGGGGTGGCACTCCGGACCGGACCGGCCGGGGGCCGGGGGCGGTCCCCCGGCCCGGTGGCGCGCGCCCGCCGCGGCGAGGCCGAACGCCGCGGTGGCGCCGAGCGCGGCGAGCGGCGCCACGGTGGATCCGCCCTGTGCCTCGTTGCGGGATACGGCGGTGACGGCATAGGTGTGTGCCCCGAGCAGCGCGGCGGCGGGCAGCGCGGAGCGGGCGGCGGGCAGGGGGCGCGGTGCGGCGGCACCCGGGCGGGGCGGCGCCGCGAGGGGTCCGGTGTCCCGGTCCCGCCCGGCAACGTTGCCGGCTGCTCCGGCGCTCGCGGCCGCGCCCAGGAGCAGATCGAGCCCGCGCGCCGCGGCCATCGCCGCGGGGCCCGCCTTCGTGTGCTTCAGCCGCAGGTCGTACGCCCAGACGGTGGCCGCGAGGCCCGATGCCACCAGGAGCGCGGGGCGCCCCGCGCGGGCCGCCAGGGCCAGTCCGGCGGCCGTGAGCGCACCGGCCGCCCCCAGTGCCGCGGCGGGCGTGATCCGGCCCGAGGGGATCGGACGGTGCGGGCGGTCGACGGCGTCCTCGTCGCGGTCCGCCCAGTCGTTCAGGGCCATTCCCGCCTCGTACAGGCACAGCGAGGCGCCCACCGCGAGCGCGGTGCCCCGGCCGGGGCGCAGTCCGGCCGCCGCCGCGCCGGCCAGCGCGTCGCCGGGCACCGTGAACAGTGCGGACACCCGCAGGAGTTCCGCCCACGCACGGGCCCGGCCACCGCGTGGCCCGGTACGCCTGTCCGGTGCGGGCGCAGTCCCGCCCGCACCGGACAGGCTGTCTGTAGGGGCGGTGACCTCACCCGCGCGCACGGCCCCGGTCCCGGTCCCGGCGGTGGCGGTGGCGGACCGCAGTCCGGTCACCGCGGTCAGCAGGGCTGCCGGGACGCCCGGCAGTCGCCTCTTCACCGCTGCCCCCGCAGCCGTCCGGCGAAGGCCAGCAGGGCCGCGTACTGCTCGGCCAGGGCGGCCGGGGAGCCGCCGTCGGGGTCCTTGAAGTAGAAGCCCAGCTCCGGCCGCGGTCCCGTCAGCCCGGCCTCGTGGGCGCGGGCCAGCAGCCGGGCCAGGTCCAGGACCAGCGGTGCGGCCAGGGCGGAGTCGCAGCCCTGCCAGATCGTCTGGAGGATCATCCGGGAGCCGAGGAATCCGTCGAAGGCGATGTGGTCCCAGGCCGTCTTCCAGTCCCCCATCGCGGGGACGTCGTCGATGTGGACCTCGCCCTCGGGGGCCGTTCCGAAGGTGTCGGCCAGCACGCGTTCCTTGCCCGCGTTCTTGGCGGCGGCCGCGGCCGGGTCGGCCAGCGCCGCCCCGTCCCCGCCGCCGAGCAGGTTCGTGCCGGACCAGGCCCGTACGGGCAGGGCGCGCTGCAGGAACATCGGGGCGAGCACGGAACGGAGCAGTGTCTGCCCGGTCTTGCCGTCGCGGCCCGCGTGGGGAAGCGCGCAGGTGTCGACGGCGCTCCGCAGGGCGGGGCTGTGCAGTCCGGTGGAGGGGGTGAAGTTGACGTACGGGCAGCCGGCCCGGAGCGCGGCGGCGGCGTAGAGGGTGCTGGCGGGGAGCCCGTGGTCGTCCGCGCCGGGGGCGGGTTCCGTCGAGGAGACGTTGATGACGACGGTGCGCGCCAGTTCGTTGCGCCGGGTGAAGTCGGTGAGGTCGGCGGTGAACGCCGCGATGAGTTCGGCGTCGGTGCGGGTGTCGCCGGGGAGGGGTCCGCCGATCCGTATCTCCGCGTCGGCCCTGGTGAGTTCGGCGCGGACGGCGGAGGGCAGACCGTGCGGGAGGACGTCTCCGGCGGCCAGTGCCTCGGCCCGCTTGGGCAGGGGGCAGTCGATGGTGTCGTGGCCGCCGAAGACGAGGGAGTTCATCGGTGGCAGTCCGGCGTCGGCGAAGGGCGGTGTCTCGGTGACCATGCCGGTCGCCGGGTGGAGACCCGCCGCTATGGCGGCGCAGCCGGTGGTGGCGGTGGTGGCGACGGAGCCGCGTGCTCCGATGAACCAGACTCCGGTACGAACGGCACGTGCGGTCACGGGGCTGCCTCCCTGGGGGGATGAAGAGGGGTGGAGGACGACGGGCGGGGGAAGGTGTGTGAGCCTCCCCCGCCCGCCGTCGGCAGAGGTGGCCGCCCTACGTCGAGGGCAGCTCCTTGAGCTGGATGTTCCGGAAGGACACCTGGTCGTCGGCTCCGTGGTTCTGGAGGCCGATGTAGCCGTCCTTCAGGCTGCGTACCGGATCGGTGTTGGTGAAGTCGTTGATCTTCACCCCGTTGAGGAAGACCTGGAGACGTTCGCCCTGGACCCGGATCTCGTAGCTGTTCCACTGTCCCGGCGGGCGCAGCACCTGGTCGCGGGCCTTGATGTCGGCCGACTTGAAGGTGTAGACGGCGCCGGTGGTGCGGTCGGCGGCGTCCGTGGCGTCGATCTGGATCTCGTAGCCCTTGTTCACCGCCGACCAGGGGTCGTCGGACTCGGGGAAGCCGACGAAGATGCCGGAGTTGTCGTCGCCCGCCATCTTCCAGTCGAGCTTCAGGGAGTACGACTTCAGCTCCTTGGCCTGGTAGGTCAGCAGGCCCATGCCCCCTTCGGAGCGCAGTTCACCGTCGGTGACGCTGAACCTGCCGGGGCCCGCCTGCTTCCAGCCTTCGAGCGTCTTGCCGTTGAAGAGGGAGCGGTAGCCGGTGCCGGGCTTGCAGTCGGCCTTGACCTGGCCGGCTGCGTAGCGCAGTCCGCCCAGCAGGTGCCGGCGGAAGGCCGGTTCGGCGTAGGACTCCTTGGTGTGGCCGAGCCCGGTGTAGAAGGAGCGGCCGCCCTGGTAGGTCTGGCACCAGGAGATCGGGTGATCGCCCTTCATCGTGCCGCCGGTGTAGGTGGTCTCGTCCAGAGTGGCCAGCACCTTGGCCTTGCCCCGGGGGTTGGTGCGGTAGTTGTACCACTCGTCGGTGCGGTCCCAGGCCTCGTCCAGGTGGGCGGTGGCGGGGTGGTCGTGGTCCTCGGCCCGGACGGTGGCGGGCTGGATCTGGGGGTGGGAGGAGAAGTAGGCGCCGACCAGTCCGCCGTAGAACTCCCAGTCGTACTCGGTGTCGGCGGCGGCGTGGACGCCCATGTAGCCGCCTCCGGTGGCCACGTAGTTCTCGAACGCCTTCTGCTGTTCGGCGTTGAGGACGTCACCGGTGGTGGAGAGGAAGACGACGGAGTCGTAGCGCGCCAGGTTGGCGGTGGTGAACTGGCCCGCGGCCTCGGTGGAGTCGACGGTGATGTTGCTGTCCTTGCCCAGTTCCTTCAGGGCGGTGATGCCCGCCGGGATCGAGTCGTGGCGGAAGCCGCCGGTCTTCGAGAAGACCAGGACACGCTTGGCGGTCCTGTCCACGGCGCTGCTGGAGAGCTCGAAGTCGTCGACGTCGTAGAGCGCTCCGGCGCCGCCCTTGAAGACCAGGAAGAGTTCGGTGGCCTTCCTCGGTGCCCCGCGCAGGGGTACGTCGATGTCCTGGAAGGTGTCCCAGCTGCCGGTCACCGGTACCGGTGCGGAGCCGAGGATCTGGCCGCTCGCCGATCCGGCCCGGACCTCCAGGAAGCCGCCGGCGCCGTCGGAGGAGACGCGCGCGGTGAGCTTGGTGGTGCCGGCCAGGATGTACGGCTTGAACGATATCCAGTCGTCGTTGTGGATGTCGCCGACCGTCTTGCCGCCCCGGGCGCTCGCCTTGTCGTACGTCTTGACACCCGACGAGGCGCCGAAGTGCTCGGCCTGACGGTGCTTGGGCTGGAGCTGCGCCTGGTCACGGCCGGTCAGAGCGGCCTGGCCGCCGCCTCCGCCGTCGGTGTAGGAGGCCGAGATGCCGCCGTAGATGTTGGCGTTGGGGTCGTGGCCGCCCTCCATCGCCGTCTTGATGGTGCCTTCGCAGCCGTGCTCGGTGGTGATGTCATGGCCGTGGCTGTCGTGGCCGAGCGTGAACTTGACCTCGACCTTGGTGCAGTCGATGGTCCCGTCCTCGGGGTCGGTGACGTTCACCTTGAACGGCACCTCGTCTCCGAACTCGAACTGCTGGCCGTCCGAGGGGAACACCATGTCCACGCTCGGCGCGGTGTTGCCGACCGTCACATGGACGCTGGCCGAACCGGTGCGGCCCGAGGGGTCCTTCGCGGTGAGGGTGGCGGTGTACGTACCGTTCTTCTTGTACGTGTACGAGGGGCCGGCGGCCGTGGACTTCCCGCCGTCGCCGAAGTCCCAGGCGTAGGTGAGGGCGTCGCCGTCACCGTCCGCGGTGCCCGCCGAGGAGAACTTCGCCTTCAGCGGGGCGGTGCCCGAGGTCTTGTTCACCGAGGCCTCGGCGATCGGCGAGCGGCCGCCGGTGGCGTTCTCGATGCGGTAGAGCGCGGAGTTCTCGTCGCCGCCGAACCAGGCGAGGCCGTAGTCGAGGACGTACAGCGCGCCGTCCGGACCGAAGGCCATGTCCATGACCTGCGTGCCGGTCCAGGGGATGTCGTTGATCGACTGGACGGCACCCTCGCCGTCCTGCTCGATGCGCTTGATCCACTTACGGCCGAACTCTCCGGCGAAGAAGTCGCCGTCGTACGCCTCGGGGAACTTCACCGGTGAGTCCAGGGCCGCGTCGTAGCGGTAGACGGGGCCGCCCATCGGCGACTCCGAGCCGGAGCCGAACTCGGGGACCGAGCCGCCGTCGTACGGGATCCAGGCGGCCTGGGCCGGGGGAAGGTCGACGAGGCCGGTGTTGTGCGCCGACTCGTTCTTCGGGGCGGCGCAGTCGAAGGCCGCACCCGAGGTCTTCGTCGCGAAGTCGTAGTCGATGTACGGCTTGTTGTCGCCGACGCAGTAGGGCCAGCCGAAGTTCCCGGCCTTGGTCACCCGGGCGAACTCGACCTGTCCGGAGGGTCCGCGCTTGGGATCGGCGGCACCCGCGTCGGGGCCGTAGTCGCCGACGTACACGATGCCGGTGGGCTTGTCGACGGTGAAGCGGAACGGGTTGCGGAAGCCCATCGCGTAGATCTCCGGGCGGGTCTTCGCGGTGCCCGGGGCGAACAGGTTGCCCTCGGGGACCGTGTACGTCCCGTCGTCGGCGACCTTGATGCGCAGGATCTTGCCCCGCAGGTCATTGGTGTTGCCCGCGGTGCGGCGCGCGTCGAACGCCGGGTTGCGGTCGGGCCGGTCGTCGATCGGCGTGAAGCCGTCGGAGGCGAAGGGGTTGGAGTCGTCCCCCGTCGACAGATACAGGTTGCCCTGTGCGTCGAAGTCGATGTCGCCGCCCACGTGGCAGCACATGCCGCGCGACGTGGGTACGTCCAGGACCTTCTTCTCGCTGGCCGTGTCCAGGGTGCCGTCCGCCTTCAGGACGAACCGGGAGAGCCGGTTCACCCCGTCGAACTTGGCGAAGTCCGCGGCGGTCCCGGTCTCCGGGGCGTCGCCGGCGGGGGTGTTCATCGGGGGTGCGTAGAAGAGATAGACGGCCCGGTTCTCGGCGAAGTCCGGGTCGACGCCGACGCCCTGGAGCCCTTCCTCGTCGTGCGCGTACACGGGGAGGGTGCCGGATATCCGGGTGTTGCCCGCACTGTCGGTGATCCGCAGCTCGCCGCTGCGCGAGGTGTGCAGCACGCTGCGGTCCGGCAGGACCGCCAGCGACATGGGCTCGCCGGTCTCGGCGGCGCCCTTGGCGAGGGTGACCTGCTGGAAGTCCTCCGCGGCGGCGTCCGGTGCGGCCTGCGCGCCGGGGTCGGCGGTGGCTCCGGGCGCGGACCCCAGAGTGAGGGTCGCGGCGGCGAGGAGTCCGCCGGTGAACAGGGCAAGGGCTTTGTGTACGCGGAGCCGCTTTCTGGTTCGGTGCACGAATGTCCTCCGGAGAGTGCCGGTTGTACGGGCGGGTGGTGCCATGCCGTGCCGCGCGGGGACTGCCGCGCGCTCGTCATCCGGAATCCGGTGGGACTCCGGTGACGCGAGTCATGTGCTGTACACGTTGGGGACGGTAGACCTGTTCTTCCCGGACGGAAAGCCCTTGTGCGGGAGTGAAGTCGGCCTTCTTCCCGCGACAGGACAAAGCGCGTTCCGGGCAGCCCGGACCGACCCGGTGGCAGGTGTGCCGCCGGGTTCCGCGGGGCGGTTCCCCCGAGTGCTCCGCCCCGTTGCCCGCTGGTCGCGGGCGGGTCGGAGCCCTCGGGGACAGGTCAGCCGTTGCCGCCGAAGGCCGCGTCGAAGGACGCCGACGGCGGGTCGAAGTCGAACCGCTTCAGTGCGGCGAGCGCTTCGGGGGCTCCGGTCAGCCGGTCCATGCCGGCGTCCTCCCACTCGACGGAGACCGGCCCGTCGTAGCCGATGGAGCGGAGCATCCGGAAGACGTCCTCCCACGGCACGTCGCCGTGCCCGGCCGAGACGAAGTCCCAGCCGCGCCGGGGATCGCCCCAGGGCAGGTGCGAGCCGAGGCGCCCGTTGCGTCCGTCGAGCCGCTTGCGGGCCTCCTTGCAGTCCACGTGGTAGATCCGGTCCCGGAAGTCGTACAGGAAGCCGACCGGGTCGAGGTCCTGCCAGACGAAGTGGCTGGGGTCGAAGTTCAGCCCGAACGCGGGCCGGTGGTCCACGGCCTCCAGGGCGCGGTGCGTGGTCCAGTAGTCGTACGCGATCTCACTGGGGTGCACCTCGTGGGCGAAGCGCACGCCCTCCGCGTCGAAGACGTCGAGGACCGGGTTCCAGCGCTCCGCGAAGTCCTCGTAGCCCCGCTCGATCATGTGCGGCGGGACCGGCGGGAACATCGCGACGAGGTGCCAGATCGAGGAGCCGGTGAACCCGATGACCGTACGGACCCCGAACGCCGCCGCGGCGCGGGCGGTGTTCTTCATCTCCTCGGCGGCCCGGCGGCGTACGCCCTCGGGTTCGCCGTCGCCCCAGACGCGGGCGGGCACGATGGCCTGGTGCCGCTCGTCGATCGGGCTGTCGCAGACCGCCTGACCCACCAGGTGGTTGGAGACGGCGAAGCAGGAGAGCCCGTACGTGTCGAGCAGCTGCCGCCGCCCGTCCAGATAGCCGGGCTCGGACAGCGCCCGGTCGACCTCGAAGTGATCTCCCCAGCAGGCGAGTTCGAGTCCGTCGTAACCGAAGTCCCGGGCGTACCGGCAGACCTCCTCCAGCGGAAGGTCGGCCCACTGGCCGGTGAACAGGGTGAAGGGGCGGGGCATGCGCGGAACCTCCTAGAACGGGACCGGGGTGTGTACGGAGTTCTTCTCGGCGCTCTCCTCCACGGCCGCGAGCACCCGCTGCACCTGGAGTCCGTCGGCGAAGGAGGGCACGGGGGCCGACCCGTCCGCGATCGTGCGGACCACATCACGGGCCTGGTGGACGAAGGTGTGCTCGTAGCCGAGGGCGTGGCCCGGCGGCCACCACGCCTCCAGATAGGGGTGCTGGGGTTCGGTGACGAGGATGCGCCGGAAGCCCGCCGTGACGGCCGGCTCGGTGTGGTCGTGGAAGGACAGTTCGTTGAGCCGCTCCAGATCGAAGGCGAGCGAGCCCAGTTCCCCGTTGATCTCCAGCCGCAGCGCGTTCTTGCGGCCCGCCGCCATCCGGGTCGCCTCGAAGGAGGCCAGCGCGCCGGAGGCGAGCCGGCCGGTGAACAGCGCGGCGTCGTCCACGGTCACCGCCCCGTGCCCGGAGGTGTCCGCGGCCGCGGAGAGTCCCGCCGGGGCACCGGCGGACAGCGGCCGCTCCCGTACGAAGGTCTCGGTGACGGCCGACACTCCGACCAGCGGCTCCCCCGCCAGGTACTGGGCGAGGTCGACGATGTGCGCACCGAGGTCGCCCAGCGCGCCGGACCCGGCGTGCTCGCGCTTGAGCCGCCAGGTCAGCGGCGACTCCGGGTCCACCAGCCAGTCCTGGAGGTAGGTGGCCCGTACGTGCCGCAGGGCACCGAGCCGGCCGACCGCGATCAGCCGGCGCGCGTAGGAGATCGCGGGCACCTTGCGGTAGTTGAAGCCCACGATCGCCACCTGGCCGCGGGCCGCGGCGAGTTCCGCGGCATGCACCATCGCCTCCGCCTCCGCGACGGTGTTGGCGAGAGGCTTCTCGCACAGCACGTGCTTGCCGGCTTCGAGGGCGGCGATGGCGATCTCCGCATGACTGTCGCCGGGGGTGCAGATGTCGACCAGCTGCACATCGTCCCGGGCGATCAGTGCCCGCCAGTCGGTCTCCGCCGCGGCCCAGCCGTGCCGGGCCGCGGCGGCGTCGACCGCCGTACGGTCGCGCCCGCAGATCGCGGCGAGAGCCGGTCTCATCGGCAGGTCGAAGACGTGTCCGGCGGTGCGCCACCCCTGGGAGTGGGCGGCGCCCATGAACGCGTATCCGACCATGCCGACCCCGAGCGTCGGCGGCTGTGGCGGCGGCGCTGCGGCTTCCTGCTCCGTCTCTTCCCTACGGGCCATACGGACTTCCTCCTCGTCGGTCGATCGGTGGCGGCGGTGGGGCCCGGTCAGCTGAAGCCCGTCGGCAGGTACTGGTCGACGTTGTCCTTGGTGACCACGGCCGAGTAGAGGGTCAGGGAGGTCGGGATCTCCATCTCGGCCAGCCCTCCGATGCCCTTGCCCTGACCGAGCGCGCGCGCCAGGTCGATGGCGGACGCGGCCATCGTCGGCGGGTACAGCACGGTGGCCTTCAGCACGCTGTTGCCGGCCTTGATGGCGTCCATCGCCGACTTCGAACCGGCGCCCCCGACCATCAGGAACTCGTCGCGGCCCGCCTGCTCGATGGCGCGCAGCGCGCCGATGCCCTGGTCGTCGTCGTGGTTCCACAGTGCGTCGAACTGCTTCTGTGCCTGGAGCAGTTGGGCCATCTTGGCCTGGCCGGACTCGACGGTGAAGTCGGCGGCCTGACGGGCCACCAGCTTGATGTTGGAGTAGTTCTTCAGGGCATCGGCGAAGCCCTGGCTGCGCTGCTTGGTGAGCTCCAGGTTGTCGATGCCCGCCAGCTCGACGACCTTGGCGTTCGGCTTGTCCTTGAGCTGCTCGCCGATGTAGTGACCGGCGTTGAGGCCCATGCCGTAGTTGTCGCCGCCGACCCAGCAGCGGTACGCCTGCGGGGAGGCGAAGATGCGGTCCAGGTTGACGACCGGGATGCCGGCCTTCATGGCCTCCAGGCCGACCTGGGTGAGGGCCTTGCCGTCGGCCGGGAGGATGACCAGGACGTCGACCTTCTTGTTGATGAGGGTCTTGACCTGGCCGATCTGGGCGGCGGTGTCATTGGAGCCCTCGGTGATCTCCAGCGTCACCTCCGCGTACTTCTCCGCACGCGACTTGGCGTTCACGTTGATCGCGTTGAGCCAGCCGTGGTCGGCCTGCGGACCGGCGTAGCCGATGGTGACGGGACTGCCCGGCTTGTCGTCGGCGGGCCGGTCGCTCGCCACGGTTTCGCTCTTCTTCGGTTCATTGCTGGTGCAGGCGGTGAGGAGCGCTCCCGCGGACACGGCCGCGGTGCCGAACAGCAGTCCTCTGCGACTGGTTTCTGGCATGGCTGTCAAACCCTTCATCCGGTGCGTGGCATACGGAACAGCAGGGGGTGGCGAACACGCGGGCCGTCCCGTCAGGTCCCTCCGCCGGGCAGGGTGCGGCGCTGGACCAGGACGGCGGCGACGATGATGGCGCCCTTGGCGATCTGCTGGACATCGCTCTGGAGGTTGTTGAGCGCGAAGATGTTGGTGATCGTGGTGAAGACGAGGACGCCGAGCACCGAGCCGACGATGGTGCCGCGGCCACCGCTGAGGAGGGTGCCGCCGATGATCGCGGCGGCGATGGCATCGAGTTCGTAGAGGTTGCCGTTGGTGTTCTGCCCCGATCCGGACAGGATGATCAGCATGAAGGCGGCGATGCCGCAGCACAGCCCGGAGAGCAGATACAGGTAGAGGCGCTGGCGGCGTACGTCGATCCCGGCGAGCCGGGCCGCTTCCGGGTTGCCGCCGACCGCGACCGTACGGCGTCCGAAGGTGGTCCGGTTCAGGAGCAGCCAGCCGACGACGGTGACCGCGGCGAACATCAGGACCAGCGGCGGGATCCCGAGGATGTACGAGTCGGGCAGACCGAGGTCCAGGACCGAGGGGACCGTGACGATCTGGGTCTTGCCGTCGGTGATCTGGAGCGCGAGCCCGCGGGCGGAGGCGAGCATGGCCAGCGTCGCGATGAACGGGACCATCCCGCCGTACGCGATGAGCAGTCCGTTGACGAGTCCGGCGGCGAGCCCGACGATCACGGCGGTGAACAGGATGCCCGCGAAGCCGAACTCCTGGGTGGCCAGGGTCGTCGCCCAGACGGAGGCGAGGGCGACCATCGCGCCGACCGACAGATCGATGCCGCCGCTGGTGATGACGAAGGTCATGCCGACGGTGACGACACCGATGACGGATGCCTGGGTCAGGACCAGCTGGAGGTTCCCGGTGTCCAGGAAGGCGTCGGGCTCCGTGAAGCCCCCGACGGCGACGAGGACGGCAAGGACGCCGAGCAGCGACAGATTGCGGACGTCGAGGCGCAGGCCGAGTCCGCGCGGGCCGCCGCCCGCCTTCGAGGGGGGCGCGGCGGAGGGGCCGGTGAGGGTCCCCCGGTCCGGCCCGTTGTGCTGCGCCGACGGTACGGGCTGTGTCATGGCGTCGGGCTCCCTTCCATCACGAGGTCGAGTACGCGGTGCTCGTCGAGCTCCTCGGCGGCCGCCGTGTGGACGACGCGGCCCTCGCGGAGCACCAGCACCCGGTCGGCGAGGCCCAGCACTTCGGGCACTTCGCTGGAGACGAGCAGGACGGCGAGGCCGTCGTCGGCCAGCCGGCGGATCACGGCGTAGAGCTCGGCGCGGGCGCCGACATCGACGCCCCGGGTGGGTTCGTCGAGCAGCAGGACCCGGCATCCGCGCAGCAGCCAGCGGGCCAGGACGGCCTTCTGCTGATTGCCGCCGGACAGGGTCCGGACGGGTGTGTCCGGGTTGTCGGGCCGCAGCGACAGCTCGCGGGTGGCCGCCCGGGCCGCCCGCCGTTCGGCGCCCCGGTCGATCCAGCCGGCGCGGGCGAAGCGGGAGAGGGAGGAGACCGACACATTGCGGGTGACCGATTCGGTCATCAGCAGGGCCTGGGCCTTGCGTTCCTCGGGGGCGAGCCCGATCCCGGCGGCGACGGCCGCGCGGACGCTGCCGGTCCTGAGCGCTTCGCCCGCCACGGTGACGCGTCCGGTGCTCGGCTTGCGCGCGCCGTAGATCGTCTCCAGGATCTCGGAGCGGCCGGAGCCGACGAGCCCGGCGAGCCCGACGATCTCACCGGGCCGCAGCTCCAGGTCGACCGGCGCGAACTCGCCCTTCCGGGACAGCCCTTCGACCTTGAGCACGGGCTCGGCGCGGGCCGCCGCCGCCTCCCCGGTGGTCCGGTCCTGGACCTGGGTGGTGTCCCCGGAGCGCCGGGGGAAGACGTGCTCGACATTGCGGCCGGTCATCATGGCAACGATGTCGCGTGTCGGTGTGGACTCGGCGGGCAGTCCGACGGCGACGGCCCGGCCGTCCTTGAGCACGGTCACCCGGTCACCGATCCGGCGGATCTCCTCCAGCCGGTGGGAGATGTAGACGACGGCGACACCGTCCGCGGTGAGGTCGGCGACGATACGGAAGAGGTTGTCGACCTCGTCGGGGTCCAGCGCGGCGGACGGCTCGTCCATCACGATCAGCCGTACGTCGTGGGAGAGCGCGCGTGCCATGGAGACGATCTGCCGGTGGGCGGCGGAGAGTTCACCGACCTCGCGGGCGGGGTCGATCTCCGGGTGCCCCAGCCGCTCCAGCAGTGCGGCGGCCGCCGTGCGGCCCTCGCGGGTGCGGACGACGAAGCCCGCCGCGGTGGGTTCATGGCCCAGGAACACGTTCTCGGCGACCGAGAGCCCCTCGACCAGGTCGAGTTCCTGGTAGATGGTGGCGATGCCCAGGCGCATCGCGGCGATCGGCGACTTGAGCGAGACGGGCGCGCCGCGCCAGGTGATCTCGCCGCCGTCGGGCTGATGGGCTCCGGCCAGCACCTTGATGAGGGTGGACTTGCCGGCGCCGTTCTGGCCGAGGAGGCAGTGGACCTCGCCGGCCAGGACCTCCAGGTCGACGCCGTCGAGGGCGCGCACGCCGGGAAACGACTTGGTGATGCCGGACATGGTGAGCAGGGGTGGTTCTGGAGCCATGGCAAATCCCCTCGGCGGGTGCGGCCGGTGAGCGGACAGGGCGCAGGGCTGGTGGTGCCGTACTGCCGGCGGCACCACGAACGGCTGCTGACGAAGGCGCGGGAGAGAGGGCGTTCAGGCCGGTGAGAACAGATGGTCACTGATGAGCCGGGCCGCGCCGATCACTCCGGCGGCGGGTCCCAGTTCACCGAGCACGATGGGGAGGTTTCCGGTGGCCAGCGGCAGGGACTGCCGGTAGACCTGGGTCCGGACGCTGGCGAGGAGGTTGTGACCGAGGCCGGTGACCCCGCCGCCGATCACCACCAGACCGGGGTTGAAGAAGCTGACGAGTCCGGCGATGACCTGGCCGACCCGGTTGCCGCCCTCGCGGATCAGGTCGAGTGCGGCGGCGTCCCCGGCCGCCGCGGCGGCGGCGACGTCGACGGCGGTGAGCCTCCCGGCCTCCGCCAGCCGGGCGGCCAGCTCCGGCGAGCGCCCGGCACGCGCGGCGTCCTCGGCGTCGCGGGCGAGCGCGGCACCGCTGAAGTGTGCCTCCAGACATCCCCGGTTGCCGCAGGCGCAGGCGCGGCCCTCCGGTTCCACCTGGATGTGCCCGATGTCGCCGGCGCTGCCCGTCGTACCGCGGTAGACCTCACCGCCGACGACGATGCCGCAGCCGATTCCCGTACCGATCTTGACGCAGAGGAAGTCACCCACGGAGCGTGCGACGCCCGCGTGCTGCTCCCCCATCGCCATGAGGTTCACGTCGTTGTCGACCATGACGGGGCAGCCCAGCTCCTGGCTGAGTGCCTCGCGGACCGGGAAGCCGTCCCAGCCGGGCATGATCGGCGGGGCGACCGGCACGCCCTCGGGAAAGCGGACGGGACCCGGTACGCCGATGCCCGCGCCGTCGAAACCCTCGGCGAGTCCGGAGGCCCGGAGCTTGGCCGCCAGCGCCAGCACCTGTTCGAAGATGGCGACGGGGCCTTCCCGTACGTCCATGGGGTGGTTGAGGTGTCCCAGTACCTCCAACTCGGCGTTGGTGACGGCCACATCGATGGAGGTGGCGCCGATGTCGACGCCGAGGAAGCGCAGCGCCGGGGCGAGCCGGATGTTGTGGGAGCGGCGTCCGCCGCGGGATGCGGCGAGTCCGTCGGCCACCACGAGTCCGGTCTCCAGCAGCCGGTCGACCTCGACGGCGAGCTTGGAGCGCGAGAGATCGACCTGATCCCCCAGCTGGGCACGGGAGTTGGGCCCGCCGTCCCGCAACAGCCTGAGCAGCCGGGCCTGATGGGCGTTCGCGGGTCGTGCCGTCATGCGTCTCACTCGTCCCTCCCCGCCTCACCGGCCAGTCCGTCGGGCTTTCGATGGGGAACGTAGCAGCGCTTTGCCGGAGTGGGAAGAAGTTGAGCAGGAATCCACTCCAACTTTCTCCACACTCAGGACAAAGATGCGGTCGACACGCGGCCGGGGACGGTGCCTGCGCCCACCCCGGAGCGGGCGGCGGGCGCGGCCGGGGTGGGCGGCGGGCGCAGCACGAAGGGCCGGGGCGCTCGGCCCCGGCCCTTTCCCTCGGCGTGTGCCGGTCAGTTGCTTTCGCGCTGGTGGTAGGTCCGGCGGGTGTGCTCCGTGTGTGAGCGCATGATCTCCGTGGCCCGCTGCTCGTCCCGCGACGAGATCGCCGCGATCAGCGCACGGTGCTCGATCCAGGACTGGGTGCCGCGCTGCCGGGCCACCGGCGTGTAGTACCAGCGGACCCGGCGGTCGACCTGCCCGGCCAGCTCCGCCAGTACGACGTTCCCCGCCAGCTCCATGACCTTGGCGTGGAAGGCCGCGTTGGTCGCGACGGCCAGGTCGACGTCGCCGTCGGCGACGGCCCGCTCGCCCTCGGCGCAGAGCTCTTCGAGTGCGGCGATGCCGGTCTCGCCGGAGTTCGCCGCGGCCAGCCGGGCGGCCTCCGCCTCCAGCAGCGCACGGACCGAGAGCAGCTGGTCGGCCTCTTCCTCGGTGGGTTCGTGCACGAAGGCACCCTGCGCGGGGCGCAGATCGACCCACCCCTCGGTGTTCAGCCGCTGGAGCGCCTCGCGCACCGGCTGCCTGGACACGCCGAGGTGTCCGGCCAGTTCGCTCTCGACCAGGTGCTGGCCCGGCCTGAGCGCACGTGTGGTGATCAGTTCGAGGAGCGCCTCGTAGACACGCTCGCGCAGCGGACCGGGCCGTTCCAGCTTCGGCACAGCCCCTTGTGGCAGTCCTGTGGACAACATCGCGGTCCCCCTCCGGGCGACGAGCAATTGCTTATCGTCTACAGTCTACCGAGCACAATGCCGGTCAGGGACAGCGGATCACTTGACCCGCGTACGAGAGATTCCCGCCGAACCCGAAGAGCAGCACCGGAGCCCCGCTCTCGACCTCGCCGCGCTCCACCAGTTTGGACAGGGCCATCGGGATCGACGCGGCGGAGGTGTTGCCGGAATCCACCACATCCCGGGCGATGACCGCGTTGACCGCGCCGATCTTCCTGGCGACGGGTTCGATGATCCGCAGATTGGCCTGATGCAGTACCACCGCGGCCAGGTCCTCAGGGGCGATCCCCGCCTTGTCGCACACCTTGCGGGCGATCGGCGGCAGCTGCGTGGTGGCCCAGCGGTAGACGGACTGGCCTTCCTGCGCGAAGCGCGGCGGCGTCCCCTCGATCCGTACCGCGTTGCCCATCTCCGGCACCGAGCCCCAGAGCACCGGGCCGATCCCGGCACCGGCCGCACCCTCCGGGGCGGACGGATCGGCGGTGACGACCGCGGCTCCCGCGCCGTCCCCGAGCAGGACACAGGTGGTGCGGTCGGTCCAGTCCGCGATGTCCGCCATCTTGTCGGCGCCGATGACCAGGGCCCGCGCGGCCGCACCGGCCCGGATCGCGTGGTCGGCGGTGGCCAGGGCGTGGGTGAAGCCGGAACAGACCACATTGATGTCCATCACCGCGGGCGAGCCCATGCCGAGGCGGGCCGCGACCCTGGCGGACATGCTCGGGGAACGGTCGATGGCGGTGGATGTGGCGACGAGGACCAGATCGATGTCGGCGGGCTGCAGGCCGGCCGCCGCCAGCGCCTTCGCTCCCGCGTGCGCGGCCATCTCGTCCACCGGCTCGTCGGGGCCGCCCACATGACGGGTCCTGATGCCGACCCGGCTGGTGATCCACTCGTCACTCGTGTCGACCATGGCTGCCAGATCGTCGTTCGTGAGCACCTTGGCGGGCTGATAGTGGCCGAGCGCCACGATACGTGAGCCGGTCATTACTGGTTCCCCTCGCTACATATGGCAGGAACCATCCAGTCTTGGTCGCTACCGCCCGGTACAGAGGCACGTGATCCCACAGGAATATCGGCCGCGCGTTGGAGCCTTGACGACAGCCTCGACCCGCTGGAAGGGATATCGTAGACAGCATTCTGTCGACCTGACACCCTCGCACGGCCCTCCCGCCGGACGGCGAGCCGTGCCGGGCGAGGCCATCAGCGCTGGTGGGACCGGCGGGTCCGGGTCACCGCGCGACCGGTCGCGGCGCGAGCCCGGCCGCGAGCGAGGAAGAGGCCCGCGCGCGGATATCCGCCGGACGCGAGGATTCCTGGATCAGGCTTCCGGGGAAACCCCTGTCCGGTCCGGCCGGCACACCGGCCCGGCCCACCGGATCCCGGACGAAGCGTCGCAGACCGTACGGCGACCGCCCCGGACCCCTGCGGTGCCGGCCCCCTGGCACAGGCACCCACGGTGTCGGATGCGGGCCCGCTCCGCGCGTGCGGGACAATGGGGTCGCTGAAGTCGCCCCGCCGTGCGGTGATCCGGTGGCCCAGGGCGACTTCCGGGTTCAAGGGCCGGTTCGGCTTCCCTCACCTACAGAATCGGGTTCACGGCTATGGGACGGGCCACCGAGCGCCGCCGCACCATCCGCATCCGGGACGGGGTGCTCTCCACCCGGCCCGACACGCTCGTCGCGGAGGAACCGCTGGAGATCCGGCTGAACGGCAAGCCGCTCGCCATCACGATGCGCACCCCGGGCGACGACTTCGCGCTCGCCGCGGGCTTCCTGGTGAGCGAGGGCGTGATCGGCGAGGGTTGCGAGGTCCGGTCGATCGTGTACTGCGCCGGGGCGACGGCGGACGGCGTGAACACGTACAACGTCGTCGACGTTCAGCTCGCGCCCGGTGTCGTGGTGCCCGACATCACCCTGGAACGCCATGTCTACACGACCTCGTCGTGTGGTCTGTGCGGCAAGGCGAGCCTGGACGCGGTACGCACCACGACCCGCCACCCCCTCGCCGACGCTCCCCCGGTCCGCGTCACACCCGGGCTGCTCTCCGGACTCCCCGACAGGCTGCGCGCATCCCAGCGGGTCTTCGACCGGACCGGCGGACTGCACGCGGCCGCGCTCTTCTCGCAGGAGGGCGAACTCCTCGACATCCGCGAGGACGTGGGCCGGCACAACGCGGTCGACAAGCTGGTGGGGCGGGCGCTGACGGACGGCCGGCTGCCGCTCTCCCGGGCCATCCTGCTGGTGTCGGGCCGGGCGTCGTTCGAGCTGGTGCAGAAGGCGGTGATGGCGGGGATCCCGATGCTCGCGGCCGTGTCCGCGCCGTCCTCACTGGCCGTGGATCTGGCGGCCGAGAGCGGAATGACCCTGGTCGGCTTTCTCCGGGGTCCGTCCATGAACGTGTACGCGGGTGAGCACCGCATCGTCCTGGAGGAGCCGGCCCACCGGGACTGAGACGCCCCTGGGCGGCGCGGGCCGGGACGGACGGCGGAAGGGCCCCGGTGGAGGTCAGTCCCGTCCGGCGGCCGAGGGCAGCCGATCCGCCGGCGCCCGGCCCCGGCTCCGGCTCCGGCCCGGCTCGCGGTCCTGGTCGCGATCCTGGTTCTGCTCCTGGTCCGGCTCGCGGTCCTGCGAGCGGCGCTTCGCGATCACCGCGCAGACCATCAGCTGCATCTGATGGAACAGCATCAGCGGCAGTACGGCCAGACTCGCCTGGGCCCCGAACAGGACGCTCGCCATCGGCAGCCCGGCGGCCAGGCTCTTCTTCGACCCGGCGAACTGGATGGCGATCCGGTCCCCCCGGTCGAAGCCGAGCCGCTTCGCCCCGCACCAGGTCAGCGAGAGCATCAGGGCCAGCAGCACCGCTTCGGCGGCCAGCAGCGCCCCGAGCCGGGCCGGTGTCACCTGGTGCCACACACCGGCGACCATGCCCTCGCTGAACGCGGTGTACACGACCAGCAGGATCGAGCCGCGGTCGACAAGGCCGAGGACCTTCTTGTGCCGGACGAGAAAGCCACTGATCCAGCGGCGCGTCAGCTGTCCGGCGATGAAGGGCACGAGCAGCTGAAGGACGATCTTCAGCAGCGAGTCGGCCGAGAATCCGCCTCCGGTGCCGCCGAGCAGCAGTGCGGCGAGCAGCGGGGTGAGGAAGATCCCGGCGATGCTGGAGAAGGACCCCGCACAGATCGCCGCGGGCACGTTGCCCCTGGCCATCGAGGTGAAGGCGATCGAGGACTGGATGGTGGACGGCACCAGGCACAGGAAGAGGAATCCGGCCTGGAGCTGCGGGGTCAGCACATACGGGACCAGGCCCCTGCTCGCCATCCCCAGCAAGGGAAAGGCGACGAAGGTGCAGATCAGGACGGTGAGGTGGAGCCGCCAGTGCCGCAGGCCGTCGAGCGCCTCGCGGGTCGAGAGGCGGGCCCCGTAGAGGAAGAAGAGCAGGGCCACCGCTCCGGTGGAGGCCCCGCCGGCCACATCGGCGGCCCGGCCCGACGCGGGCAGCAGCGCCGCGAGCACCACCGTGCCGATCAGCGCGAGTATGTACAGGTCGATCGGCAGCCAGGACGGCAGCTTCAGGGTGCGGCGGCTCATGTGCTCCACGTGTCTCTCGGTCAGGTCGTGCCCTCTCCATCCTGCTCTTGATCATCGCCATCGGGAATCCGGCATACCGCTCTTACTGTCATCACGGTTCGCGATAGCGTGGCACCCATGTACGACCCCGCCCAGCTCCGTACGTTCCTCGCCGTCGCCCAGACGCTGAGCTTCACCCAGGCCGCCCGCAGGCTCGGCGTACGGCAGTCCACGGTGAGCCAGCATGTGCGCCGCCTGGAGGAGGCGACGGGACGGCAGCTGTTCGCCCGCGACACGCACCGGGTCGATCTCACCGAGGACGGCGAGGCGATGCTCGGCTTCGCCCGGACGATCCTTCAGGCGCACGAGCGGGCCGCGGCCTTCTTCACCGGCACCCGGCTGCGCGGCAGGCTGCGTTTCGGCGCCTCCGAGGACTTCGTCCTGACCCGGCTGCCGGAGATCCTGGAGTCCTTCCGCCGCGAGCACCCGGAGGTCGAACTGGAGCTGACCGTGGAGCTGTCCGGGACGCTGCACCGGCAGCTGGCGGCGGGGCGCCTGGACCTGGTGCTGGCCAAGCGGCGCGCCGGTGACACGCACGGCGAGCTGGTCTGGCAGGACGCACTGACCTGGATCGGTGCCCCGCAGCTGAGGGTCGACCCCGAACGCCCGGTTCCGCTGATCGTCTTCCCGCCGCCGGGCATCACCCGGGCCCGCGCCCTGGAGGTCCTGGAGGAGCACGGCCGGTCCTGGCGGATCGCGTGTACGAGTACGAGCCTGAGCGGGCTGATCGCGGCGGCCCGCGCCGGCCTCGGGGTGATGGCCCACACCCGGGGACTGATCCCGCCGGGACTGGTCCCGGTACCGGCCAGGGCGGGGCTGCCGGAGCTGGGCGATGTCGACTTCGTCCTGCTGCACGGCCGCCGCCGGGACGCCGCGCAGGAGGCGGCGGACGCGCTGGCGGCGGCGATCCTGGCGGGCGGCGACCGGCTGCACCGCGGGCTCGGCGGCCGCGAGGGCGGGTGAGGGACCCGCGGGCGCGCGAGGGCCGGGGAGGGTAGGGCGGCCGGTATGCGGGCTGAGCTGAGGGACCCGCGGGCGCGCGAGGGCCGGGGAAGCCCGCGTACCGAGCGCGCGTGAGGGAGCGTGAGGGCCCGAGGGAGCCGAAGCAGTGGGCCGGACAGGCGTGGACAGGCCCGGAGCAACGTCCCCGTACCGGCGTAGAGCGGGAGTGATCGCCGCGTTCAGATTCGGTGGAGATTCCGGCGCCGGTCACTTACTCCGTGCTCAGAAGTACGCCCGAGCCTTGCCCATCTGGCCGGATTTCGACGACCGGCCTGTACAGATGGCATGTTTTACGGAGACATCTGCCCCTCCCGCGGGCGCGTTCCTTGGGGTAGCGTCGCGGCGCTGTGCGGAGCGCTGAGGAGCAGGTCATTTGCGTGAGTTCACTGTCCCACCCATGACGGCGGCGCCTCTTGCCGGCGGTCTCGCCGATGCGGTCTTCGCGTACGCGGAGGACGACCCGCACCGGGTCGCCCTCGGCCGCAAGGACGCCTCCGGACAGTGGCGCGATGTCACCGCCGCGGACTTCCGCGACGAGGTGCTGGCGCTGGCCAAGGGGCTGATCGCCCACGGCGTCCGGTTCGGCGACCGGGTCGCCCTGATGTCCCGTACGCGCTACGAGTGGACACTCTTCGACTACGCGCTCTGGTCGATCGGCGCCCAGTCCGTGCCCGTCTATCCCACGTCGTCGGCCGAGCAGGTCCTGTGGATGCTCCATGACGCCGAGGTGGCGGCGGTGATGGTCGAGCACGAGGACCACGCGATGACGGTCGGTTCGGTCATCGACAGACTGCCGCGTCTCAAGCGGCTGTGGCAGCTGGACGCCGGCGCGGTGAGCGAGCTGGCGGAGGCCGGCGCGGCGATCGGCGACGAGGTGGTCCACCGCCACCGCAGGGCGGTGACGCCCGATTCCGTGGCCACCGTGATCTACACCTCCGGCACGACGGGCCGCCCCAAGGGGTGCGTGATCACCCACGCCAACTTCATGTTCGAGGCCGACACCATGGTCAGCCGCTGGGAGCCGGTCTTCCACTCCAGGCCCGGCGACGAGGTCTCCACCCTCCTCTTCCTGCCGCTGGCCCATGTCTTCGGCCGCATGGTGGAGATCGCGGCGGTCCGGGGCCGGGTGAAGCTGGGCCATCAGCCGGAGCTCTCCGCGCGGGCGCTGATGCCGGACCTGATGACGTTCCGGCCGACGTTCGTCCTGGCCGTGCCGTACATCTTCGAGAAGGTCTTCCACGGTGTCCGGCGCAGGGCGGAGGCGGAGGGCCGGAGCGGGCCGTTCGACAAGGCCGTCGAGATCGCGGTGAAGTACGCCGAGGCGATGGAGGAGCGGGCGTTCGGGACCGGACCGGGACCCTCCGCCGGACTGCGGATGCAGCACCAGTTCTTCGACAAGGTCGTCTACAGGAAGGTCCGCGAGGCCCTGGGCGGCCGGATGCGGCACGCCATGTCGGGCGGCTCGGGCATGGAGCGCAGGCTCGGGCTGTTCTTCGAGGGTGCGGGCGTCACGGTCTTCGAGGGGTACGGCCTCACCGAGTCGAGTGCGGCGGCGACGGCCAACCCGCCCGAGCGCACCCGGTACGGCACGGTCGGACAGCCCATTCCCGGCACCACGGTGCACATCGCGGAGGACGGTGAGGTGTGGCTGCACGGCGCCCATGTCTTCTCCGGCTACCTGGGCGATCCGGACTCCACCCGGGCCGTGCTGAACGACGGCTGGCTCGCCACGGGGGACATCGGCGCGCTGGACGCGGACGGTTATCTGACGATCACCGGGCGGAAGAAGGAGATCCTGGTGACATCGGGCGGCAAGAGCGTGTCCCCGGCCGGTCTGGAGGAGCGGGTACGGGCGCACCCGCTGGTCGCGCAGTGCATCGTCGTCGGCAACGACCGGCCCTACATCGCGGCGCTGGTGACCGTGGACCAGGAGGCGGTGGACCACTGGCTCGCCATGCAGGGCCGCGACCCGCTGACCGGCAACGAACTGGTGCGGGACCCGGACCTGGAGATGGAGGTGCGCCGGGCCGTGGTGGCCGCGAACACGGCGGTGTCCCAGGCGGAGTCGATCCGTACGTTCCGGATCCTGGCGCACCCGTTCACCGAGGAGCACGGGCTGCTGACCCCCTCGCTGAAGCTGAAGCGCAAGGCGATCGAGACGGCGTACGCGGTCGAGGTGGACGCCCTCTACCACTGACGGTCCCCCGGCGGTCAGCGGAGGCTTCCCCGGCGGCTCTGTGGCGTCTCCCCGGCGATCACGGACGGGGACCCGCGGGCCGGGCGGGGAATGGTTCGGGTGCGCTGATCGTTGTCGTGGGGAGAAAGCACCGACGACGTAAGGATCGACCGCTCGTGAGCCAGGTCCCCTCCATCACCCTCAACAACGGCCTCGAAATGCCTCAGCTCGGTTTCGGTGTCTGGCAGGTGCCGGACGACGAGGCCGAGAAGGCGGTCGCGACGGCCATCGAGTCCGGGTACCGGAGCATCGACACCGCCGCCGTCTACGAGAACGAGGCGGGTACGGGCAAGGCCATCGCCGCCTCCGGGGTCGCCCGCGACGAGCTCTTCGTCACCACCAAGCTGTGGAACGGCGACCAGGGCCACGACGCGGCGCTGCGCGCGTTCGACGCCTCGCTCGACCGGCTGGGCCTGGACTACGTCGACCTGTATCTGATCCACTGGCCGGTGCCCGCCGCGGACCGCTACGTCGACACGTACAAGGCCCTGGAGAAGATCCGGGCCGAGGGACGCGCGAAGTCGATCGGTGTGTCGAACTTCCTGCCCGAGCACCTTGAGCGTCTGCTCGGTGAGACCTCCGTGGTCCCGGTGCTCAACCAGATCGAGCTCCACCCGCAGCTCCAGCAGAGCGAGTCCCGCGCTCTGCACGCCGAGCACGGCATCGCCACCGAGGCCTGGTCGCCGCTGGGCCAGGGCAAGGGCCTCCTGGACGTCCCGACGGTCGTCGCCGTCGCGCGGAAGCACGGCCGTACGCCCGCCCAGGCGGTGCTCCGCTGGCACCTCCAGCTGGGCAACGTGGTGATCCCGAAGTCCGTGACACCGTCGCGGATCGCGGAGAACCTGGACGTGTTCGGCTTCGAGCTGGACGCGGACGACCTCGCCGCGTTCGCCGCCCTGGACGAGGGCAAGCGTCTCGGACCGAACCCGGCGGAGTTCAACGTCGGCGCCTGAGCCGCGCCCGTTTCCACCGGCTCCCGGACCACGCCTCTGCGGCCGTCCGTCCGTCGCCCCCACCGTGCCACTGCCGGTGGGGGCGCCGCTGTTCCCCGCGGACTCGCGCCCCTGTCCGCCCCCGCCACCCTCACCCGCAGCACCGCCCGAAGGAGACCAGAGCATGAGCAGGGACAGCGCCCCCGTCGTCGAAGCCGGCCTGTACCGCCTGCGCAACATCTGCAGCGGGCTGCTGCTGGAGGTGTACGGGGCGGCCAAGGGCAGCGGCGCCCCGGTGCGGCAGGGCGAGGAGAGCGGGTCGGCGGCGCAGCACTGGCAGCTGTCGCCGGTGCACGAGGGTGCCGCCCTCTACCACCTGGTCAACGCGCACAGCGGCAAGCGGCTGGACGTCGCCAACGCCTCCACGGAGAACGGTGCCACCGTCCAGCAGTGGAAGGCCAACAACTTCGGCGCCCAGGAATGGCTGATCGAACAGCATCCGGAGGCCCCGGGCACGGTCACCCTGGTCAGTTTCATCAGCGGGCTCGTTCTGGAGGTCGCCGACGGTTCGACGGAGGCCGGGGGCAGGATCCAGCAGTGGGAGGACACCGACTCCCCCTCCCAGTGGTGGCGTCTGGAGGCTGTGGCGCCGTGAGGCGCCACAGCCGGGACACCCGGGGCGTTCAGTCGCGGCGCGCCAGCTGCACCGTGCGGGCGGTGAGCAGATAGACATCGGGCCGCAGGTGCAGACCGGCCGGGTCCTCGGGGTCGAGCAGCCTGTCGAGCACGGCGATGTCGTCGGCGTCGAGCAGGTCGGCGTACGCCTCGCGGGCCCGGACGAAGGTCTCGACGACGTATTCACGAGCCGCGTCGGAGAGCGGGGCGGTCAGGTCGAGCAGGAAGCTGCGGGTGCCCCGGGGAGTCAGTCCCGCCGCGCTGAACAGGGCGTTCCAGTCCTCGGTCTCGTGCTTGGCCGCCGGCAGCTCGGACCGCATCGTCTGGAACCATGCGGAGGCGACCGCGTCCAGCCGGGCCTCCAGACCGGGCCGCCCGATGCCGGTGTCACGGGGCAGCCGGCGGGTCGGCAGTCCGCCCTCGACGAGCGCGACCATGCCGCCGGGGCGCAGGTGCTCGGCAAAGCCGGCCAGAACACCGCGCTGGTCACCCATGTGGTGCAGGGAGTTGCCCGCCCAGATCAGATCGGCCTCGCCCAACCGGGAGATCCCTTCGGGGAGTTCGGCCTCCAGGGTACGGACGCGGTCGCCGAGCCCCAGGCGCCCGGCGCGGGCGGCCGTCCGTTCCAGAAGGGCCGGGGTGGCGTCCACGGCGACGACCTCCGCCCCGGGGAACACCTCGGCCAGCAGGCAGGTCACCACTCCGGGACCGCTGCCGATGTCGAGGACGCGGCGCACCTCGGGCGCGTCGGGCAGGCCCGCGATCCAGCGGGCCGCCTCCTCGTACTGCGCACTGCTGAGCTCGGCCTCCCGCTCCAGCCTGGGGCCCATCGCGTCCCAGTCGAAGTCGGTCGTACCGTGTATGTGCCCGGATGATGACGGTGCGTGTGAGTGCCCGTGCGCGTGGGACGGGGTGTGCGACTGGGTGTGGTGGCCGTGCCCGACATGATTGGTCATGGGGCCAGCTTCCCCAAGGATTGCCCATCGGGCCAAAATAATGTTGCTGTTTCGGCAATTCGCCGCCCGTAGGCCATGGTCGGGTTCCGGGCGGTTGTGGGCACAGATATTGCCGGTGGGTCCCCGGACCCATAACTTGCCGTTATGGAGCTGGAGTTGCGCCATCTGAGAACCGTACGTGCCATCGCCGACACCGGCAGCCTGACCAAGGCCGCCGGCGCTCTCGGGCTTGCCCAGCCCGCGCTGAGCGCTCAGCTGCGGCGGATCGAGAAGGCTCTCGGCGGCGCGCTGTTCGAGCGGGACCATACGGGCGCCCGGCCGACCCCTCTCGGGGAGCTGGTGCTCGAACGGGCCCGGGTGGTGCTGCCCGCGGTCAGTGAGCTCCAGGCGGAGGCGGTCCGGTTCGCGAACGCCACGGGGGCCATGGACCGGTTCCGGCTCGGCGGGACGCACGGTCCCCTGCTCGGCGGTCTCGTCGACCGGCTGGCCGCGGCGCACCCCACCGCGCCGGTGTCCACGTACACCGCGTGGTCGGTGACGGAGATCGCCTCGCTCGTGATCGACGGACGGCTGGACTTCGCGCTGATCGGCACCTGCGGCGAGAGCGCACCGCCGATGGCGGACCGGCTGGTCTGGCAGGTCGTCGGCGTCGACCCGGTGTTCGTGATGCTGCCGGAGGAGCACCCGCTGGCGGGCGAACCGGAACTGAGCCTGGCCGCGCTCGCGGACGAGTCCTGGGCCAATGTGCCGGGTGACGGCTGTTTCGCGGACTGTTTCGCCGCCGCCTGCGCCCGGACGGGCTTCACGCCCGTCTCGGTGTTCGAGACGGACACCGTCTCGGTCGTCCATCTGGTTCAGGTGGGCCGGGCGGTCGGGCTGTGCCGGGCGACGTTCCCGCCGACGCCCGGCCTGGTGACCCGGCCGATCGCCGGGTCGCCGCTGAGCTGGCGCCATCTGCTGGGCTGGCATCCGCGCTCGCCCGCCGCGGACGCCGCGGCGGGCGCGGTGAGCGGGCTGGCCCGCTCGGCGTACGCCGAGGCGGTGTCGCGCAGTCCCAGTTACGAGGCGTGGCTCGCCGCGCATCCGCGGTTCGGCGTGGTGACCCCCTGAGCGACGGCCGCGCCGGGCTCATGAGGTGTGCAGCCGCCGGCCTCATGAGCACGGTGCCGCCGGAGTGATGACGTGTGCCGCCGTCCGCGCGTCATTCCGCGCCGTGCGCGGGAGCGGCGGCCGTCACCCGCGCGGCGAGCGCCAGGTCCTTCTCCGTGATCGCGCCGCCCGCGTCATGGGTGTGCACGGACAGGGCGACGGTGTTGTAGCCGAGCGTGAGATCCGAGTGGTGCCCCAGCTCCTCCTGGATCTGCGCGACATGGACGGTCAGGGCGGCGGCGGCGAAGTGCGAGGGCAGCCGGTAGGTACGGGTGATCCGGTCCCCTTCCAGGGCCCAGCCGGGCAGCGCGCCCAGCCTGGACCCGATCTCGGCGGGCGACAGCGGTTCTGCGGACATGGCACGGCTCCCTGCGTCACGGAGTGGATCGGATGGGTCCGGTGGACCGGGTGGACCGGGTGGACCGGATACGGACCAGTGGTGCCAGTGACGTTACGGTCTGCGTATGACGACTGCCGCACGTGACACGGAAGTGGGGCCGCTGCTGCGCCACTGGCGGGAGCGGCGGCGGATCAGCCAGCTTGAACTGGCCCTGCGCGCGGACTCCTCGGCCCGGCACATCTCGTTCATCGAGACGGGCCGCTCCCGGCCCAGCGAGGAGATGGTCCTGCGGCTGGCCGAGCAGCTCGACGTTCCCGTACGGGAACGCAATGCCCTGCTCGTGGTCGCCGGATACGCGCCGCGGTACAGGGAGACCCCGCTGGAGGACCCGTCGATGGACGCCCTGCGCGAGGGCATGGAGCGGCTGCTGCATGGCTACGACCCGTTTCCGGCGCTCGTCGTGGACGGTACCTACACCGTGGTGGCCGCCAACCGGGGCAGTTCGCTGCTGCTGGCCGGGGTGGCCGAGCACCTGCTCGCGCCGCCGCTGAACGCCATGCGGATCACCCTGCATCCGGAGGGTCTCGCCCCGCGCATCCTGAATCTTCCGGAGTGGCGGGCGGATCTGCTGGCGCAGATGGAGCGTCAGATCGCCCTGGCCCGGTCGTCGCGGCTGCGTGCGCTGTACGAGGAGGTCGCCGCGTATCCCCCGCCCGTGGCGGCCGGCGGGCCGTGGCCGGGCGAGCGGGGCGCGGGCGGGCCCGCCGGCCGGCCGGCGAGGGACGCACCCACGCCGTTCGCGCTGACGCTGCGGATCGCGCACGAGGGGCGGGTGCTGTCGTTCGTCGCCTCCATCGCGACGTTCAACACACCGATGGATGTGACGGTTGCGGAGCTGGCCATCGAGACGTTCCTGCCCGCCGACCGGGAGACCGCCGGGTATCTGCGCTCCATGAGCCTCTGAAGGCCGGCCCGTACACGTCTCACTTCCCGGACGGCTCGGTCCAGGGTGCCCCGCTGCGGGCCAGGAGTGCGGCGGCCGCGCTCGCGACGGCCAGGACGGCCACCACCAGCAGGAGCGGCAGCGTCGGCCGGCCGTTCAGGACGGCCGCGCCTCCGGCCAGCGCCCCGAGCAGCATCGCGGCGGCCGACATGACCCGCCGCCCGGCACGGCTCCCGCCGCCCCCGGCCAGGCGGCTGTCCGAGGCGACGCCCGTGAGGGTGAGCGTCAGCACGGTGGTGGTGAGGTCGGGTACGGCGAGGGCGCGGGAGGCCGCGTTCTGCACACCGAGCCCGAGGCCGAGCAGCACGATGAGCGTGAACCTGACCCCTCCGGAGTACGGCGTGCCGGAGATCAGGGTGACGACCAGCGCGGCCGTCACGAACACGGTCTCGGCGAGCAGCGCGTACTGGAGCATCCGGCCCCGGTGGGTGCGGGCGCCGGTGCGGTGGACGATCAGACCCCCGGTCAGTGCCCCGGAGGCGAAGGCGGCCAGTGCCACCAGGGAGGCGGCCAGGGAGAAGCCGGGGGCTCCGGCGAGGGCGAAGCCGGAGAAGACCACGTTGCCGGTCATGTTGGCGACGAAGACCCGGCCCAGCAGGAGATAGCTGACCGCGTCGACGAGCCCGGTGACGAAGGTCAGGGCGAGCATCAGGGGCGGCAGGGGGCCGTGCCGGCTGTCCGGGTCCGGCACGACGGTGGACCACGCCTCGCGCAGGACGACAGCCATGGGCACGCTCCGATCACCGGGTGTGGTCCGGATTGTGCCGTGTTGTGCCTGCGGTTCGTGGCCACCGACGCGCGCCGCCCCCGCATCGCGGCGGGGGCGGCGCGGGGGTCAGACCCTGGCTCCGTTGTCCAGCGGGTCGCGGCGTTTGGCCGGCGCGGTCCGCCGGCCCTTGGACCGGGCCGGCGGCGGTGCCTTGCTGCTCCTCTCCAGCACGATCGCGCCCGGCACGGCGGTGAGCACCGAGGAGTACGTCCCCACGCAGACGCCGATGAGGAGGGCGAGCGCGAAGTCGGCGAGCGAGTCGCCGCCCAGTACGGCGAGCGCGGCCAGGATGAACAGGGCGCCCATACCGGTGTTCACGGTTCTGGGAACGGTCTGCAGGACCGCCCGTTCGGCGACGGTGGCCAGCGGTGAGCGCGGACTTCTGGCCCACAGTTCCCGCACCCGGTCGAAGACCACCACCGAGTCGTTGACCGAGTAGCCGATGACGGTGAGCAGCGCGGCCAGGAAGATGCCGTCGACCGGACGCCCCAGCCAGGCGAAGGCGCCGACCAGCACGATCACGTCGTGGACGAGCGCGCCGACCGAGGCCACGGCGAACGTCCAGCGGAACCGGACCGCCAGATAGGCGAGTTGGACGAACACGGCGACGGCGAGGGCAATCAGGGCGTTGCGCCGCAGCTCGTCGCCGAGGCTGGGCCCGATCAGTTCGTCGCGCACCTTGGTGGTCTCGCCGCCCTCGGCGGCCAGGGCGGAGCGCAGTGCGTGCTCCCCGTCGTTGTCGAGCTTCCCGGTGCGTACGGAGAGGTCGCCCGCCCCCGCGGTGGTGACCTCGGCGTCGCCGAAGCCCGCGGCGGCCAGGGTGTCGCGGGCCGTGTCCACGTCGACGGGGCGGCTGGTGGAGTACTCGATGAGGCGGCCGCCGGTGAACTCGACGCCGAGGTTGACGCCGCGCACCGTGATGCCGAGCACGGCGACGGCGACCAGCGCCGTGGAGAACAGCAGCCAGCGGCGGGGCGAGCGGAACAGCCGCGGATCACGGCGGGTCAGCCAGGTCCGTACCCGGCCGGGCCGGGCGATGCCGTTGACCCCCGGGTAGGTGCTGACGAACCGGGAGCCCGCCGCGATCTCGGTGAGCGCGCGGGCGATGACGAGCGCGGAGAACATCGAGGCGAGCACTCCGATGGCCAGGGTGACACCGAAGCCCTTGACCGGGCCCGAGCCGAGGAAGAAGAGGAGCCCCGCGGCGATCAGCGTGGTCACATTGGAATCGGCGACCGCGCTCCAGGCGTTGCGGAATCCGGCGGTGAGCGCGGACGGCAGGGAACGGTTCGGCCGTAGCGCGCTCTCCTCCCGGGCGCGTTCGAAGACCAGGACGTTCGCGTCGACGGCCATCCCGATGGCGAGGACGAATCCGGCGAGCCCGGGGAGGGTGAGGGTGACGCCGAGCGCGACCAGGGCGGCATACGAGATCACCCCGTAGGCGGCGAGGGCCACGGCGGCGAGGGCTCCGAAGAGCCGGTAGACGCAGGTGATGAACAGCGCGGTGGCGGCCGCTCCGATCAGCGCCGCCTTGGCGCTCGCCTCGATGGCCTCGGCGCCGAGGGTCGGGCCGACGGTCCGCTGTTCGACGATCTCGACGGGTACGGGCAGCGCGCCGCCCTTGATGAGCAGGGCCAGGTCACGGGCCTCGTCGGCGCTGAAGGAGCCCGTGATCTGGGTGTTCCCGGACGGAAGCCCGACGTTGCAGCCGACCGACGGGTCGACCTGCGGCGAGGAGATCACCTTCTGGTCCAGGACGATGGCGACCCGGCGCCGCTCGTCCTGGGCGGGGTGACAGGCGGCCTCGCCGGTCAGCCGCTTCCAGTCCCGGCCCGCGTCCTTCTCGAAGTCGAGCGACACGGTCCATCCGGCGCCGCTCTGGGCGTCGAAGGCGGCGGTGGCGTCCTTGACCCCCGCGCCGGAGAGCCGCTCGGGGCCCAGCGCCAGGGAACGGCCCTGCTCGTCGGAGAGCGTCAGGGTTTCGCCGCCGGGGGTGTCCTTCTTCTCCGGTGCGTCGGGGGTGTCCGGTGCGTCGGGGGTGTCCTTCTCCTCCGGTGCTTCCGCGTCCGGCGCGACGCCCGGTCCCTGTACGGGGTGGAAGGTCAGCTGGGCGGTCTTGCCGATCACCTCGGCGGCCTGGCGCGGGTCCTGCACGTCGGGGAGTTCGACGATGATCCGGTCCTCGCCGGAACGGGTCAGGGTCGGTTCGGAGACGCCGAGGGAGTCGATGCGCTGCCGCAGCACCTCCAGGGTGCGGTCGGTGCTCTCCCGGTCCGCTTTCGTGGTGCCGGAGTCCTTGGCCTGGAGCACCATACGGGTGCCGCCCTGGAGATCGAGGCCGAGTCTGGGTGACATGGTCAGCGTGATGAACACGGAGACGAGCAGCACGGCGGCAGCCAGTACCGCTCGCACCGTGGTGGCGCGAGACATGGGAAATCCTCCGGTGGGGCGTCCTGCGCCCTCACCTCAGCGAGGACGGGACGGCAGGTCTGTGGGACGGGACCGGTGACCGGTCGTGGGACCGGACGCCGCCCCGGGAGGACCCCGTACACCGGGGAGCGTGGCCGGACTTCCCTCGGGTACCCGGGAGGCGGCGTGGGTGAAGGACACCGTGCGGGTGCCCGGAACGGGCAGGACCGGCGCATGCGGTGGCAGAACGCTGTGGGCGGGCGGAGGCGAATGGCTGGGCGCCTGGGCCCGCAGGAGGCCCGCCCGGGGATGCGGGGCGGCTGTGACCGCTGCCCGGGGGCGCTCGTCGGCGGTGGTCGCCGCGGTGCGGGTGCCGCGGATGTCCGGTCCGGTGGCCACCGCCGTACGGATGTCGTGTCCGTGCGCCGCGGCCGGCCGGGCCCGGCGGGAGTCGTGGATCTGCCAGGTGCGTGCCGTGCGGTCGGTGTGCTGGGCGGGAGCGAAGGCGACGGGTGCGTGGGCGGCGACGTGCGCCGGCCCGGAGAAGACCCGGGCGGGGAGCGCCGCTCCGGCGGCCGCGGGCACACCGCCGATCAGGGTGAGGACGGCGAGGAGCAGCAGGGCCAGGGTGTGCCGCCCGCGTGCCGGTGCGGCCTGCCGTCCCCGCGGGGGTGCGCTGCCCCGGGGCGGCCCCGGGAGGGGGGTCACCTCGGAGGGCCGGGCAGGACGGCCGGCGTGGCGGCGTGCCGGAGGACGGAGCTGAGGATCAGCCCGGCGCCCCGTACGACCGTGGTCGACGGATCGTCGGCGAGACGGGGCCGTACCCCGAGCCGGAGGGCGAGCCGGTCGGTGATGTCGGGGCGCAGCGCGCCGCCTCCGGCCAGCACCGGGCCCTTGCGCAGGGCGCCGAGGACGGTGCCGTGCCGGTCCTGCCGCCACATGGACATGATCATGTCGAGCACGGTGCGGACGAGCGCCGTCGGCAGGGTCGCCGGGTCCAGGTCGCTGAGTCCGGTCTCGGCCTGCCGGGCGTCGGCGACCATGCCGTTCACGAGCAGCGTCACCTCGGTCAGTTCGGCGCCCATGTCGACGACGAGCAGCGGCCCGCTGTCCTGCGGTCCGGCGTACGCGGCGGCGGCGCGGGCGCTGTTCAGCACGAGGACTCTCGTCGGGCCGAGCGCGGCGAGCAGCCGGTGTGCCTCGGTACGGTGTTCGGCTCCGGCGAGGACCGGATGGCTCAGGACGATCACGCTGTCACTGCGGTCCGGGCCGAGGGCCGCGTCGGCGATCCGGCCGAGCAGCCGGCCGCAGGACTCGGGGTCGACGATGCGTCCGCGCCGCACGGGCCGCCGGGAACCGTCGTCCGGGACGGGGTCGGCCACGAGCCCGTGTCCGGGAACCCACACGCGGGTCCGGGAGCTGCCGAGGTCGACCGCGAGGCCCCGCCCGGCGAGCGGCCGGTCGCCGGGTGCCGGACGCACGGGGTGCTCCCGGTGGGCCCGGATCGACGGACCTTCCCGGTGGACGGGCCGGACGAAGCGCTGTCCGTCGCGCAAAGAACGCATCGCCCCTCACCCCCGGCCTGCCACCACAGCCGTCCGCATACCCATGTGACCCGCTGATAGCGAGGCATGACCGATCCCTCACTATGCAATACCGCGGCAAGGAAAGCCACTTCCTTGCCCAATCAAAGGTTCCCTGATCAGGCCTCCTGCTCCAGGAACGCGGCGATCAGTTCCGCGAACTCCTCCGGCGCCGCGATCCGGACGCCCAGGTCCTCCGCCTTGCTCCGCTTCGATCCGGCCTTCTCCCCGGCGACCAGCAGGCTCGTGCGCTTGGAGACGCTGGAGGAGGACTTGCCGCCGGCCCGCTCGATCAGCTCGTTCATCTGATTGCGGGACAGCTTCTCCAGGGTGCCGGTCATGGCACCGGTGACCACCACGGTCATCCCGTCCAGGGGCAGGTCCGCGGCACCCTCACCGGCCTGGGACCCCGGGCCCGCGTCCGCTCCGGCGTCCTGCTCCGCCCCGGGCTCCGGCGGCGGCGTGGCGCCGGGCTCCGTCATGTTGACCCCCGCCCTGACCAGCTTGTCGATCAGCGGGGCCAGCTCGGCCAGTTCCGCGACCACACCGGTGGCCTTCTCCTTGCCGATGCCGTCGACCAGCTGAAGCGTCTCGGTGTCGGCGGCGACGATCCGGTCCATGGTGGCGAAATAGCGGGCGATCCGGCGGGACATGGAGCGCCCCGTGCCCCGTACCCCCAAGGCGCAGAAGACGCGGGACAGCGGGCGGCTGCGGGCGGTCTCGATGGCGGCCAGCAGATTGTCGGTGGACGTCTCGCCCATCCGCTCCAGGGTCAGCAGCTGCTCCCGCTCCAGCATGAACAGGTCCGCGAAGTCGCTGACGAGGCCCGCGTCGACGAGCTGGACGACCCGGGTGGCGCCCAGCCCCTCGATGTCGAGCTGGTCGCGGCCCGCGGCGTACGACACGGAGGCGACCAGCCGGCAGTCACGGCCCCGGGTGCAGCGCCAGCGCTGCTCGCTCGTGTCGATCTCGGAACCGCACTGCGGGCAGCTCCCGGGGAATTCGATCTTCTGCTCGTCGCCGGTCCGCAGATGCGCGACCGGTGCCTCGATGCGCGGAATGATGTCGCCCGCCTTGTAGACCATCACCTGGTCCCCGAGGCGCAGGTCGCGGCGGGTGATGTCGGCGGGGTTGTGCAGGGTCGCGTAGCTGACGGTCGACCCGTCGATCTCCACCGGTTCCAGCACCGCGCGCGGCGCGATGATGCCGGTGCGGCCCACGTTCCACTCGACGGCCAGCAGACGGGTGACCTTCTCCACGGCCGGGAGCTTGTACGCGATGGCCCAGCGCGGGGCCCTGGTCCCGGAACCGGCCTCGCGCTGGTCGGCGGCGAGGTCCGCCTTGATCACGATGCCGTCGATCCCGAACGGCAGCGAGGCCCGCAGGGCGCCGATCCCGGCCACTCCCGACTGCACTTCCTCGACGGTGTTCACCGTGCGCGGCGCCACGTCCGTGTCCGCCGCCGTGTGCACGCCGAGCCCGGCGACGTACGACAGGACCTCGCTGTGCGGCAGTTCGGCCAGGGTGTCGGTCAGCTCCCCGGAATCGGGCAGCGCGAGCGCACCGTAGGCGAAGAAGGTCATCTCGACACGGTAGGGCCGGTCCTTGGCACGCAGGGTGCCCGCCGCCCCGTTGCGCGGATTGGCGAAGGGGGCACCGCCGTGTTCCGTACGCGTGGCGTTGGCCTGCTCGAACTGCTCGTCCGTCATGAGGATCTCGCCGCGCACCTCCAGGGTGACCGCTTCGTCGAGCCGCTCGGGGAGGCCGAGGATCGTGCCGATGGCGTGCGACACGTCCTCGCCCGCGGTGCCGTCGCCCCGGGTGATCAGCCGGTCGAGCCTCCCCTGCCGGTAGCGGGCGGCGACGGCGAGGCCGTCGAGCTTGGGCTCCACGCTCCAGGCGGCCACCGGCCTGCCGATCCGCCGCTCCAGGGAGGCGGTCCAGGTGACGAACTGCTCGGCGGAGAAGACGTTGTCCAGCGACAGCATGGGGACCGTGTGCGGTATGTCCCCGACGGCCCCGCCGCCCGCGACCTTGCCCGTCGGCGAGGCCGCCAGCACCTCCTCCGGGTGCGCGTCCTCATATGCGGCGATCCCGCGTGCCAGCCGGTCGTACGCGTCGTCGTCGAGCGGGCTCTCGCCCGTGGCGTAATACGCGGCGGCGGCCTGCGACGCCTGTTCGACAGCGGCGGCGTAGGCGGCGGCATCGGCGAGCACAACAGCTGAGTTCGTCATGGCCACCATCCTGCCGCCCACCACTGACAACGCCCCGCGGACAGCTCAGCCCGGACTGCCCGGCACCGTCTCATCGGTGTCCGGTACGGGTGTGTGCGGTACGGGCGTGTCCGGTGCGGGGTCGGCCGGTACGGGCGTGTCCGGTGCGGGGTCGGCCGGTACGCGGTCGGCCGGGAACGGCTCGTCCGCCCGCTCCGCCCCGGCGAATCCCGCCGGGCTCACCGGCACCTGCGGCCCCGAGAGTTCGCTCAGCCAGCGGGCCAGTACCCGGTGGACGGTCTCGGCACCCACCAACTCGCTCCCGGACACCCGGCTGCCGCTCTCCGCGCCCTCCTCGCCCTCCGCTGCGACGATGTCGAACGGGTCCGTCAGGGCGCGCGGCCACAGCAGGAAGGGGCGCGACTGCTCGCCTCCGAGCCCGCCGTGCGAGCCGATCTGTTCCTCGAAGGCGTGCACGAAGCCGGTGCTGGGGTCGTACATCGAATTGACCATGATGTCCGCGACGTTCCGGAAGGTGTCGGTGCGCCGCACCGCGGCCGCCGCACCCGGGGCGAACCCGGCCAGCGGGCCCGTACCGTCCTTCAGCTCCCGCACCGGGACCTCGGCCCCGCCCCGGCCCAGCACCACCGAGCCGTGCTCCTCGCTGCGGACGAGGAGGAATCCGATCCCCGGGTGGTTGGCCAGCGTGCTGAGCAGCGCGGGGTGGCGGCGGTCGAGCTGTTCGCGAGAAGCGCGGCCCGGGATGTCGGGGAAGGAGAGCAGTCCGAGGTTTCCGGAGGCGAGCACGATCGGGTCGGAGAGCTTGGCCGGGTGCTCGGCCTCCTTCTCCTCCACGGGTCGGTGCAGCGCGATCCGGACCGCGTCGCGCGCCTCCGAGGCGCTGCGGGTGCGCTGCGCCCGGCGCGGTACGGGCAGCCCGCAGCCCGCCCGTACCAGGTCCTTGAGGGTGAGCCCGTACATTCCGGCGAAGGTCTCCCCCGGGCTCTGGCCGTGGTCGGAGAGCAGCACGATCCGGTAGGTGCGCGGGGTGTGCTCGGCGACCTTGGTGATCAGAGCGAGGGAGCGGTCGAGCCGGGCGAGGACCTTGTCCGCGTCGCGGCTGTGCGGCCCGGAGTGATGGGCGACCTCGTCGTAGGCCACGAGGTCGGCGTAGACGGCGGTGCGTCCGGCGAACATGTCGCCGATGACGGCGGAGACCACCACATCGCGTTCGACGACGGTGGCGAAGGCCCGGATGAAGGGGTAGAGCCCGCCCCGCTTGATCCGGGGCGCCTCCTTGCGCAGCCGGGCCAGGGTCGACTGGCCTATCTCGCGGCCGACCTCGGCGACGAAGGACAGCGCGGTACGGACGGCGTTGGCCGGATCGGAGAAGTACGCGAAGTACCCGGCGCGGGACCGGCGGCCCTTGCCCCGCCGGGCGGCCATCGACAGGACGAGCGCGAGCTGGTCGGCGCCGCCGCTGAAGAGGTTGCCGCGGCTCGCGCCGTCGACGGTGAGCAGTCCGCCGTCATGGGTGTGCGCTATGGCCCGGCGCTGCATGTCGAGGGCGCTCGCCGGTCGGCTGGAGACCATAACGGTCCCCGTCTCCTTCTCGTACCAGCGGAAGGCGGGCACATCGTGGTTGCTGCCGTGCAGGATGGCGAGCTGGCTGGCACCGGTCTGGCTGGACCAGTCGGTGCGCCACGGGGTCAGCCGGTGGCCGGATCCGTCGGCGAGCCGGCCCGCGACGGCCGGCATCAGCCCGTCGGCCGCCGCCCTGGTCAGAACGTCGTGGCCGACCCCGTCGAGCTGGAGGAAGACGATGCCGGGGGGTCCGCCGCGTCCGCCGTCCGCGGTGCCGGCCGTGCCGCTGCGGCGGCGCCGCCGGTCGGCGAGCCGGGAGAGCCTGCGCCGGTAGGCGTTGTCGTCCCGCACCGCGAGCGCGGTGGAGGTCGCGGAGGCGACGGCGGACATGACGGCGGCGACGACCACCGCCGTCTGGGGGTCGGCCGCCCCGCGCCCGTCCGGGATGAGCCGCAGGGCGATCAGCAGCAGGGAGCCGTTGAGGAAGAAGACCAGCATGCCGAGGACCAGGGCGGGCACGATGAGCAGGGCCCGGACCAGGACGGGCCAGACCAGCGCGGAGAGCAGGCCGAACGCGCCCGCGCCCCATGCCGCGGTGAACGCGGTCTTGGTGATGCTGTCACCGTCGTCGGACTGGAGCTGGAAGTCGGGCAGGATCCCGGCCAGCGCCAGCATCGTCAGGGTGGACACCGCCCACACCGCGACCACTCTCATCAGGGCGCTGCCTGCCGTACGCCATCGCCCGTCAACCACGCCGTTCCACCTCACGTCCGGGTCCGTCCGTCGTGGACCCGGACCCAGCCTTTCACAGCGGGTCCCCCGGACGGCGGAGCCGGAGTGCGGAGCGGGACCGCAGCCGCTCCCGGGGTGATCAGCAGCCGTCGTAGCCGGCGGTGGGCATGGACAGCCTGCGGTGGACGCCGGCCTTCGACCGTGCCGTGTAGTCCGGCTCGTCCAGCCCGGCGAGTTCCAGGCGCACGCCCCGGCGCTCGCACTCCGCGGTGAAATCGGACACCGAGGTGACCGCCCGTGCGAGCACCCGGTCGTTGGGCGCCACGAACAGCTCGACCTGACCGTCCTCGACATCGCTCCACAGGGCGCGGTGGTCGAAGCGGAGCCCGTAGACACGCAGCTGCCGGGTGACGGCGTAGCCGTGCCCCGCCGCCCAGCGCGCGCACATGGCGTGCTGGCTGCGGGTGTCGACGAGGAACGGATCGCCGTCGAGCTCCTCGAGCGGTGTGAGGCTGGCGATGGCCGCCACCCGTACGTCCCCCATGAACGGTCCCCCCGTATGTGGAATCCCGGGGGCCGACCCTACCCGGTCGGTAGCCGTCCGTAACCGGTCGTACCGCCGCGGAATCGGGCGACAAGGCGCACTCCGGCGTGCCACCGGCGCGCGGCGCTTACGCTCGTACCCGGAGCCGCGGTTCACCGCGGCTCCGGGGCGACGAGCGAGGAGGCGGGACTGCCGGTGGAGGTCACCTGGTGGGGTCATGCCACCTGCACGGTCGAGGACTCCGGGGTGCGGGTGCTGACCGATCCGCTGTTCGTTCGGCGTCTGGCACATCTGCGCCGGCGCCGGGGCGAGCTTCCGCCGCCCCGGGCGACGGTGGCCGATGTGGTCCTGATCTCCCATCTGCACTCCGACCACCTGCATCTGCCGTCGCTCGCGCGGCTGGCTCCCGGCAGCCGGCTGATCGTGCCCGGCGGAGCGGTGGCCACCGTGCCCGGTCTGCGGATGCTGCGCCGGATGCGTGCGTTCCGGATCACCGAGGTGGCGCCGGGGGATGTCGTCCGGGTCGGCGAGGTGCGCGTACGGGCGGTTCCGGCGCTGCACGACGGGCGGCGGCTGCCCTTCGGCCCGCGCCGGGTGCCCGCGCTCGGCTATGTGGTGGAGGGTGAGGCACGGACGTACTTCGCCGGGGACACCGGGCTGTTCGACACCATGGCCGAAGCCGTGGGGCCGGTGGACGTGGCGCTGCTGCCGGTGGGCGGCTGGGGGCCGAACCTCGGCCACAGCCATCTGGATCCGGCCCGCGCCGCCGAGGCGCTGACCCGGCTGGGGCCGAGTGCGGCGGTACCGGTCCACTACGGCACGTACTGGCCGATCGGGCTGGACGGTGTGCGTCCGCACGAGTTCCACTCGCCGGGCGACGAGTTCGTCCGGCAGGCGGCGCGGGTGGCCCCGAAGGTCGCGGTGCATCTGCTGGGGCACGGCGAACGGGTACGGCCGGAGGCCGGCCGGTGATCCATGAGATCCAGGGGGTCGTGCGCGAGCTGCCGGCCGAGTCGACGCAGCAGGTGGTCGGCTATCCCTCGTTGTTCCTGCTGGTGGCCCTGGGGTCGCTGGTTCCGGTGGTGCCGACCGGGGCCCTGGTGAGCTCGGCCGCGGTGGTGGCCTTCCATCAGACGGCACCGTTCGCGCTGCTCGTGGTGTTCGTCGTGGCGTCGTCCGCGGCGTTCCTGGGGGACATCTGCCTGTACTGGCTGGGGCAGCGCGGGGTGCGTTCCAGGAACGGTTCGAAGTGGCTGGAGACGATCAGCCGCCGGGCGGCTCCGGAGCGGCTGGCGCAGGCGCAGCGGAAGCTCGACGAGCACGGTGTGGTGGTGCTGGTGCTGTCCCGGCTGGTGCCGGCCGGCCGGATACCGGTGATGCTGGCCTGCCTCCTCGGCCGGATGCCGCTGCGGCGGTTCGCCCGGGGCGACGTACCGGCGTGTCTGGCGTGGGCGGCGACGTACCAGCTGATCGGCATTCTGGGCGGTTCGCTCTTTCCGGAACCGTGGCAGGGCGTGGTCGCGGCGGTGGGGCTGACGCTGCTGATCAGCGGTGCCCCGGCGGTGTGGCGCAGGCTGCGGACGAAGAGCGGTAGCTGAGACCGGCCGGCCGGGCGGTCCCGCCGGCGGGGCTCATCTCAGTTCGTCGAAGGCCGCCGCGAAATCACTCAGCGCCTTCGCCACATGCGGAAGTTTCAGGGGCTCCACCGCGGTGAGGGATTCCCGCTGCTCCTGCGGCGTCGCTCCGAGCAGCGGCCCGGTGCCCAGGCGTACCCGCAGTGCGCCCAGTTCGTCGCCGAAGCGGTGTCCGCCGGGAGCCGGGGCTCCGAGGCGGCCCGTCAGATACTCCTCCAGCTCCATCGAGTCCGTGACGCCCCGGGTGGCCAGCCGGGAGCGGAGCGGGCCGAGGTCGGCGTAGAGATGACGGCCCGCCTGCGGGGGTCTGGCCAGCGCCCCCGACGCGAGCACGGCGCGGTGCGCGGCGGCGGCGACCCGGGCCTGGAGCTCCGCGGTCTGCCGGATTCTGGCCGTGACGGAGTCCGGCTCCCCCAGCGCGTGGGCCGCCGCGTGCGCGACGGGTCCCGCGACCAGTGCGCCCAGCGCGGTGAGGATGTCGAGGGTACGGGCGTGGCGTACGGCGGCCCGCCCGGTGTCCGGGAAGCGGGCGACCGCGACGGGCCAGGCGGCCGGGGTCAGCGCGCCGGCCAGGTCGCTGACCACCGTGACCTCGCCGGGGAACATCTCGGCGGGGCTCAGCAGGACCGTGTCATGGGGCCGGTGCAGGGTGTCGCGCCAGGTCTCGTCGCTGATGATGTGCAGCCCCTCGGCGACGGCGGCCTCGCACGCCTCGTTGACCAGCTCGGGCGGTGCGACGGTGGCGGTCGGGTCGTCGGCCACGGAGAGCAGCAGCAGCCGGGGTCGGCCGCCCTCGGCCCGTACCCGGCGCACGGTCTCCAGCAGGGCGTACGGGTCGGGGATGCCGCCGCATTCGGCCGGGGTCGGCACATGGTAGGCGGGCCGGCCGAGCAGCCGCGCCTGCGGCATCCAGGTGGTGGGGCAGGGGCGCGGCATCAGGACGTCGCCGCCGTGCGCGGCGATCAGCGCGAGGAGCAGGGACTGAGCGCCGGGGGCGGCCGCGACGTGCTGGGGGCCGCCGCGCAGCCCGCGGCGGGCCCAGTAGGCACAGGCAGCCTCGCGCAGTGCGGTTCCGCCGCCGGGAGGTTCGGGCCGGGCCCCGTCCGCCGCGGCGGCCAGGACCTCGGCCAGCTCGGGCAGTACCGGCAGGCCCGGGTCGGGGGCGGGCGGACCGAACCGGACGGGACCGTGGTCCTCCCGCACGTGATGCGCCACGTGCCCGTCACGCCCGGCACTTCCGGCGCTCCCGGCACCTCCGTCGCGCCCGGTACTCCCGCCGTTCCCACCGTTCCCACCGCTCCCGGCACCTCCGTCGCGCCCGGTACTCCCCGTACTCCCGGCACTCCCGGTCCCGTGCATCCCGGCCCTCCTCCGCTCGCCGCCTCCGCGTTCCCCGCCCGCTCCTGCCCCCGTCCGTACCTCGTGCCCGCGTCACGCCCGCTTCGTACCGTCGTACGTCCGTGCTCCGGGTCTGCCGTACGTACCGCGCACCCGTGCCTGCCGCGTACCTGCCCACCGCGTACCCGCACTGCCCTCAGGGCCCTTTATACGGAGGTTTGGGACACGGCGCCCGTCCAGCTGTGCGAACCGGCCGACGCCGGCCGGTCCCCCGGTCAGCCGGCGAACGGTGTGCCCGGCAGACCGAGTCCCGCGTCCGGCAGGACCAGCAGCGAGCCGGAGAGCGGGGGCGGGGCGTCGCAGCCGGTCCGGGCGGAGGTGATGTACAGGTCGCGCAAGTCCCGGCCACCGAACGCACAGGACGTCGGGCGCGGTACCGGCAGGGCGACCGTGCGCTCCAGCCTGCCGTCGGGGGTGTAGCGGCGCAGGGCCCAGCCGTTCCACAGCGCGACCCAGACACAGCCCTCGGCATCGACCGTCAGCCCGTCGGGGGCGCCCGCGCCGGGCTCGATCGTCGCGAACGGGCGGCGGTCGCGCACGTGCTCCCCGTCCACGTCCAGGACGTCGATCCGGAGGGTGGGCGTATCGATGTAGTACATGAGCCGGCCGTCCGGGCTCCACCCGGTGCCGTTGCTGCACGCCACCGCACCCACCGTGTCCGTCACCGTGCCGTCGGGCGCGACGCGGTGGAGGCCGCCGCCGGTCTCGGCCGCGTCGTCCCGCATGGTGCCCGCCCACAGGGAACCGTCCGGTGCCACGGCGGCGTCGTTGCCGCGCCGTCCCGGGACCGGGTCGTGGAACAGCCAGGAGAAGGTGCCGTCCGCGTCGTAGCGCCCGATGCCCTCGCGCAGATTGACGACCAGGCCGCCACCGGCGCGCGGCTTGGCCGCTCCGACGTGCTGCCCGGTGGCCATGACGGTGCGCCGGCCGGTCTCCGGGTCGTAGGTGTGGACGCGGCAGGAGAGGATGTCGACCCAGATCAGCCGCCCGGTCGCCGGGTCCCAGGTGGGTCCTTCACCGAGCTGCGCCTGTTCGCGCACGGCCACTTCCGGTCGGATGTTCATGACTGCTCCAGGTGATGTCCGGGCCGCTCCGCGCCCACCCTTGTACACGCGTACGACGCCCGGTCATCGTACGGATCCGCTTGCGCGGCCCGGCTCCGCGGGGGCGGCCGCCGCCGGTGTGACCTTCGCCGCGGCGCGCCTGCCGATTCATCATGGCCGGGCCGGGTATTCGCTGACCCATGCCCTCACCACGCGTCATGCCCTCCGTCCCCTCGTCCTTTCCCTTCCCCGCCTCCTCCCCCGTCCGCTCCCCCGTCCCCGCGCCCGTGACGGCCCGGCTGCGCGGGCTGCTGCACAGCGGTGACCTCGCGCTCTTCCGGAACGTCGCCGCCCGCAGCTGGCCGGCCGGCGACGCGGTGCTGCCCCGGCTGAGCCGCGGCGCCGATCACGGGCTGCTGTGGTTCGGTGCGGCGGCCGCGATGGCGGCACTGGGCGGCAGCGCCCGAGCGCGCCGGGCCGCGTTGCGCGGGGTCGCCTCGCTGGCCGTCGCCTCGGCGGCGATCAACACCGTCGGCAAGCGGGCGGTGCGCAGGGAACGGCCGGTACTGGACCTGGTCCCGCTGGTGCGGCAGCTCAAGAGACAGCCGTTCACCACGTCCTTCCCCTCCGGTCACGCGGCGTCCGCGGCGGCCTTCGCCACGGGGGTCGCCCTGGAGTCGAAGGGCTGGGGTGCTGTCGTCGCGCCGCTCGCCGTGGCCGTGGCCGCCTCCCGCGTCTACACGGGCGTGCACTATCCCGGCGATGTGCTGGCCGGCGCGGCGCTCGGTGTGGGGGCCGCCTTCGCCCTGCGCGGAGTCGTACCGACCCGGGGACAGCTGCCGCCGCCGGGGAGGCCGCCGGCGACGGCTCCGGCGCTGGTGTCCGGCAAGGGTCTCGTCGTCGTGGTCAACGAGGAGTCCGGCACGGCGACCGCGACCGCGTCGCTGGTGCGCGACGCCCTGCCGCTCGCCGAGGTCGTGGAGTGCGCGCCCGGCGAGCTGTCCGGGGCACTGGACGGGGCGGCGGGCCGGGGCAGCGCGCTGGGAGTCTGCGGAGGTGACGGCACGGTGAACCTGGCGGCGGCCGTCGCGGCGACGCACGGCATCCCGCTCGCCGTCTTCCCCGGCGGGACGCTCAACCACTTCGCCTACGACCTGGGCATCGAGACGGTCGACGACACGGCGGCCGCTCTCGCCTCGGGCGCTGCCGTCCGGGTGGACCTGGGACGGTTCCGGCCCGGTCCCGAGGGGCCCGACGGGGCGGACGGCTACTTCCTCAACGCGTTCAGCCTGGGGGTCTATCCGGAGCTGGTACGGACCCGGGAGCGCTGGGCGCCCCGGATCGGGGGCTGGCCCGCCGGGGTGCTCGCCGCCTTCGAAGTGCTGCGCGGACAGAGCCCCCTGGAGGCCGAACTCCAGGGCAGGCGGCGGCCTTTGTGGCTGCTGTTCGTGGGCAACGGGCTCTTCCAGCGGGTGGGCCCCGCCCCCGGGCGCCGGCACAACCTGGCGGACGGCCTGCTGGACATCAGGGTGGTCCACGGCGGCCGGACTCCCGGCCTGCGGCTGCTCGCGACGGCGGTCGCCGGACCGCTGACCCGTTCTCCGATGCACGCGGCGGTACGGCGCCACCGGGTGCGGATCGCCGGACTGGCGCCGGGGACCCCGTATGCGTACGACGGCGAAGTGTCGCACTCCGGGAAGGAGTTGATGATCGACAAGCTGCCGGAAGCACTCACCGTCTACTGCCCGATGACCGTATGACACAGGCCCCGATGACCGCATGGCAAGACGGCTATCTCAATATTCGACATCGCGGCGTACCGTGGCCGTACCGCTCGCGGGAGAGAACACCCGGAAGAGAACGCCGGAAGAAATATCGAGAGAGGACGCACGGCCATGCCGAAGGAGACCGCTGTCTACACCCACGGCCACCACGAGTCGGTGCTGCGCTCGCACCGTTGGCGGACCGCCGCCAATTCGGCGGCGTACCTCATCGGCGAACTCCGCCCCGGCATGGCGGTGCTGGACGTCGGCTGCGGCCCCGGGACCATCACCGCCGATCTGGCGGCGCTGGTCGCCCCGGGACCGGTGACCGCCGTCGACAGCTCGCCCGGCGTCCTCGCGCAGGCCGCCGGGGCGGTCCGCGAACGCGGTCTGGACAACGTCACGTTCGCCGCCGCAGATGTCCACGCGCTGGACTTCCCGGACGACTCCTTCGATGTCGTCCACGCCCATCAGGTGCTCCAGCACGTGGGCGATCCGGTCCAGGCCCTGCGCGAGATGCGGCGGGTCTGCCGGCCCGGCGGCCTCGTCGCCGTACGCGACAGCGACTACGCGGCGATGACCTGGTATCCCGAGGCACCCGGCCTGACCGAGTGGCTGGAGGTGTACCGCCGTACGGCGCGCGCCAACGGGGGCGAGCCCGACGCGGGCCGCCGGCTGGTCTCCTGGGCCCGGCGGGCGGGCTTCACCGACATCACCCCGACCGCGGCGGCCTGGTGCTTCGCCACACCGGAGTCCCGCGCCTGGTGGAGCGCCATGTGGGCGGACCGCACCACCGGTTCGGCGTACGCGAGGCGGGCGGTGGAGGGCGGCCACGCGAGCGCGGAGCGGTTGACGGAGATCGCGGGGGCCTGGCACGCATGGGGCGCCGAGGACGACGGCTGGTTCATGGTCCCGCACGGCGAACTGCTGTGCCGCGCCTGACGCCCGCGCCTGTCAGGCCGGACCGCGAACCGGAAAGCCACGGTCCGGCCGCGCGGAACTGATCACACGCCCCGGGGGCGCCAACTACCCTCGTACGCATGGAAATCATCGGAACCACTCTGCGCATCTGCGTCGACGACCTGGAGGCCTCGGTGGCCTTCTACGAGACCCTGACGAGCACTCCGGCGCTGCGCTTCGAGCGCGGCGGGGTCTCGGTCGCCGCGATCGGCTGCTTCCTGCTGATGAGCGGACCGGAGTCGGAGCTGGAGATCCTCCGCAAGGTGACCGCGACCATCGCGGTCAAGGACGTCGACGAGGCACACGCGGCCCTGACCCGCGTCGGCGCGCACATCGTCGCGGGCCCGGTCCCGACCCCGGCGGGCCGCAATCTCATCGCACTGCACCCGGACGGTTCGGTCTTCGAGTACGTGGACCGCAACGTACCCGCCTGACCCGGCCGTCCGGGCTCCGTACGCTCAGTTCTTCGGGCGCATCCGGTAGTTGTACGCGTCCGGCAGCGGCTCCTCGCTGACCGCGGCCCACAGTTCGCCCAGGATCTCGGCGCCCTCGCGCAGATCGGCGACCTCGAAGCCGGCGTCGAGGAGCGCCCGCGCCGCCCCGGTCTCCCCCTGGGCGACCAGGATGCGGGCGTCGAGGAGCCGGAACCTGCCGCGCTCGCGGACGGCGGGGTCCAGGGCTGCCCACACCTCGCGGGCCGCCGCCGGACGCCCGGCGGCGAGCTGCGCCTCGATCGCCTCACGGGCCAGCGCCGTGGCAGCGGCGGCCCAGGACGCGGACTCGTCGTCACGGCGTTCCGCGCAGAGGTCCTCGAACGCCTCGGCGTAGAGACCGGCGGCGCGGTCCGCCTGGCCGCTGTCCTGGGCGGCGACGGCGAGACAGCGCAGCAGCGGCCAGCGGAACGTGGCGAGGGCGAGGCCGCGTTCCCAGCTGCGGACGGCCTGGGCGCGGTCGTCGGCGTGCCACTGGGCGATTCCGAGGTGGTACTCGGTGAGCGCGTCCGCGGGCGCGGTCTCCAGCATGTCGCGCCAGTGCGGGGAGACCAGCGAGGGTCCGGGCGGGCCCGCCCGGCGCGGCCGGGGCAGGGCGCCCTGGTGCAGCAGCTCCAGCCAGGGGCCCTGCTCCTCGCCGAGGGTGGACTCGGCGAAGGGGGTGCCGGGCAGATCGAGACCGGCCCGCTTCACCTCCAGGGCGCCCCAGCCGGAGCCGGTGGCGAGGACATCCGCCGGCTCGGTGTCGGCGAACGGCAGCCACGCCGCGTACGCCGCGTCGACATCGGTGCGCGGCAGGGCGTCCGCGAGCCGCCGCTCCGTCTCGGCGCGGGCCGCTCCCCAGTCGTCGCCGTGCACGACGGCGGGGTCCGCGGACAGCGGTCCGTACGACTCCAGCCAGCTGAACTCGGCGCCGGGTTCGAGGGGGACGTGCTCCAGCTGGGTGCGGGCCAGACCGGCCTGGATCTCGGCGTAGCCGCCGGTGCCGGGTTCGGTCAGCCACTGCTGCCAGCGGCGTCCGCCCGCGCCGCTGCCCCAGAGGAAGAGCTTGCGGCCGCGCAGCAGATCGGTGGAGGTCTGCACCAGTCCGCGGCCGTCCCCGTCCAGGGCGGCGATCCAGCGGCGGGCGCCGTCGGGCACCTCGTAGAAGTAGTCGGCCGGGTACTCGCTGCGCAGCGGGTACGTGCGGTCGGTGCCGCCGGTCTCCGGGACGGGAACCCGGGTCAGGCTCCGCTCGTACCCGAAGTGCCAGGCCTCGTCCGCCGGGGCCAGGATCCGGGTGCCCTCGCTCTCGGGGACGGCGATGTTGGACCACCAGTAGACGGGCGCGGGGTGCTCGTGCGGGTTGCGTATCCGTACGCCGACATGGAGGAAGTCGGAGTCGTCGGGCAGCCACAGGTCCACCTGGAAGGGCAGGTCCCGCAGCCGCTCCCACTCCCAGAGCCGGACCATCCGGCCGCCGTCCGGGGCCGGGACCACGGCCGCGTGGACGGGGGCGCAGGAGAGGGTGGTGTGGCCGGTGGCGCCGATGTTCCATTCGATGCCGCCGGAGAACCAGGCACCGTTGAGCGCGAAATCGGCGGGCTGGAACACAGGGTTGCGGTAGACCAGTTCGCGGCCCGTCGGCTTGTGGTGCAGGGAGTGCAGCCGGCCGCCGAGGCCGGGCAGCACCGTGGCGCGCAGCCGGTCGTTCTCGATGACGATCGCGTCGAGGCCGGTGGGGGTACGCTCACGCCCGTACCCGTCGAGGACGCGCACCGGCAGGACCGTGCGCAGCGGCTCGTGGCCGAGCTGGCGCGCCATGTCCCTGGGCAGTCCGGGCCGCTCGCGCTCGTCGACGGCATGCGGTTCGTCGAGCGTCCGCAGGGCGGGCAGCGGATTCTCCGGTCCCCGTGGCGCCGCGGGCAGAGTCAGTACGGCACGTCGTACGGTCGTGGCCAAGACAACCTCGCTCCCTCGCACGGGCCGCCGCAGGTCCGGGCGCCCCCGATGACCATGGAACACGCTGGACGCCGACCCGGCCAGGGGCGGAGCCGTCAGACTTCGGAAAAGGAGTGGACGCCCTCCGCCGGCCTTCCGGCAGGGGGAAATTCCCTGGGCCCGCCCGGCCTGCCCGCCGTACCCTTCGGTCCGCAAGGGTTCCGGACGGAGGGCAGGCAACAGGATGGGCACGCAGCACACCTACCGGGTGATCGTCCGGGGCACTTGGGAGGGGCTGACGGACAGCGCCCGTGCCCGGCTGCTGTCGGAGGTGGAAGCGCACGGTCTGACGGCGATGCGGTTCACCGAGGACGGCTCCCTGACGTACGACGCCGTGCTCAAGCACTTCAGCTTCCGCTATGTGGTGGTCTCCGACGCGGCGGACGGCGAGGAGATGGCGGGGGCCATCGCCGAGGACCGGGCGCAGACCGCGCTGAGGGAACAGGGCTACGGCCACGGCGAGCTGCGCTCCACGGTGACGGACATGGACACGATGAAGATCAATGACAAGGGGCGCCGGGGACCGGGGCGGGCATGACACCGTGGCCGGGGCGGGTATGACACCGGGGGCCGGGCGGGCATGACACCGGGCGGCACGTTCCCGCCGGGGATCTGATCGGGCCGTTCCCGCCGTTCGGCCTGCCATGGGCCTGCCCGGGGGGGTGCCCCGGCTCCGGGGACATCACGAGCCGGCGGGCGGCGGTGCGGGAGCTCCGGCGGAGAACGACGCCTCCCCCGCGGCCAGGATCAGGGTCGCGTCAAGGTTGCCGTGCCGGGCCCCCCGACCGTCGTCCACGGCCGATCCTGATCAGCAGCACCCGTCGCCGCGGCCACGCGGGAACGCCCCCACAACCGGCCGCGCGTGCGGCGCGAGGAGGCGCCTGCGGTGACGGAATCAGAAGTGGGACGGGGAAGACTCAAGGTCTTCCTCGGAGCGGCCCCCGGCGTCGGCAAGACCTACCGGATGCTCGACGAGGGACACCGCAGGGCGCGGCGGGGCACCGATGTCGTGGCGGCCCTCGTGGAATGCCACCGGCGCCCTCTCACCGAGGAGCGGCTCAACGGGCTGGAGGTCATCCCTCGCGCGGCGGGCGCGCACCGGAGCGGCGGGCGCGCCGAGTTGGACGGTGACGCTGTGCTGCGGAGGCGTCCTCAGGTGGCGCTCATCGACGAACTCGCCCATGCCAATCCGCCCGGCGGCCGGTACGCCAAGCGCTGGCAGGAGGTCGAGCAGCTTCTGAGCGCCGGCATCGACGTCGTCACCACGGTGAATATCCAGCACCTGGAGTCCCTCAGCGATGTCGTCGAGAGGATCACCGGTGTACCGCAGAGGGAGACCGTTCCCGACGACGTGGTGCGCCGCGCCGATCAGATCGAACTCGTCGACATGCCCGCCGAGGCGCTGCGCCGCCGGATGGCGCACGGGAACATCTACGAGGCGGAGAAGATCGACGCCGCGCTGTCCAACTACTTCCGGCCGGGGAACCTCACCGCGTTGCGGGAGCTGGCGCTGCTGTGGGTGGCCGGACGGGTAGACGAGGCGCTGCAGAAGTACCGCTCCGAACAGGGCATAGACCGCGTCTGGGAGACGCGCGAACGCGTCGTCGTGGCGCTCACCGGGGGTGCCGAGGGGGAGACCCTCATCCGCCGCGCGGCCCGGATCGCCGACCGCAGCGCGGGCGGTGACCTGCTGGCCGTGCACATCATCCGCAGCAACGGGCTGACCGGCGGTACGTCATCGGCTTCGCTGGCCCGCCAGCGGGCGCTGGTGGAGAGTCTCGGCGGCAGCTACCACTCCGTCGTGGGTGACGACGTGGCCGCCGCGCTCTCCGAGTTCGCGCGGGCCGAGAACGCCACGCAGCTCGTGGTCGGCACCAGCAGACGAAGACGCCTGGAGCGGTTTCTCACCGGTCGTGGTATCGGCGAAACGATCGTCGAACTGTCGCAGGACATCGACGTGCACATGGTGACCCATGAGCGCGTCGGCGGAGGCCGGCTGCTGCCTTCACGGCGGCGCACCCTGCCGACCGCACGACTCGTCGCAGGGCCGGTGTCGGGCCTTGTACTCCCGGTGGCTCTGACCTTCCTGCTGGACAACAGCAGGGGCAGCCTCAATCTGACGAGTGAGGCCCTGCTGTTCCTCGTGGTGGTGGTCGGGGTGGCCTGCGTCGGCGGGGTGGTGTCCGCACTCGTGGCATCGGTGACGGCGTCCTTGCTGCTCAACTACTGGTTCATACCGCCGATCGGTGAGTTCACGGTCTCCGGGCCGAACAACATCCTCGCGCTCCTGGTGTTCGCGGTCGTCGCGGCCACCGTGGCCGCGATCGTCGACCGGTCGCTGCGGCTGTCGCGCCGGGCGGCCCGGGCCACCGCCGAGGCGGAGACGCTGTCCTCGCTGGCGGGATCCATCGTCCGCGGGGACCAGGCGGTGCCGGTCCTGCTCGAACGCACGCGGGAAACCTTCGCGATGGCCTCCGTGGAGCTGCTCGACCGGCCGGCGGCGGACGGCGGCGCCGTCAACCTGCCGGTCGGCCCGGACGCTCATCTGGTCCTGCGGGGCCGCACCCTTCCCGCGTCCGAACTGCGTGTCCTGACGGCCTTCACCGCGCATGTGGCCGCGGCCCTTGAGCGCGCGCGTCTCGTCGAGGCCGCCGCCGAGGTCGAGCCCGTGCGGGCGGCCGACCGCATGCGTACGGCGCTGCTCGCCGCCGTCAGCCACGATCTGCGCACCCCGCTGGCGGCCGGCTGGGCCGCCATCAGTTCCCTGCGCAGCACCGAGGTCGAATTCAGCGAGGAGGACCGGTCCGAACTGCTGTCGACGGCCGAGGAGTCCATGGCCCGGCTGAACCGGCTCGTCGACAACCTGCTCGACATGAGCCGGCTCCAGGCGGGGGCCCTCACCCTCGACCTGCGGCCCACCACTCTCGACGAGGTGCTTCCGGCGGCGCTGGACTCGCTGCCCTGCGACCCGGCCGGTGTGACGGTCCGTATCCCCAACGGAGTGCCGCCCGTCGTGGCGGACCCGCCCCTGCTGGAACGCATCATCGCCAATGTCGTCGGAAACGCCGTCCGGTACAGCCCGGCCGGCCGGCCGGTCGTGATCACCGCGAGCGCCCTGGCCGACCGGGTCGAGTTCCGCTTCATCGACCGCGGCCCCGGCCTGGCGGCCGCCGAGCGTGACCGGGCTTTCGTACCCTTCCAGCGGCTGGGCGACACCGACAACACGACCGGGGTCGGGCTCGGTCTCGCTCTCGCCCGGGGCCTGGCCGAGGCCATGGGCGGCACCCTGACGCCGGAGGACACCCCTGGTGGTGGCCTGACCATGGCACTGTCGCTGCCCGCCGCCGTGCAGGAGTTCCTGTGAAGCACGGGTTCGTGGCCGCCGGTGGATTCCGGGCTCGCAGGGCCTGGTGGCTGACACCTCGAAGGGGAACGAGGCGCGTGGTCAGCCGATCCCCGGTATCCCGGAAACCGCCAGGTCGATCAGTTTGATGCCGACGAAGGGAAGGACCAGCCCGCCCAGACCGTAGAGCGCGAGGTTGCGACGCAGCAGATCGTGAGCGGAGGCCGGGACGTAGCGCACGCCGCGCAGCGCGAGCGGGATGAGCGCCACGATGATCAGTGCGTTGAAGATGATCGCCGACGCGATGGCGGAGGTCGGGCTGTGCAGGCCCATGATGTTCAGCGCGTCGAGACCGGGATAGGTACCGGCGAACATCGCGGGAATGATCGCGAAGTATTTCGCCACGTCGTTCGTGATGGAGAACGTCGTCAACGCGCCCCGGGTTATGAGGAGTTGCTTGCCGATCTCGACGATCTCGATCAGCTTGGTCGGGTTGGAGTCGAGATCGACCATGTTCCCGGCCTCCTTGGCGGCCGAGGTCCCGGTGTTCATCGCGACACCGACGTCCGCCTGTGCCAGTGCCGGGGCGTCGTTGGTCCCGTCCCCGGTCATCGCGACGAGCTTCCCGCCCTCCTGTTCCCGCTTGATCAGCGCGAGCTTGTCCTCGGGGGTGGCCTCGGCGAGGAAGTCGTCGACCCCGGCCTCCCGGGCGATGGCCCTGGCGGTCAGCGGGTTGTCACCCGTGATCATGACGGTGCGGATACCCATGCGGCGCAGCTGGGCGAAACGCTCGCCGATGCCTTCCTTGACGACGTCCTTGAGATGGATCAGGCCGAGGATCCGCGGCCCGTTCCCGTCGTGCACCGCGACCGCGAGAGGGGTTCCTCCGGAGGCGGCGATGGACTCGGTGTACCGGAGCGCCTCGTCGGGGACATGCCCTCCGTAGGAGCGCACCCAGCCGATCACCTGCGTCACGGCGCCTTTACGGATGTGGGTCGCGGCCCCGTTGTCCCAGCGCAGGTCGACCCCGCTCATCCTGGTCCTGGCAGTGAAGCCGATGAACCTGGCCCTGCTCAGGTCCACCCCGGTGGGCTCACGCAGCGCGTGGCGCTCCTTCGCGAGTACGACAACGGAGCGGCCCTCGGGTGTCTCGTCGGCCAGCGAGGCGAACCGGGAGGCGTCGGCGAGATGGGTCTCCTCCACACCGGGCATCGGCACGAAACCCACGGCCTCCCGGTTGCCCAGGGTGATCGTGCCGGTCTTGTCGAGCAGCAGGGTGTCGACATCCCCCGCCGCCTCCACGGCACGGCCCGACATGGCGAGCACATTGCGCTGGACGAGCCGGTCCATGCCGGCGATCCCGATCGCGGAGAGCAGAGCCCCGATGGTGGTCGGAATGAGGGTGACGAGGAGGGCGACCAGGACCGTCGTGGACTGGGCCGCGTTCGCGTACGAAGCCATCGGCTGCACCGAGACCACCACCAGCACGAACACCAGCGTCAGGGCGGCCAGCAGGATGTTGAGCGCGATCTCATTCGGCGTCTTCTGCCGGGAGGCGCCCTCCACCAGGGCGATCATCCGGTCCAGGAACGAGTGACCGGGGCGCGAGGTGACCCGGACGACGATGCGGTCGGAGAGCACCGTCGTACCCCCGGTGACACCGCTGCGGTCCCCGCCCGACTCCCGGATGACGGGAGCCGATTCGCCCGTCACCGCCGATTCGTCGACGGCCGCGACGCCGTCGACCACATCGCCGTCCGCCGGGATCATCTCCCCGGCCCCGACCACGACGAAGTCGAAGAGCCCGAGCTCGGTCGCGGCCACCGTCTCGGTCTCCGCGCACCCCAGATCCATGCCGACGTGCCATCCCCGCAGTCGCAGCGCGACCGTGTCGGTGCGCGCCCTGCGCAGGGACTCGGCCTGCGCCCTGCCCCGTCCCTCGGCAACGGCCTCCGCGAGGTTGGCGAAGATCACTGTCAGCCAGAGCCAGCAGCTGACCACCCAGGTGAAGACGGAAGGGTGGACAAGGGCCGAGACCGTGGTCAGCGCCGATCCGATGGCCACGACGAAGAGCACGGGGTTACGGGCCAGGTCCCGCGGATGCAGCTTGCGCAGAGCCTCGGGGAACGACGTCAGGAGTTGCATGGGGTCGAAAGGACCGCCCGGCTGAGTGGCCCGGCCGGATGAGCGCGCCTTCGGGGAAGGCGATTCCTCTGACGAGGGCGGGCTCTGGTGAGGTGCGGCGGGATGCATCGCGGAAGACCTTCTGAGGGGACCTGATCGGTCGATGGGGAGAGAGCCGCTGGTCCCTGCCGGTATGCCGGTTTCCGATACCGGCAGGGACGTGCGCGAACGCAGAGCGGGGTACGCCGCCGCGTTCCACCGCCGACGACGCCGGGGGCGGGGAGGGAAGGATCCCGGCCCCCGGCGATGTCGTCGGCGTTCGCCACCTTGAGCGGCGTACGAAATCTAGGCGACCGTCGGGCACCCGCCCGGATGCGGCCACGAGTATTGACACCCCTCTGACAACCCGGACAGCCCAGGAGCAGCGTTTTTCCGCAGACGGGTGCGGCGGCGTAAGGGTCCCGTCAAAGACGCGCCAACGACCGTAAGGGACCTGCCAACAGAGAGCACAAACGCTCGTTTCGGGTCTTTACTCAAGTTGTCCGAGTGTCCGAATCTCATCTAGGAGCTCACGATGGCCGATGTGGCCTTCGTCGTCACCATGATCGCGGTGTTCGCGTTGGTGGCTCTGGTCGCGCGGGGGGTGGCGAAGCTGTGACTGCCGAGAATGTTGTCGGTCTGGTCGTGGCCGTTGCCCTGCTGGGCTATCTCGTCCTCGCCCTTCTTTACCCGGAGAGGTTCTGAGCCCGAAATGAGCCCCGTCCTTGCTGGTGTGCTCCAGTTGCTCGCGCTCGTCGTGGCGCTGGGTCTGGCGTACCGTCCGCTCGGTGACCACATGGCCCGTGTGTATTCCTCTCCGAAGCATCTGCGGGTGGAGAAGTGGGTATACAAGGCGATCGGTGCCGATCCCACTACCGAAATGCGTTGGCCCGCGTATCTGCGCGGAGTTCTGGCGTTCTCGGCTGTGAGTGTTCTCTTCCTGTATCTGTTGCAGCGGGTGCAGGGGGTGTTGCCCGGTTCGCTGGGTTTCTCGTCGATCGATCCGGATCAGGCGTTCAATACGGCGGCGTCGTTCGTCGCGAATACCAACTGGCAGTCGTACTACGGCGAGCAGGCCATGGGCCACGTCGTGCAGACCGGTGGTCTGGCGGTGCAGAACTTCGTGTCGGCGGCGGTCGGTATGGCCGTCGCGGTGGCGCTCGTGCGGGGCTTCGCCCGTGCCCGGACGGGTGAGCTGGGCAATTTCTGGTCCGATCTGGTGCGGGGTGTCGTGCGCATCCTGGTCCCGATCGCGGTGGTGGGTGCTCTGGTGCTGGTCGCCTGCGGTGCGATCCAGAACTTCTCCGGCATTCACGAGGTCGGTCAGTTCATGGGCGGGTCGCAGGAGTGGAACGGCGGGGCGGTGGCTTCGCAGGAGGTCATCAAGGAGCTGGGGACGAACGGGGGCGGTTACTTCAACGCGAACTCGGCGCACCCGTTCGAGAACCCCAGCCCGGTGTCCAATCTTTTCGAGATCTTCCTGATCCTGGTGATCCCGTTCGCGTTGACGCGGACGTTCGGCAGGATGGTCGGGAGTGTGAAGCAGGGGTACGCGATCCTTGCCGCGATGGGTGTCATCTGGCTGGGTTTCAGCGGCCTGATGATGTGGACGGAGTTCGCCCACAACGGGCCGGCGTTCGATATCGCCGGCGGGGCGATGGAGGGCAAGGAGAACCGGTTCGGTATCGGCGGCTCCTCGCTCTTCGCGGTCGCGACGACGCTGACGTCGACGGGTGCGGTGAACTCGTTCCATTCCTCGTACACGGGGTTCGGCGGCGGGATCACGATGCTGGGCATGCAGCTGGGTGAGATCGCGCCCGGTGGTGTGGGTTCCGGGCTCTACGGCATGCTGATCATGGCGGTCATCGCGGTGTTCATCGCGGGTCTGATGGTCGGCCGTACGCCGGAGTACCTGGGCAAGAAGATCGGCACGCGTCAGATCAAGCTGGCGGCCTGTTACATCCTGATCACTCCGGCGCTGGTGCTGTGCTTCACGGCGGTGGCGATGGCTCTGCCGACACCGGGCAATTCGATGACGAACTCGGGGGCGCACGGTTTCTCGGAGATCCTGTACGCCTATACCTCGGGTGCGAACAACAACGGTTCGGCGTTCGCCGGGCTGAACGCGGACACGCAGTGGTTCAACAGCACGATCGGGATCGCGATGCTGCTGGGCCGGTTCCTGCCGATGGTGTTCGTCCTGGCGCTGGCCGGGTCGCTGGCCGAGCAGAAACCCGTCCCGGCGACCGTGGGGACGCTCGGGACGCAGAAGCCGATGTTCAGCGGTCTGCTGGTCGGCACGATCCTGATCATCACCGGACTGACCTACTTCCCGGCCCTGGCGCTGGGTCCGCTCGCCGAGGGGCTGGCGTCATGAACACTCGTCTGAACCAAGAGGACGCGATGTCCACCGTTACTCCCTCCAGGGCACCGCACCAGGACGCACCCACCGGGCACCGGTCCGAAGGGCGTGTCGGCGGGGGTCTGTTCGACCCGGGGCAGTTGCTCAGGTCGTTCCCCGACGCGGTGCGGAAGCTGGATCCCCGGGTGATGGTGAAGTCCCCGGTGATGTTCGTGGTGCTGATCGGCTCGGTGCTGACGACCGTGCTCGCGGTGCTGGACCCGACGGACTGGTTCGGCTGGGCGATCACCGTGTGGCTGTGGCTCACCACCGTCTTCGCGAATCTGGCCGAGGCGGTCGCGGAGGGGCGTGGGAAGGCGCAGGCCGACACGCTGCGCAGGGCGAAGACCGACACGGTCGCCCGGCGGGTCATCGGTAAGAACGAGGAGCGGGTCCCGGGGACCGAGCTGCGTATCGGTGATCTGGTGGTGTGCGAGGCCGGTGACATCATTCCCGGTGACGGGGACGTCGTCGAGGGTGTCGCGAGTGTCGACGAGTCCGCGATCACGGGCGAGTCGGCCCCCGTCATCCGGGAGTCCGGCGGCGACCGCAGCGCGGTGACCGGCGGCACGAAGGTCCTCTCCGACCGGATCGTCGTGAAGATCACCACCAAACCCGGTGAGACGTTCATCGACCGGATGATCGCCCTGGTCGAGGGCGCGGCCCGGCAGAAGACGCCCAACGAGATCGCTCTCAACATCCTGCTGGCCTCGCTCACCATCGTGTTCCTGCTGGCCGTGGTGACACTCCAGCCGTTCGCGATCTACGCGGGCAGCGAGCAGTCGATGATCGTGCTGGCCGCGCTGCTGGTCTGCCTCATCCCGACCACGATCGGTGCGCTGCTCTCCGCGATCGGGATCGCGGGCATGGACCGTCTGGTCCAGCGCAATGTCCTCGCGATGTCCGGGCGGGCGGTCGAGGCGGCCGGCGATGTGTCGACCCTCCTCCTCGACAAGACCGGCACGATCACCCTGGGCAACCGGCAGGCCGCCGAGTTCGTCCCGGTCAAGGGGGTCACGGAGGCCGAACTCGCCGACGCCGCCCAGCTCTCCTCGCTGGCCGACGAAACCCCCGAGGGCCGCTCCGTCGTCGTCCTCGCCAAGGAGAAGTACGGGCTCCGCGAACGCCACCAGGGCGAACTCGCCCACGCCGAATGGGTGGTGTTCACCGCCCAGACCCGGATGTCCGGGGTCGACCTCACCGAGGACGGCACCGCGCGCAGGACCCGTAAAGGGGCATCGGGATCGGTGCTCGCCTGGGTCCGTGACCAGGGCGGCACGGTCTCCGAGGACGCCGGCCGGCTGGCCGACACCATCTCCGAAGCAGGCGGGACACCACTTCTGGTGGCCGTCCACGACGACCGGGGTGCCCGGGTCCTGGGTGTCATCCACCTGAAGGACGTCGTCAAGGAGGGGATGAGGGAGCGGTTCGACGAGCTGCGGCGGATGGGCATCAGGACGGTCATGATCACGGGTGACAACCCGCTGACCGCGAAGGCGATCGCCCAGGAGGCGGGGGTCGACGACTTCCTCGCCGAGGCCACCCCCGAGGACAAGATGGCCCTCATCAAGCGGGAACAGGCCGGCGGGAAACTCGTCGCGATGACCGGCGACGGGACGAACGACGCCCCCGCCCTCGCCCAGGCCGACGTCGGCGTCGCGATGAACACCGGGACCTCGGCCGCGAAGGAGGCCGGGAACATGGTGGACCTCGACTCCAACCCCACCAAACTCATCGAGATCGTCGAGATCGGGAAACAGCTCCTGATCACCCGCGGCGCGCTCACCACGTTCTCCATCGCCAACGACGTCGCGAAGTACTTCGCGATCATCCCGGCCATGTTCGCCGTCGTCCACCCGGGCCTGGACAAGCTCAACATCATGGACCTCTCCTCCCCGAGGTCCGCGATCCTGTCCGCCGTGATCTTCAACGCCCTGATCATCATCGCGCTGGTCCCGCTCGCCCTGAAGGGCGTCAGCTACCGGCCCTCCAGCGCCGACAGCATGCTCCGCCGCAACCTCGGGATCTACGGACTCGGCGGACTGATCGCCCCGTTCATCGGCATCAAGATCATCGACCTGCTCCTCTCCCTCATCCCCGGAATCGGCTGAACCGCCATGAACAACTCCGCAGGAAACACGACCCGGCTCCTCGGGGCCGCACTGCGCGCCCTCCTCGTCCTCACCCTGGTCTGCGGCGTCCTCTACCCCCTCGCCGTCACCGGCGCCGCCCAGGCCCTCCTCCCCGGCAAGGCCAACGGCTCCGAGATCACCGCGGACGGCAAGGTCGTCGGCTCCTCCCTCATCGGCCAGCGCTACGACCTCCCCCTCAAGGACGGACAGGAGACCCCCGCACCCGACCTCGACTGGTTCCAGCCCCGCCCCTCCAACGGCCTGGGCACCAACAGCGTCAACACCCAGTACGAACTGATCCTCTCCGGCGCCACCAACCGCTCCGGCGACAACAAGGAACTCATCGACTGGGTCACCGCCGCCAAGGCCGCCGTCGTCAAGGACAACTCCGTCCCCGGACACACGATCGACCCCGACGACGTGCCGGCCGACGCCGTCACCTCCTCCGGCTCCGGCCTCGACCCCGACATCTCACCCGCCTACGCCGAACTCCAGACCCGCCGCGTCGCCCAGAACAACCACCTCGACGTCAGCCAGGTCCAGAAACTCGTCAAGGAACACACCGACGGCCGCGTCCTCGGATTCATGGGCGAACCCCGCGTCAACGTCCTCCAACTCAACATCGCACTCAAGAAGCTCGTCGAGCAGTGATCGGCTTACCGGAACGGGCGGGAGCCGAGACGGTGAGCGCAGTCGGCGGATTCCCGGCTCCCGCCCTCGTTCCCGGTGACCACGGCTCGCGCACGACAGAAAGGCGGCACGCCGTGACTCGGGTACTGGTGGTGGAGGACGAGCCGCAGCTCGTCCGTGCGATCGCGATCAATCTGCACGCCCGCCAATACGAAGTGGACGCCGCGCCCAACGGGAACACGGCACTCCGGCTGGCCGCGGCGCACCCCCCTGACGCCGTGCTGCTGGACCTCGGGCTCCCGGACATGGACGGCATCGAGGTGATGCGTGCGCTGCGGCGGTGGTCCCGGGCGCCGATCCTGGTGGTCTCCGCGCGGAGCGCTTCCGACGAGAAGGTCAGAGCACTCGACGCGGGTGCCGACGACTACATCACCAAACCGTTCAGCATGGACGAACTCCTCGCCCGGTTGCGGGTCGCGACCCGGCGGCGTACGGGCTCCGCCTCCCCTGCGGGCGGCGAGAGGACCGTCGTCACCGAGGGGTTCGTCCTCGACCTGGTCACGAAGGAGGCCAGACGCGACGGGCACACCGTCCGGCTGACGCCGACCGAATGGCAGTTGCTGGAGATCCTGATCCGCAACAACGGCCGGCTCGTCAGCCAGCGACAGCTGCTGGACGAGGTGTGGGGGCCCACCTATCGGACGCACAGCAACTACCTCCGCGTCTACATGGCCCAGTTGAGGCGGAAACTCGAACCCGACCCCGCGCACCCGCGTCACTTCATCACCGCCCCGGGCATGGGATACCGCTTCGTGCAGTGAGAAGCCGGAACACATCCCTGGAGACTCTCCTGCCCATCCAGTCGACTTCAGAGAACGGAACCTGTCGGAACCATGGGACGCGGGAAGCTCCGGATCTACCTCGGCGCGGCGCCGGGGGTAGGCAAGACGTACTCGATGCTGTCCGAGGCACATCGACGGGTCGAGCGGGGCACCGACTGCGTGGTGGCGTTCGTGGAGCACCACGACCGGCCGCGCACGGAGGTGATGCTGCACGGTCTGGAGCAGGTCCGGCGCAGCGAGATCGAGTACCGCTCGGCGGTCTTCACCGAGATGGACGTCGACGCCGTGCTGGAGCGGGCCCCGGCGGTCGCCCTGGTGGACGAGCTGGCCCACACGAACGTTCCCGGTTCGCGCAACGCGAAGCGGTGGCAGGACGTGGAGGAACTGCTGCGGGCCGGGATCGACGTGATATCGACGGTGAACATCCAACACCTGGAGTCGCTGGGCGATGTGGTCGAGTCGATCACGGGTGTACGGCAGCGGGAGACCGTGCCGGACGAGGTCGTCCGCCGGGCCGACCAGATCGAGCTTGTCGACATGTCGCCACAGGCCCTCCGGCGGCGGATGGCCCACGGCAACATCTACAAACCGGACAAGCTCGACGCGGCCCTGTCCAACTACTTCCGCCCCGGCAACCTCACCGCCCTGCGCGAGCTGGCCCTGCTCTGGGTCGCCGACCGGGTCGACGAATACCTCCAGCAGTACCGCGGCGAACACAACATCCGCACCACCTGGCAGGCCCGCGAACGCATCGTCGTCGGGCTGACGGGCGGCCCCGAAGGGGCGACGCTGATCCGCCGGGCCGCACGGCTGGCCGAGAAGGGGGCGGGCGGCGAGGTGCTCGCGGTGTACATCACCAGGAGCGACGGACTGTCCTCCGCCTCTCCCCGGGACCTGGCCGTCCAGCGCACGCTGGTCGAGAACGTGGGCGGTACGTTCCACCACGTCATCGGCGACGATGTGCCGCAGTCCCTGCTGGAGTTCGCACGCGGGGTGAACGCGAGCCAGATCATTCTCGGCTCCAGCCGCCGCAGGGCCTGGCAGTACGTCTTCGGGCCGGGTGTCGGCGCCACGGTCGCCAGGGACTCCGGACCCGACCTGGACGTCCATATCGTCACGCACGAGGAGGTCGCCCGCGGGCGGAGGCTGCCCGTGCCCCGGCATGCCCGCCTGAGTACGGCGCGGAGCGTCTGGGGCTGGGTGGTCGGTCTGGCCGGCCCGGCCCTGCTGGTCGCGCTGCTCACCCACATCGACGCGGATCTCGGGCTCGCCAACGACATGCTGCTGTTCCTGGCGCTGACGGTGGCCGCCGCGCTGGTGGGCGGGCTGCTTCCGGCGCTCGGCTCCGCCGCCCTCGGGTCCCTCCTTCTGAACTACTACTTCACCCCACCGTTGCACCGGCTGACCATCGCCGATCCGAGGAACATCCTCGCCATCGCCATCTTCGTGAGTGTGGCGGTCTCGGTTGCCTCGGTGGTGGATCTGGCGGCCCGCCGTACCCACCAGGCGGCCCGGCTGCGCGCCGAATCGGAGATCCTCTCCTTCCTCGCGGGCAGCGTCCTGCGCGGAGAGACCACCCTGGACGCCCTCCTGGACCGGGTCCGCGAGACCTTCGCCATGGAATCCGTCGCCCTGCTGGAGCGGCAGAGCGAGGTGCAGCCGTGGAGCTGTACGGGGAGCGTCGGGCCGGCGCCCGTCGCCCGCCCCGAGGACGCGGACGTGGACATGCCCGTCGGCAGTCACATGGCGCTGGCCCTCTCGGGGCGGGTCCTGCCGGCCGAGGACCGCCGGGTGCTCGCCGCGTTCGCCGCCCAGGCCGCCGTCGTACTCGACCGCCAACGCCTGCGGGGCGAGGCCGAGCAAGCACGTGAGCACGCGGAGGGCGACAGAATCCGCACGGCCCTCCTGGCCGCGGTCAGCCACGATCTGCGGACTCCGCTGGCGACCATCAAGGTGTCCGCCACATCCCTGCGCTCCGCCGACGTGGAGTGGTCCGACGAGGACCGCAGCGAGCTGCTGGCCGGAATCGAGGAGGGCGCCGACCGCCTCGACCATCTGATCGGCAACCTTCTGGACATGTCCCGGCTGGACACCGGGACGGTTCGGCCGCTGATCCGTGCGACGGACCTCGACGAGGTCGTTCCCATGGCGCTCGGCGGCGTTCCGGAGGAGAGCGTCCGGCTGGACATCCCCGAGGAGCTGCCCCTGGTGGCCGTGGACCCGGGGCTGCTGGAGCGCGCCGTCGCCAACGTCGTCGAGAACGCGGTGAAGTACGGCCCACGGGGCGAAGCGGTACTGGTGGCCGTCAGTGCCATGGCCGACCGCGTCGAAGTCCGGGTCATCGACCGCGGGCCGGGCGTACCGGACGAGGACAAGGAGCGGATCTTCGCCCCCTTCCAGCGCTACGGCGACACACCGCGCGGCGCCGGAGTCGGCCTCGGCCTCGCGGTGGCCCGCGGTTTCGTGGAGGCGATGGGGGGAACGCTCGCCGCCGAGGACACCCCGGGAGGGGGTTTCACCATGGTGTTCACCCTGTGCGCCGCGGGGGGTGGTCCCCCGGTCAGACCCGATCTCCCGGCGACCGTGACGTCATGACACATCCCCCTTGCCTGGCCTCGGACGCACCGGGCCGGTCAGCTCCCGGGTATCCAGCGGCAGCCGCCAGACGATGCTGCGTCGCACCACCCCGAGCTCCTTCTCCAGCGGCGAGGGCGGAACGGCCAGCACCGGACACGACGCGTGTGCGAGGCAGTAACGTGCCACGGACGGGCTGAGCACGCGGTGCACCCATCGGCGCGATCCTGTGCCGACGACCAGGAGGTCGTCCTCCCGGCCGCCGGTCTCCACCAGTACCCGTCCCGGCGAACCACGCACGACCAGGCGCCGCAGCGGGACATCGGGGCCACCGCTGCCGAAAGCGGCATCGAGCGCCGTGCACAGCCGCTCTCCCGCCGAACTGCGGCACTCGGCCGGCTGCGGCGGACAGGGCAGGCTGCGGTGACCGAGTTCCCCGCCGGGCGGCTCCCAGGCGAGCACGGCCCACAACTCGCCCTCGATCCGCCGGGCTTCGGCCGCGGCCCGGTGCAGCGGGGCGAGGCTTCCCTGCGAGCGGCTCACCCCGACCACCACACGACGGCAGACGGTTTCGTCCATGGGCCATCACTCCCGAGTCGGTTCCTGTCCCCCCATCGAAGCGCCGATGTGCCCGCCGTTCACGGCTTGTTGCCGCGTCCCTGACGGAGGAGCCGGAGACTGATACGGGCTCCTGACGGACACCATCGACGCCGGCCCGGCCCGCCCCCGCCGGTCAGGCGCAGCAGGCGCAGCCGGGTCGGCAGCCGCGCGCGTCCGCCCCGCTGTCGGCCACCGCCGTGTCAGTGGGGCGAGCGGGGGGTGCGCAGCAGCCCTTGCCCCGCCAGGCGTCGCGGCCTTCCTTCACGGCGACGACGGCGATGACCAGGGCGGCGACGGGATCGGCCCAGGACCAGCCGAGGGTGGCGTTGAGGACCAGGCCGACCAGCAGCACCGCGGAGAGATAGGTGCACAGGAGGGTCTGCTTGGAGTCGGCGACCGCGCTGGCGGAGCCCAGTTCGCGGCCCGCCCGGCGCTGGGCGGCGGACAGGAACGGCATGATCGCCAGGGACAGGGCGGCGATGACGATTCCGGGGATCGAACGGTCGGCCTCCGCGGTACCGGTCAGGGCACGCACCGCGTCCGCCCCCACGTACACGGCGAGCGCGAAGAAGGAGACGGCGATGATCCGCAGCGTGGTCTGCTCCCGCGCTTCGCGCACCGTGTGGTCACGGGCGGAGAACTGCCAGGCGACAGCTGCGGCGGAGGAGACCTCGATGACCGAGTCCAGGCCGAAGCCGACCAGCGCCGTGGAGGAGGCGAGCGTCCCGGCGGTGATCGCGACGATCGCCTCGATGACGTTGTAGGTGAGGGTCGCCGCGACCAGCAGCCGTATCCGGCGGGCGAGGGCATCGCGGCGGGCCGGCGACGGCTCCAGGGATATCGCGGTCACCTCAGCAGCAGCCCTTCGTCTCCGCGTCCGGGCAGGTCCTGCCGGTCTCCACGGCGATCACGACGTGGCGCAGGTCGTCCAGGGCCTGGCCGAGGCGTTCGTCGGCCAGTTCGTAGCGGGTGCGCCGCCCTTCGGGCACGGCGACGACCAGGCCGCAGTCGCGCAGGCAGGCCAGGTGGTTCGACAGCCGGGTGCGGGAGATGCCCAGGGCGTCGGCAAGGTCCGAGGGGTGGGCCGGGGCCTCGCGCAGCGCGAGCAGCAGTCGGCAGCGAATCGGGTCGGCGAGCGCGCGGCCGAAGCGGGCCAGCACCTCGATGTCGGGGGCAGCGGTGAGCACTCCACGAAAGTACACGCAAACCTGAATTCATGAAACCATGGACTATTGATGCGGCGGTCGGCGCCGGTGGCCACCCCCGCGCCGGGCTTCGTCAGCCTCCGGCGTACGGCCCGGCCTTCCAGCGCCCCGGAAGGTCCGGCGTTGCAGAGCGAGGACTGGATGAGCCGGGAGGACGAGCAGCATGCGGATCACGGTACTGACGGTTCCGGGGTGCCCGAACGCCCCGCTGGCCCTGTCGCGGGTCACCGCCGCGCTGGCGGGCCGGAAGGCGGAGGTGGAGCTGGTCGAGGTCCACGACGAGGCGCAGGCCGCCGAACGCGGGATGAACGGCTCGCCGACGGTCCTGCTGGACGGCGTGGACCCGTTCGCGCCGGCCGGAGCGGTGCCCAGCGTGTCCTGCCGCCTGTACCGGGAGGGGGACGGCGCCGTGGCGGGAGCCCCGGGCGTGGCGGCACTCCGCGCGGCCCTCGACGGCGGCACCGGCCAGGAGGCTGCCGCGCCCCGGTGACCGCCGCACGGCGACGGAGGCCGGCGGATGACCGCCGTCCCGCTCCCGGTCACCGACGGGCCGGCCATCACCCGGAAGCACTGAACGCGGATTCCCGGGGGCCGCGCCCGTCAGGACCTGTGGGACAGCCCTCACACCTTCCGCAGGATCAGGTGCCCCCGCCGGAATCGCTCGCTCTCCAGCGGCTGCCTCAGCATGCGGCCCACCTCCTGGAATCCGGCGGCCGCCGCCACTTCCGCGAGGTGGCCGACCGGCCACCGGTACGCGGTGGTGACCTTGTGGTCGAACGGCACCAGGGGCCCCTCCTCCGATTCGAAGAATGCAAGAAGAAGGTGTCCCCCGGGCGCCAATACCCGATGGAATTCCGCAAAATACTTGGGGATTTCCACCGGCGGGGCATGGATGATCGAATACCACGCGACAATTCCACCGAGAGTTTCGTCAGCATTGTCCAGTGTGGTCATCGAACCGACGGAGAACTGCAGGTCCGGATAAATCCTGCGCGCATGCCCGACCAGCTCGGGAGAAGCATCGACGCCGAACACCTTGAGGCCGAGTCCGTGCAGGTAGGACGAAACATAGCCGGGTCCGCACCCCAGGTCGCCCACCGGGCCGGTGCCGTCCCGAAGGACGAGATCCGCAAATGCCGAGACAATGGATCGATCCAGCGGAAGCGAAGCGAGACCGTCCCCGACAAGGGTGACATATTCAGCAGCAATGGTGTCGTAGGCCTGGGCGGTGGTGCTCACGTGAGATTCATAGGTGCTGTCCACATCGGCATCGTAGCGCAGCAGCTCCACGCCCATCCGGGGTTTCCCGAACAGTCCGTGACGTCCACAGAGCGCACTAGCGAACAGTGAATTCTGGGCATATGGAACATGCCGATCGACACCCGGCCGAACAGCACTTCGCCCCCGTCGGCCGGCACCTCACCGGGCCGTGATCGCCCACCGCTCGTGGTCGCGCCAGGCCCCGTCGACGAAGAGGAAGTCCGGTGAGAGCCCCTCCAGCCGGAACCCGGCCCGCCGGACCAGTGCGATCGAAGGCGCGTTGCCTGGCTGGATGTTGGCTTCCAGGCGGTGCAGTCCGAGCGGCCCGAAGGCGTGGGCGAGGACGAGGCCGAGCGCCTCGGACATCAGTCCGCGGCCGGCCGCGTGGGCGAAGGCGCCGTATCCCAGGGCGCCGCAGCAGAATCCGCCGAGCACGATGTTGTTGATGTTGATGAACCCGGCGATGGCGCCGCCCGCCGCGGGTTCGCAGACGAGGAAGCCCTCCCTGGACGGGTCGTCGGCGAGATGGCCGGTGTAGACGGCGTACGTGCCGGGGTGCTCCGGCGGGAACAGCCACGGGTGGTGGTGCGCTCGGCTCTCCCGGGCGCGGGCCGTGAACTCCTCGGCGTCCGCCGCCGTGAAGCGCCGCAACGCCGTTCTCGGCCCCCGGGCCAGGTACGCGGCGGCCGGGCGGAGGTCGGTCGTCTCGGGCATCCGGCCAGCGTACGACGGGGTGCCCGGCCGGTCCACACGCCGGCGCCGGTCACCGCCGCCCGGTGCACCGCCGGGTCCCGCGCCGCCCGCCCGTGTGCCGCCACGCGGCATGCCGCCGCGCCTCATGCCGTTGCGCCTCATGCCGCTGCCCCGCCTGCCGTTGTCCCGTGCACCGTCACGCCTCCCGTGCACCGTGTGCGGTCACATGCCCCGCGGGCGGTCACTTGTCCCGCCTACGGATCGCATAGCCGCCGCAGACCAGCCCGGCCACGAACACGCCGAGCAGCGCGAGCCAGAGCGGCATCGAGACCTCGGGGACGATCAGCCGGATGGTGACGTCCTCGGTGTTCACACAGATGAAGACGACCGCGAGCACGGCCACGACCGCCACCGTGACGCGCCCCGGCGTGACCAGTCCCGTACCGCCCTTGCCGCCGCTCGATACGTCCCTGGGGCTCATGGTCCGGCCCTTTCGCTGGCTCCTCGTGTCCGGCCCGGCGCCGCACCGCCCTACGACAGCCGCCCCCGGATCCAAGGATGTCTCCATCCTCGCTCCGGGGGCGGTCGCTGCGCGTCCGTTCGGGTGACGCGGAGCCGGTCAGCCGGCGGGGACCACCGGGAGTTCCAGCACTCCCGTGTCCTCGGGCGCGCTGACGACGGTGACGGGCTTGATGCCGCGGTTGCCGAAGTACGCGGTGTCGCTCGCCGCGATCACGAATTCGAGCCGGTGCCCCGCCTCGTACCGGTGGACGATGCCCGGGAGCTCCACGGTGAAGGGCAGCGTGACGTCCGGCACCCGGACCGGCGAGACCAGCCGGTTGACCAGCTCCCTGCTGCCGTCGGGGGCCACGTCGTACACCTTGGCGAACAGCACGAGCCTGTCGGCCGCGTCACCGCTGTTCTGGACGCGTTCCGTCTTCGGCGAGACGACCTTCAGGGTGGCCTTCGGGGCACCGACGACATCGAGGGGCGCGGTCAGGGGGGCGCTGGTCCAGCCGAGGTAGGTGCCCTTGGTGTCGTACGGCTCCGGGTCGGGCAGGCCGATGATACCGGCGAGCGAGTTCTCCGAATGGCTGGTCGGCACCGGCCAGTTGGTGTACTGGCGACTGCCGCGGATCACCTTGGACGAGTTGTCCACGAGTTTGCCGTCGCCGGAGAGATACATCTTCCGCGACAGCGACGGCACACCGGCCGCGGTGCCGTAACCGCTCTGCCAGTCGCGGTAGTAGGCGAAGTCGGGGCCGGTGTCGGTGTCCGCCTTCTTCTGGAGGTAGCGGTCGAACCAGGCGAGGACGCGCTGTCCCACGTAGCTCGTCTCCAGGTTCCCCTGGCCCAGGTCGAGTTCGCCGGGAACCTGGCCGCCGCTGTGGCCCCAGGCCTGCCAGATCATCTTCGCGGTGGTGCCCCGCGCCTTGAGCGTCCTGTACGTGGCCGTGGCCTCGTTCAGGTTGAAGAGGCTGTCGGCCTGGCCCTGGACCAGCAGGGTGGGCGCCTCGACCCGGCTCAGGTAGGAGACGGGTGAGACGCTGCGCGCGTAGGCGAGCATCGCGGCGGCCCTGTCGGCGGGGTAGCGGCCGGAGTTGAGCAGCCGGATGGTCTCGCAGGCGCGGGCGGCGAAGTGCAGACAGTCGAGACTGCCGAACCGGGAGGGATCGAGGCTCGGGTTGAGGACGGTCTGCCCCTCACCCATCAGATAGAACCCGTTGGTCCACTGCCACTTGAAGACACCGGGGGTGTCGGAGGAGACCCCGGCGGGCGCCCCGGTGTTGTTCGGCGCGAGGGCGTAGCCGAGGTCGTTCCAGGTGATCAGCGGGACGAGCGCGTCCACTCGGCGGTCGGCGGAGGCCGTGGCCAGCTGGATGGCACCCCCGTACGATCCGCCGATCATGCCGACGCGCGGGTCGCCCGTGCCGTCCCGGGTGATGTAGTCCGCCTCGGTGCCGTCGTCCGCCGCACGGGTTCCGGCGAGGAAGTCGATGAGCCCGCTCGCCGCGCGGCCGTCCACAGCGGGGTCGTCCAGGGTGATCAGGCAGCCGGACCTGCCGAAGCCGAGGCCCGAGTAGACGAGGCTCACATAGCCGCGCCCGGCGAACGCCTTGCCGATCACGTCCGTCGAGCCGTCGGACTTGCTGCCGCCGAAGCCGTTGGTGGCGAGCACGGCGGGGGCCGGGTGGGCGGCGTCGACCCCGGCGGGCCGGTAGAGGTCCGCGTCGACGGTGCAGGAGCGGCCGCCCGCCTGGACGGTGAACTTCAGCGGGGTGACGGTGTACGGGACGGCGTCGGCGTGTGCGGGCCCGGCGAGGGCGAGCGGTGCGGCGAGGGCCGCTCCCGCGACGGCGACGAGCGGCTTGCGGAATCCGGAGACAGCACCTGACACGTAGACCTCCACACCGAGGACACCTTACCGACCGGTACGTATTGGGCCGCGCTCATGGTGTGACAGGCGTCATAGCCGTGTCAACGCACAAGGCAACGTTTCTTGACGGATGTTCACCTTCCGCACACAGGACAGGACCACCGACGCGGAGAGCCGCGGGTGGACCGGCTTCGGGGAAGAAGCGGGGACCGTGACGGAGGCCGGAGCGGAGGCGGGACCGGAAGCAGGGGCGGCGGGAGCCGGGACCGGCGCCCGGTGCCGCGGCCGACGGCCCCTACCGGAGGCCGAAAGCTGGTACGGACTTCCCGCGCCGAGGGCTCAGACCAGGGCCGGAACCTCGGCCGTCAGTGTGCAACGGCCGCCGCCCGCCGGGGCGTTCAGCACCGCGGGGATGCCCAGCGGAATGGTCAGAGCCGTCGGGGAGTGACCGAAGCCCAGCTCCTCCACCACGGGTATGCCGAGGCCCCCGAGCCGGTCGGCGAGGACCGCCCGCACCCGGCCGTAGGGCCCGCAGTCCGCCCAGGAGCCGCACACCACACCGGAGATCCCGTCGAGCGCCCCGGCCCGGAGCAGCCGCGTGAGGATGCCGTCGAGCCGGTACGGATCCTCCGTGATGTCCTCGATGACCAGCAGCCCGCCCCGGGCCGACGTCCTGGCCCGCGGGGTGCCCAGATCGGCGGCGAGCATGCTGACACAGCCGCCGTGGAGGATGCCCCGGGCGCGGCCCGGCACCAGGGCGCCCGCCGTGTCCAGGCCCAGCGTGCGCACGGTCTCGGGCGCGAACAGCGTGGCGCGCAGATGTTCCTGGGTGGCCGCGTCCTTCAGGAAGACCTCGGTGGCGGCCATCGGGCCGTGCAGCGTCGCGAATCCCGCCCTCAGCGCGAACGCCTCATGGAGCACGGTGATGTCGCTGTAGCCGACGAACACCTTCGGCCCGGCCGCCCGGATCGCGGGCCAGTCCAGCAGATCGACCATACGGTGCGCCCCGTATCCCCCACGGGCGCACAGCACGGCGTCGACGGACGGATCGCACCAGGCGTTCTGGAGGTCGGCGGCACGGTGCTCGTCGGTTCCGGCGAGGTAGTCCAACTCCGGGTGGACGTCGAGAACATGGGGTGCGACCACCGGATCCAGGTCCCAGCCGCGCAGCAGGTCGAGGCCCACCTCCAGCCGGTCGGCGGGCACCGGACCGCTGGGGGCCACCACGGCGACGCGGGCTCCCGGCCGCAGCCGCGCGGGCCGGACGAGAGGCTGCAACCGGGCTCCGGGGCCGGCCGCGGCGGTGGAGACCGGCGGTCGCGGGGTCACTCCCTCAGCTCCAGCCGCGGTACGTCGGGACGGTCGATGCCGAACGTCTGGGCGTACAGGGAGAGTTCGGCCTCCAGTGCGCGGATCATGGTGTCCGCACGCCGGAAGCCATGGCTCTCCCCCTCGAACGCGAGGTACGCGTGCGCGATGCCGCGGCCCGCGACCGCCGCGAGGAAGCGCTCGCACTGGACGGGCGGGCAGATCACGTCGTCCAGCCCCTGGAGCAGCAGGAACGGTGTGGTGAGGCGGTCGGTGCGGTGCATCGGGGAACGCTCGCGGTAGCGCTCCGGCACGTCGGCGAACGGGCCGACGAGCGACTCCAGGTACCGCGACTCGAAGTCATGGGTCTCGTCGGTGGCCCAGCCCGCGAGGTCGAGGATCGGGTAGCTGATGGTCGCGCAGGCGTACAGGCTCGTGGCCGTCAGTGAGGCCGCCGCCGTCCAGCCCCCCGCGCTGCCGCCTCGGATCGCGAGCCGGGCCCGGTCGGCCTCGCCCCCGGCCGCCAGCGCCTCCGCGACCGCGGCGCAGTCCTCGACGTCGACGACGCCCCACTGCCCGCGCAGCCGCTCGCGGTAGCGGCGGCCGTAGCCGGTGGAGCCCCCGTAGTTGACCTCGGCGACCCCGATGCCGCGCGAGGTGAAGTAGGCGATCTCCAGATCGAGCACGGGCGGGGCGTGCCCGGTCGGGCCGCCGTGCGCCCAGATGACGTACGGCGGGAGTTCGCCGTCGGGGCCGGTGCGGACGGGGCTGTGCGGCGGGTAGACATGGGCGTGGATCTCGCGGCCGTCGGGGCCGGTGAACGTGCGCTCGCGCGGTTCGGGGTAGTACGCGGGATCGACCGCGTCGCGGTGGGGTGCGCCGATGGTCAGGGTGTGTCCGGTCGCGGTGTCCAGCTCCACCACCTCGGCCCCGCTGCGCGGGCTCGCGGCGACGCCGATGACCCTGCTGCCCCGTACGGCGAGCGTGTCGGCCCAGGCCGTCCAGGGTCCCGCCACGTCGGCGAGTTCCTCGGTCTCCGGGTCGAGCACGCCGAGCCGGGTGGTGCCCCGGCCGTGGATGACGGCGATCAGCCCGTTGTCCAGCGGCCGGAACCAGCGCAGCCCGATCTTCCACAGCGGCCCGCCGAACTCCTCGCCCCGGCCGGAGCAGAGCCGGCTGGCGGGGACCGCCCCGCCCGCCACGGCGTCGGGCCGGATGCGCTGGAGCTCCCACCAGTCGCCGAGGTCCGAGACGAACAGCAGCGTGCCGTCCCGGTCCCACTCGATCTGGCAGACCGACTCGTCGATGTCGCCGACGAGCGGGCGCACGCCGGTGAACGTGCCCTTCTCGGTGACCTCGGCCAGCATCACCGTCGTCCCGTCCCACGGCATCCGCGGGTGGTCCCAGGCGATCCAGGCGGCCCGTCGCCCGTCGTGCGACAGCCGCGGGCCGGTGACGAACCGGTGCCGGTCGTCGGAGAGTTCCCGTACGGCGGAGCGGTCGTCGGCGGCCGAGCCGTCCAGCGGAACGGCGGCGATGACCCGGCGCACATCGGTCGGCGCCTCGCCGGTGAACTCCTCCAGGACACACCAGACTTCACCCTGCTCGCCGTGTTCCAGGCGCAGCTCCGGGTCCACCCAGCGCAAGCCGCCGCCGGTGTCCGAGACGGGGGTGAGCGGCCGGGGTCCGTCCGGGCCGTCGGGGGCGTAGGCGTACAGCCGCTGGTCGGCGAAGTGGACGAAGACGACGAGCGGACCGCCCTCGGCGCGCAGGGTCCCGGCCCACGGCTGTCCGCCGTACTCGATGACCCGGCTGCGGACGTTCCAGGGCGCGGGCAGCACCGCCTCGGTGCCGCCGTCCGCGCGCCGGCGCACCAGGGCACGCCTGCCGCCCTCGGCCGGCCGCGGCTCGGTCCACCACACCTCCTCGCCGACGGTTCCGACGTACTCCGGGCGTCCGTCGTGCGAGGCGGCGAGTGCCGCGTCGATCGGCGACGGCCAGGTTCCGTACGCGCCTGTGGACACGTTCTGTTCTGTGGTCACGTTGGGCTGTCCCCCCGGTCGGGTCAGGCGGTGCGCAGATAGTGGTCCAGGACACGGACGCCGAAGTGCAGGGCGTCCACGGGCACGCGCTCGTCGACGCCGTGGAACAGCGCCTGATAGTCGAAGCCGACGGGCAGCTTCAGCGGTGAGAAGCCGTAGCCGGTGATGCCGAGGCGGGAGAACTGCTTGGCGTCCGTCCCGCCCGACATGCAGTACGCGACGGCGTGCCCGTCCGGGTCGAAGTGCTCGACCGCGGCGCGCAGTTTGGCGTACGTGGGTGAGTCGACGGGGGCCTGGAGCGCGACCTCCCGGTGGTGGAACTCCCAGTGGACGGCGGGCCCGGTCAGCCGGTCCATGGTCTCGCGGAACTCGTCCTCGCAGCCCGGCACGATGCGGCCGTCGATGAGGGCGGTGGCCCGGCCGGGGATCACATTGACCTTGTACCCGGCGTCCAGCATCGTCGGGTTGCTGCTGTTGCGGACGGTCGGCGCGACGAGTTCGGCGGCCGGGCCCAGCTTGGCCAGCAGTTCGTCCACGTCGAAGCCGGGGGCGTCCAGATCCACGTCGATGCCGTGGAGTGCGGCGATCTCGGTGAGGGCGGCGCGCACGGTCGGGGTGAGCCGCACCGGCCACTCGTACCGGCCGATGCGGGAGACGGCGTCGGCGAGGGTGGTGACTGCGTTGTCCCGGTTGACCTTGGAGCCGTGGCCCGCCCGGCCCTCGGTGGTCAGCTTCAGCCAGCCGGTGCCGCGTTCGCCCGCGGCGATCGGGTACAGCGAGAGACCGTCCCCGGCGTGGAAGGTGAAGGCGCCCGATTCGCTGATGCCCTCCGTGCAGCCCTCGAAGAGCCCCGGGTGCCGGTCGGCGAGGAATCCGGCGCCGTCGTCGGCGCTGGCCTCCTCGTCCGCGGTGTACGCGATGACGATGTCGCGGCGGGGCCGGACACCGGCGCGCGCCCAGCCACGGACGACGGCGAGCACCATCGCGTCCATGTTCTTCATGTCGACCGCGCCGCGCCCCCACACGACACCGTCGCGCACCTCCCCGGAGAAGGGGTCCACGGTCCAGTCGGCCGCTTCGGCCGGCACCACGTCCAGATGGCCGTGCACGAGGAGGGCGTCGGCGGAGGGGTCGGTGCCCTCGATCCGGGCGACCACGTTGGTGCGTCCCGGGGTGCGCTCCAGCAGGGTGGGCTCCAGGCCGACGCCGGCCAGCCGCTCCGCCACGTACTCGGCGGCCGGGCGCTCCCGGCAGCTGCCGTCACCGTGGTTGGTGGTGTCGATCCGGATGAGCTCGGAGGTGAACGTCACCACTTCGTCGAGTGCCTGGTCGTCCACCGGTCCGAGCAGGTCGCGGGTCTCAGCCATATTGTTCCTCCACGGCGGACGACACGATGGTGGTCACCGCCTTGAACGTGCGAATACCTTCGTACATCGTCGCGCTGGTGTACGCGACGCGCCTCTCGCCGCTCGGCGCCACGCCGGGGACCACGGTCGCCGCCGCGGCCAGATGCTCGGCGTCGAACTCCAGCTCCACCGTGAAGGAGCCGCCCGTGACCGGCTCGTGCCGGACGGCGAGCACGGTGGCCTTCGCGGCCGCGGCCCGGATGTCGGCGGCGGTACGGGCCGGGGTGCGGCACACCGCCGCGTACCGCGAGACGTAGTCCTTGACGGCGACCTTGCGGGCCTCGGGGGCGTAGCCCTCGGCGTCCGCACAGGTGAGGTCGTCGCCGGTGACGAGGACGACCGGGACGCCGTACTCGGCGGCGACATGCGCGTTGAGCAGGCCCTCACTGGCGCGGACCCCGTTCAGCCAGACCCCGGTGATGGAGTTGGCCAGATAGGTGTGGGCGAGCACCCCCTCCGCACCGGCACCCGTGTGGTAGCCGACGAAGGCGATCGCGTCGACGTCACCGTGCTGGATGCCCTCCACCATGGAGAGGGACTTGTGCTTGCCGGTGAGCATCTGCACCCGGTCGTCGAGGTGCTCCAGCAGCAGGTTGCGCATGGACCAGTGCGCCTCGTTGATCAGCACGTCGTCGGCGCCGCCGTCGTAGAACCCGAGGACCGCGGCGTTCACGTCGGAGGTGAACATCGAGCGGCAGCGCTCCCACTGCGGAGTCCCGGGCAGCACATCGGCCGGCCAGGTCACTCCGGTGGCGCCCTCCATGTCGGCGCTGATGAGGATCTTCATGCCGCCACACCGTACGCGCCCGCGTACGCCCGGGCCAGGGGGTTCCGCACCTCCACAGGTCGAGTCCGCTGAAGGTCCCTCCGGCGCGTGCGGGGCTCAGCCCCGGCGCGTGCCCCTGAGCAGCTCCTCGATCCTGGCCAGCTCCTCCTCGCCGAACTCCAGGTTGCGGACGGCCGCCACGCTGTTCTCCAGCTGGGTGACACTGCTCGCGCCGACGACGGCGGAGGTGACCCGGCCGCCGCGCAGCACCCAGGCCAGCGCCAGCTGTGCGAGCGACTGGCCGCGCTCCCTGGCCAGGGCGTCCAGGCCCCGCAGCCGGTCGACCAGCTCGGGGGTGACGGCGTCCGGGGTCAGGAAGGGGCTGGCGCCCGCCGCCCGCGAGCCCTCCGGGATGCCGCGCAGATAGCGGTCGGACAGGATGCCCTGCTCCAGCGGCGAGTAGGCGATGGACCCGGCGCCCAGCTCGTCGAGCACGCGCAGCAGTCCGTCCTCGGGCCGGCGGTCCAGCATCGAGTAGCGCGGCTGGTGGATGAGGAGCGGTGTGCCGAGGTCCTTCAGGATCGCGGCGGCCGCACGGGTCTGTTCGGGCGAGTAGTTGGACAGCCCGGCGTAGAGAGCCTTGCCCTGCCGTACGGCGGTGTCGAGGGCGCCCATGGTCTCTTCGAGCGGGGTGTCGGGGTCGGGCCGGTGGGAGTAGAAGATGTCGACGTACTCCAGGCCGAGCCGGGTGAGGCTCCGGTCCAGCGAGGAGCGCAGGTACTTCCGCGATCCCCACTCGCCGTACGGGCCGTCCCACATCCGGTACCCCGCCTTGGTGGAGACGACGATCTCGTCGCGGAGCCGGGCGAAGTCCGTCTTCAGGGCGCGGCCGAAGGTGACCTCGGCGGAGCCGGGCGGCGGGCCGTAGTTGTTGGCGAGGTCGAAGTGGGTGATGCCCAGGTCGAAGGCCCGGCGCAGGATACGGCCCTGCTCCTCCGGGGCCCGGTCGCCGCCGAAGTTGTGCCAGAGGCCGAGCGACAGGGCGGGCAGCAGCAGCCCGCTGTGCCCGGTGCGCCGGTAGGGCATGGCGGTGTAGCGGTCGGCGGACGGAAGGTACACAGGGGTGCTCCGCAGGAGAGTTCCGAGGGGTGCGCCGGGCTCGGCGCGCGGAATCCAGGCTGTCGGAGAACGATCCAGCAGTCCAACAGGAGATTCCGCTGGGATTCATCGCCTAGGTTTCTCAGTCATGGAACTGCGTCAGCTGGAGCACTTCGTCGCCGTCGCCGAGGAGGCGCACTTCACCCGCGCCGCGGAGCGCCTCGCCGTCTCGCAGTCGGGGCTGTCGGCCTCCGTCCGGGCCCTGGAGCGGGAGCTGCGTACGCCGCTGTTCAGCCGGACCACGCGTTCGGTGCGGCTCACCGGGGCGGGGCGGGCCCTGCTGGTGGAGGCGGAGCGCACGCTGGCGGGGGCGCGGGCGGCCCGGGACGCGGTCGATGCCGTACGGGGGCTGCTGCGCGGCACCCTGACGGTGGGGGTCGAGCAGTGTGTGGCGGGGGTCAGCCCGGCGCGGCTGCTCGCGGCCTTCCACCGCGATCATCCGCACATGGAGCTGCGGCTCAGGCAGGAGGGCACGTCGAGCCTGCTGGACGGGGTGGCCGGGGGCCGGCTCGACATCGCGTTCGCCGCCACGGTCAGCCCGTTGGAGTGGCGCGGCGAGCTGGTCCCGCTGGCCAGGGAGCCGATGGTTCTCCTGTGCGCTCCGGGACACCGGTTCGCCGGGCGGCCGGCGGTGGCCTGGGACGAACTGCGCGGCGAGTCGTTCATCGACTTCCACCCGGACTGGGGGCCGCGGCGGGCGGCGGACGAGGCGTTCGCGGGCGCCCGGCTGCGGCGGACGGTGGCGCTGGAGGTGAATGACGTGCACAGCCTGCTGGACCTGGTGCACGAGGGGCTGGGCGTCGCGGTCGTCCCGCACCACTTCTCCCGCAAGCCCGAGGCCCGAAACCTGTTCGCGGTGGAGCTGGAGGGCCCGGACGGGCCGGTGTACGAGAGCGTGGTGGTGCTGCCCCCGGCGCGGGACCTGAGCCCGGGGGCGCGGGCGCTGATGCGTCTGGTGCGGGAGCACCAGCGGCGGGGCGGGCCGGTCGGGGACGGCGGAGACCCGGACGGAGGCGTGGGCGAGGTGGTGCGACGGGCCCGGTGAGTCCGGTCAGACGATCTCGCCGGCGCAGGACCCGTGGGCACCGCAGGCGTAGCAGGTGTACCGCATGCATCCGGTGCACAGCCCGATGTTCTCCATCCGGTACGTGTCCCGGCAGTTCTCGCATTCGGTGCGCAGCCGCAGCATGGCGTTCCAGCCGTCGCCGCCTCCGTTGAACCTGTACGAGGCGGTGACGAATTCCGCCTGTGCGACGTCGAGGCCGGTGCGGTGCCGGAAGTACCACGAGTACACCGCGAAGAACGCCTTGCCGGTCAGCAGATGACCGTGGTCGCGGCCCTCACCGATCCATGTCCGGGCGGCCTGCCCGATGCGTTGCTCGATGGGACGTCCGCAGCCGAGTACGACGTGATTGTTGCTCATCACCGCATTATCCGGCCGGACCCGCCCCCGCGGAGAGGAACGGCTCCCCTCGACGCATCCCGCCGCCACGTCCCGTACCAGCGGGGGACGTTCCGCGAGGGTACGCCGCTACGGGAGGCCCGCGTCACGCCTTCCGGCCCACGACCAGCCAGTTGCAGGGGAGTTCGATACGGGTGCCGTCGGCCACGTACTCCGTGGTGAGCAGGGGCAGTTCGCCCTCGGCGAGGACGGAGAGCCCGGCCTCGCGGAAGTACTGGGGCACGGCCGCGTCCCGGACCCGGCCCGCAGCGATGCCGTGGGTGAGGACCGGACGGAGCTTCGGCGGCGGCCCGGCGGGGGCCTGTGCGAGCACCGACAGCTCGGCACCCGCGGCCTCGGCCAGTTCGATGACGAAGGCCCGGCCCCGCTCCCCCACCAGGGTCGCGATGGAGTCGATCAGCGGCTGCCGGTCGGCGGGGTCGCACTGATGGAGCACGCTGCGCATGTAGACGTGGGTGTCGCCCAGTTCACCGTGGAGGCGGCGCACGGCCTCCGGGTCCGCCGCGTCGAGTTCGCGGAAGGGAACCGCGCCGAGCGGGTCGCGGCGCCGGGCGTGGGCGAGCGCCGCCGCGGAGAGGTCCACTCCGGTGACCCCGGGCAGCCGTTCGGCGAGGAAGAACGTCTGTGTGCCGTTTCCGCAGCCCAGGTCCACCAGGGGAAGGTCCGTCGCCATCAGGTGCGGCTCGAACAGCGCGAGGTGCAGCCCGGACGTCAGGGCGGGTTCGGCGTCCCAGAAAACGGCACCGGGACCGTCGGGGGCTTCGCTCCAGAAGCTTTCCCAGGCACGTTTGTACCGGCTCGTCACACTCATGGCCTGCTCCCCAGGGCGTCCGCACAACTGTCATGACACGTTGTCAGGGACGGTTTATCGCGCCCCGGTTGCAGCGACAAGCAACCGGCGCATTCCTTTACCGCGCGTTCGATCCTTACGCGCTCCCTGCGCGCCGTGTGCGCCCCGCGCACGGCACCGTACCGGACCGCGGGCGGGGCGACCGGGGCGGGTTCCCGGGGACGGTCGCCGGAGTCAGTCCTCGTGCCCGAGCTGGAGGTCACGCTCGGTGCGCCCGCCGCCCGCGACCTGGAGCACGGTCGCCACCGGCGGATAGCCCGCGGCGATCACGGTGTACTCGCCGGACGACAGATCGACGAACCGGAACGCACCGTCCGGCCCGGTGGTGAGGGTGTCCACCACATTGCCCGCCGCGTCGAGGAGGGTGACCCGGGCGTCCTCGACCGGCCGGCCGCCGCTCGCCCGGACGATCCCGCGCAGGACCGCACCGCCGGCCAGTTCGATGTCCTGACGGGTCTCCCTGGCGGCCTGCACGCTGACCGGCAGCGCGGCGGGCCGGAAGGCCGGGGCGCTGGCGGCCAGGGTGTACTCACCGGCCACCAGTTCCGTGATCACATAGCCGCCCTCCCGGCCGCTGCGGGTGGTCGAGACGACGTCGCCGCGTACGTCGGTGAGGGTCACCGCCGCGTCCCGCACCGGGGTCCCGTCGGCCGTGACGACCGTACCGGCGAGCCGTCCGGCACCGCCGAGCACCACATCGAGCTCGACGGGCCGTTCGCCCACGGTGACGCTGACGGCCTGCGGCTGATGACCGCCCGCGGCGGCGATCAGCACATAGGAGCCGGCGCCCGGGACGCTCAGCGCGTACCGCCCGTCGTCGCCGCTCGCGCCGCGCCCCACCTGCTGCCCCTGGACGTCGATGAGGGTGAGGGCCGCTCTGGGGACCTTGGTTCCGTCGGGGTGCTGGACGTTCCCGCAGACGGGCACTCCGGACAGGTAGCCGACGGACGGGGGGGCGGAGTCGGTACGGGCGGCGGGGATCTGCGAGGGCTCGACGGCCGCTTCGGGGCTGTGATGGGACACCAGCGGTTTCTCCTTGAGGAAGAAGGCGAGGAACAGGCCGAGCACGAGCACCGGCACGAGGTAGAGGAAGACGCGCGGCATCGCGTCGGCGTACGCCCGGATGTAGGCGTCGCGCAGCGCGGGCTCCATCGCGTGGACGAGCTGCGGGGTGATGGACCCGGGGTCGGGGAGCTCCGCGCCGGACGGCAGGCGCACGGCGAGGGCGTCGGCGAGCCGCCCGGCGAACAGGGTCCCGAAGACGGCGGCGCCGACGCTGCCGCCGATCTGCCGGAAGTAGTTGTTGGCGCTGGTGGCGGTGCCGAGGTCGGCGGGCCGTACGGAATTCTGCACGGCGAGCACGAGTACGGGCATGACCAGTCCGATCCCGATGCCGAGGACGGCCTGCCCCAGGCCGCACTCCAGCCGGGAGGTGCCGGGCTCCAGCCGCGAGAGCAGCCACATGCCGACGGCGGAGACGCCGCTGCCGACGAGCGGGTGGATACGGTAGCGGCCGGTCCTGGAGATCAGGTGCCCGGAGACGACCGACGCCACGACGATCCCGCCCATCATCGGCAGCATCAGCAGCCCGGACTCGGTGGCGGAGGCCCCGTCGACCATCTGGAGGTACGTCGGCAGATAGCTGGCGGCCCCGAAGAGCGCGACACCGACGACGGCGCCCACCAGTCCGGTGATGTTGAAGATCGAGTCCCGGAACAGCCGCAGCGGGATGAGGGGTTCGGCGGCACGGTGCTCGACGGCGATGAAGAGCAGAGCCGTTCCGGCGGCGCCCGCCGCGAGGCCCAGGATGGTGCGCGAGCCCCAGGCGTACTCGGTCCCGCCCCAGCTGGTGAGCAGGACCAGGAAGGTGGAGGCGGCGGCGAGCAGCAGTGCGCCCAGCACATCGAGGCGGGGGCGTACGGCGGGCTTGGGGAGCTTCAGCACGACGGCGATGACGGCGAGGGTGACCAGACCGAACGGCACGTTGATGTAGAAGCACCAGCGCCAGGAGACGTGGTCGGTGAAGAAACCGCCGAGCAGCGGGCCCGCGACCGAGGCGAGGCCGAAGACGGCACCGATGAGGCCCATGTAGCGGCCCCGTTCCCGGGGCGGGACGACATCGGCGATGATCGCCTGGACGCCGATCATGAGTCCGCCGCCGCCGATGCCCTGGACGGCGCGGAAGGCGATCAGCTCGTCCATGGTGCGGGACCAGCCGGCCAGCGCGGAGCCGATGACGAAGACGACGATGGCGAACTGGAAGACGCCCTTGCGGCCGAAGAGGTCGCCGAGCTTTCCGTAGACCGGGAGGCCGATGGTGGAGGCGAGCAGATAGGCGGTGACCGCCCACGACATCTTCTCCAGGCCGTGCAGCTCACCCACGATCCTCGGCAGGGCGGTGGCGACGATCATCTGGTCGAGCGCCGCGAGCAGCAGGGTGAGCATCAGCCCGAGGAAGATCAGCCGGACCCGGCGCGGGCCGAGCTCTCCGGCCGGCGCCCCGGCGGCACCGGCCGGGCCGGGTACGGGAGGTGATGGCGCGGGCAGCGGCACGGTCCCGGCGCCGGCTTCCCCCGCCGAGCCGCCCGGCCCGTCCTTCGTCAGCGTGACCCCGCCCACCACGTAACGCTCCCCTCGTCGCACCTGCGCCGCCCATTTCTCGCACCGCGCGGCGGGGCGGGGCAAACGCGGGCAGGGGCGCGCAGGGCGCGGACAGAGGGCTTATGCGCCGGTCGGAGCCGCTACGGCGCGCGGCCGGCCTCCCCGGAAGACCACCCGTTCCGGTGAGGCCGGCCGTCACGCGTGCGGCCGGGCCGAACGTGGTGTCGGCCGGGCGGTGCCGGTGCCTACTTCTCGACCTCGTCGGCGAGGTTCTTGAGCAGTTCGTCGTAGATGCGGCCGAGGCCCTTGGGCGCGAACGTTCTCTCGAAGAATCCGCCGATGCCGCCCGCGCCGTTCCAGACGGTCGAGACGACGGCCCGGGACTTGCCCTCACCGGCCGGAGTGACGGTCCAGGTGGTGACCATGGAGGAGTTGCGGTCCTTCTCGATGAGCTGCCCGTCGGTCGGCTCGGAGACCTCCAGCAGACAGTCGCGGACCCGCTTGCTGGTGGCCTGGAGCTTCCAGTGGACGAGGGTGCCCTCGCCGTCGCCGCCCTCGCGCACCTCGTACTCGCTGAAGTGGCCGGTCAGCACCTTGCCCCGGACCTCCTGGTAGTCGGCCAGCGCATCGAACACCGTCTCTGCGTCCGCCGCGATGATCCGCTCTGTCGTGGCCTCGACCTGCGCCATGGCTGTTCCTCCAGCACTCGGTTGTTCGGGGGGTGAGCTGAGCCAACCACCTCGGGTGCGGCGCCTCAAAATCGGGGTCCGCGTGCCGCCCCGCACGATCAAGGGAACAAATGTTCTATTCTTTGCCCAGCTCTACCGAGGAGGCGTCCATGCGCTGGGACAATCTGGTCGAGAACGGCACAATGACCGGGAACAGCGCGCTCTTCGCCGCGGACGCGGTGACCACGCGCACGTTCGACACCCCCGAATTCAGGGGAATCACTTTCCATGAGATCCGGGCCCGTTCGATCGTGAACCGGGTGCCCGGGGCATCCCGGATGCCGTTCGAATGGACGGTGAACCCGTACCGGGGCTGCACCCATGCCTGTGTGTACTGCTTCGCCCGCAAGACCCACGGCTACCTCGATCTCGACACCGGGCTCGGTTTCGACTCCCAGATCGTCGTCAAGATCAACGCGGCGGAGCTGGTGCGGCACCGGCTCACGTCCCGCCAGTGGCACGGCGACCACATCGCGATGGGCACGAATGTCGACTGCTACCAGCGGGCCGAGGGCCGCTACCGGCTGATGCCCGGCATCATCGCGGCCCTGCGCGATCACGCGAACCCGTTCTCGATCCTGACCAAGGGCACCCTGATCCTGCGGGACCTGGAGCTGCTGCGGCAGGCGGCCGAGGTCACCGAGATCGGCGTCTCCGTCTCCGTCGGCTTCACCGACCGCGAGCTGTGGCGCACCGTGGAGCCCGGCACGCCCTCCCCCGAACGGCGCCTGGACGTCGTACGCGCGCTCACCGCCAGCGGCATCGGCTGCGCGGTCCTGATGGCCCCCGTGATCCCGTTCCTCGGCGACCGGCCCGACCAGCTGCGCGACACGGTCCGCGCGATCGCCGCCGCCGGAGCGACGTCGGTCACCCCGCTCGTGCTCCATCTGCGGCCCGGCGCCCGGGAGTGGTTCACCCAGTGGCTCACCCGGCACCACCCGCACCTGGTGGCGCGCTACGAGCGGATGTACGCGGACGGGCCGTACGCGCCGACGTGGTACCAGCGCCGGATCACCCGCCAGGTGCACGAACTGGCCACCGAGTTCGGTATCGGGCCGCCCGACTGGGGCGCTTCCCGCCGCGTCGCCGCGTCCGGGACACCGGCGCCCGCCGGGGAGGGGCCGAGCGGCCCGACCCAGCTGACGCTGCTGTGACCGTGGCCTCGCTGCCGCCGACCGGCAGGTGACCGTACCTGTATGACCAATCGGGTCAACTCTTGGCGGAACATGTCCGCTTCCCTCTGAATGCGGGGACCATGCGGCGGGGGCTGTGCCATCCACAGCCGCGTTCCCTCCACCCTGGGAGGCCGTATGACGAATCGTGCAGGAATTCTGGTCGCCGTCGGCGCGACGGTCGCCGGTCTGGTGAGCGCGGCGCCCGCCCCGGTGAGCGCCGCGCCGTCCGCGGCGGGCGCCGGCGTGAACGCGCCGCCCGCGCAGCAGCTCACCTGGACCGACTGCGCGACGGAGGACTATCCGGCGCTCCAGTGCGCGACGGTCCGCGCCCCGCTGGACCATGACCGCCCCTCCGGCCGGCAGGTCACGCTCGCCCTGTCCCGGATCCCGCACACCGCGAAGACCTCGCAGGGCCCCCTGCTGGTCAACCCGGGCGGCCCCGGCGGCAGCGGCCTCTCGATGGCCGGTTTCGTGGCCTCCGCGCTGCCGGCGAAGGTCGCCGCGAGCTATGACGTGATCGGGTTCGATCCGCGCGGGGTCGGGAAGAGCACCCCGGCGCTGGACTGCGTACCCGGCTACTTCGATCCGGTACGCCCCGGCTCGGTGCCGGTGTCCCTCCGGGACGAGCGGGCCAAGCGGGACCGGGCCGCCTCGTTCGCCGGGGCGTGCGGGGAGAAGCACGGTGACCTGCTGCCCCACATGGACACCGTCAGCGCCGCCGAGGACCTCGAAGTGATCCGCCGGGCACTGGGCTCACGCCGGATCAGCTACTTCGGCTACTCGTACGGCACCTACCTCGGCGCGGTCTACGCGAAGCTCCACCCCGAGCGGGTGCGGCGCCTGGTGCTCGACTCGGTCGTCGACCCGGCCGGGGTCTGGTACGACGACAACCTCGCCCAGGACTACGCGTTCGACGCCCGCCACAAGGCGTTCGCCGCCTGGGTCGCGAAGAACGACGCCGCCTACGGGCTCGGCACCGACCCGGCGCGGGTCGAGGCCGCCTGGTACGAGATGCGCGCGGCGGTCGCGGAGCACCCCGCGGGCGGCAGGGTCGGACCGGGCGAGCTGGAGGACACCTTCCTGCCGGGCGGGTACTACAACGGCTACTGGCCCTATCTGGCCGAGGCGTTCGCCGCGTATGTGAACGAGGGGGACCAGGAGGCGCTGGCCGGGGCCTACGAGACCTTCGGCGCCGCAGACGCGGACAGCGACAACGGCTACTCGGTCTACGCGGCTGTCCAGTGCCGCGACGCCGCGTGGCCGCGGCACTGGAGCACCTGGCGCAGGGACTCCCGCTCGGCGAACGCCAAGGCGCCCTTCATGACCTGGAACAACACCTGGTACAACGCGCCGTGCGCGTCCTGGCCGGTGAAGCCGCTCGATCCGGTGCGGGTGTCCAACGACAGGCTCCCGCCGGCCCTGCTCTTCCAGGCCACCGAGGACGCGGCGACCCCGTACGAGGGCGGTGTCACCATGCACCGCGCGCTCAAGGGCTCCAGCCTGGTCGTGGAGCGGGGCGGGGGCAATCACGGGATCACCCTGAGCGGCAGCGACTGCCTGGACGCGTATCTCGCGGACTATCTCGCCACGGGCAACCTCCCGCGCGGCGGGAACGGCCGGGCCGACGCCGACGCGGTCTGCTCCGCGCTGCCCGACCCCAAGCCGCTGCCCGCCGAGAAGGCGGCCGCGCAGAGCGCGAACGGCAGCAGGGGCAGCCGGCTCCACGGGCTGCTGGGCTTTAGAAGCTGAACAGGCGGGCGGCGGCCCGGACCGGGCCGGGAGGTCCGGTACGTACGCGGGCTCAGCCGGCCGGGAGCCGGCTGAGGGCCTCGGCCGCGGCGGGGCCGAGGCGGGGGTGCGGCAGCGCCGCCCGCAGGACCGGGCGGGCGCGGTCGTCGCCCAGCGTGCCCAGTCCCTCCACACAGGCGAGCGCCACCCGCCAGTGCGGCTCCTGCGGGGCCAGCAGCCGCTCCAGCGTCCCGACCAGGGCCGGGACGGACTCGGGTGCGCGCAGCGCGGTGAGCAGCCGCACGGGGTGCAGGGCGTAGGCCGTGCGCAGGGTGTTGGTGGCGAGCGCGGCGGCCGCCCGGGGTGTGCGGGGATCGCCCAGCCGCTCCAGGGCGTGGGCGGCGGAGACACAGCGCTCGGAGTCGCGGTGGTTGAGCAGCAGGACCAGCGCCTCGAAGGCCCGCCGGTCGCCGCCGCAGCCGAGCCGGAACGCGGCGATCTCACGCGCCCACAGCGGACGTTCGGGCTCGACGAGGACCCGGGCCAGCTCCTCGTCGTCGTCGGTGCTGATGAGCCGGTCGTACACCGCCGACCGCCCCGCCTCGTCCCGCAGCCGGTCCCTGAGCGACCGGAACTCCTCATCCATGACGCTCAGCGTATCGGCGGGCACGCACCGTGGGGACCCCGGCGGCGCACCCCCCGGGGCGTGCGGTGTGACCCAGCGCATACCGACGCAGGGCTGGCGCGCTCATTACTCGCCGGTTAACCTCATGTGAGCGGGGCGCATTCCCCGCAGGCTCCGACGGCCTGGTGACGCAGCCGTCCGGAGTTGCTCGTCGGTTCGGCAGTTCTGCGAGACGTGACTTCGGGACAGAGTCCGTCGCCCCTTCCCGGCCCGGGTGCGCTCCGAGCACCCCGGCCCCGTGCACCACGGCACGCACCCTTCCGCACGCCCTGCGCCGCTCGACCGATTCCCGGCGCGCCGTGCTCCCTCAGTCGTCACTCACCCTGGAGTCCCGTGATGGACACCCCGCTCAGCACCATTGCCGTCGTCGGCCTCGGCACCATGGGAACCGGCATCGCCGAGGTCCTGGCCCGTGCGGGCCGCGAGGTCATCGGTATCGACACGAACGACGCGGCGGCCCGCCGGGCCGTCGCCTCCCTCGAAGCCTCCACCGCCCGCGCCGTGCGGCGCGAGCGGATCACCGAGCGGGAGCGGACCGACGTCCTCGCCCGGTTCCGCACCTCCTCCGACCTCCGGGCCGTCGCGGAGGCGGAACTGGTCATCGAGGTCGTGCCGGAGTCGTACGAGATCAAGCAGCAGCTCTTCCGCGAGCTCGACGCGGTCGTCTCCCCCACCGCGATTCTGGCCACGGGCACCAACGCCCTGTCGGTGACCCGGCTGGCCGCCGAGTCGCGGTATCCCGAGCGCGTGCTCGGGCTGCACTTCTTCAACCCGGCGCCCGCGATGAAGCTGGTCGAGGTGGTGTCCTCGGTGCTGACCGCGCCGCCCGCCGTCGAGTCCGTCACCCGGCTCGCCCGGGAACTCGGCAAGGAACCGGTCGCGGTCGGCGACAGGCCGGGCTTCGTCGCGGACGGGCTGCTGTTCGGCTACCTCAACCAGGCCGCCGCGATGTACGAGGCGAACTACGCCTCCCGCGAGGACATCGACGCCGCCATGAAGCTGGGCTGCGGGCTGCCGATGGGGCCGCTCGCCCTGCTCGACCTGATCGGCATCGACACCGCCCGTACGGTCCTGGAGGCGATGTACGCCGCTTCGCACGACCGGCTGCACGCACCGGCACCCGTGCTGGGGCAGCTCGGCCAGGCGGGCCTGACGGGCCGCAAGGCGGGCCGCGGCTTCTACACCTACGAGGCCCCGGGCAGCCGGACCGTGGTGCCCGACGCGCTGACGCCGCCGGAGGGCGCGGGGACGGCCGCCGGGCGCACCGTGCGGTCGGTCGGGGTCGCGGGCTCCGGAACGATGGCCTCGGGCATCGCCGAGGTCTTCGCCAAGGCGGGTTACGACGTGGTGCTGGCCGCGCGCGGTCAGGAGAAGGCGGATTCGGCGAAGGGCCGGATCGCCGCCTCGCTGGAACGCTCGGTGTCCAAGGGGCGGCTGACCGCCGGGGCGCGGGACGAGACGCTGGCCCGGATCACGGCGGCGGACTCGCTGGACGCCTTCGCCGGGGTGGACCTCGCGGTCGAGGCGGTCGCCGAGGACCTCGATGTCAAGCGGCAGCTGTTCGCGGTGCTGGACAAGGTGTGCCGGCCGGGCGCGGTCCTGGCCACCACGACCTCGTCGCTGCCCGTCGTCGCGATAGCGCGGGCCACCGCGCGGCCCGAGGACGTCATCGGGATGCACTTCTTCAACCCGGCGCCCGCGATGAAGCTGGTGGAGGTGGTCCGCACGGTGCTGACCGCCGACGATGTGCACGCCACGGTCCGCGAGGTGTGCGCGAAGGTGCGCAAGCACCCGGTGGACTGCGGGGACCGGGCCGGCTTCATCGTGAACGCGCTGCTCTTCCCGTACCTCAACAACGCGATCAAGATGGTCGGGGAGCACTACGCGACCCTCGACGACATCGACGCCGCCATGAAGCTGGGCGGCGGCTACCCGATGGGCCCCTTCGAACTGCTGGACGTCGTCGGCCTCGATGTCTCGCTCGCCATCGAGAAGGTCCTGCACAGCGAGTTCCGGGACCCGGGCCTGGCCCCGGCACCGCTGCTGGAGCACCTGGTCGCCGCGGGCTGCCTGGGCCGCAAGACGGGGCGCGGCTTCCGCGAGTATGCCCGTCGCTGAGCCGGGAGCAGGCTGGGGCGGGCTGCTCGAACCTTCGGGCGGCCCGCCCCCTCAGGCGCGCTCTCCTGCACGGATGCAGTACGTTCACACCATGTCCCAGCCCGCCAAGTCACCCCGTGCTTCCGCCGCGCCCGACGCCCCGGAAAGTGCCGCCGGCACGCGCGCCGCCGCCCAACGGCTCAAAATGCGCCGAGAGCTGGCCGCCGCGGCGATGGAACTCTTCGCCACGAAGGGCTACGAGGCGACGACCGTCGACGAGATCGCGGGCGCCGCGGGTGTCGCCCGGCGGACCTTCTTCCGGCACTTCCGTTCCAAGGAAGAGGCGATCTTCCCCGACCACGACGACACCCTCGTCAGGGCCGAGGCCGTGCTCAACGCCGCCCCCGCTCACGAGCATCCGCTCGACACCGTGTGCCGCGGCATCAAGGAAGTCATGAAGATGTACGCGGCCAAGCCCGCCGTCTCCGTGGCCCGTTACAAACTGACCCGCGAGGTACCCACCCTGCGGGAGGCCGAGATCGCGTCGGTGGCCCGCTACGAGCGGCTGTTCACCCGCTATCTGCTGGGCCACTTCGACGAGCGCGACCACCATGTGGGCAATGACGACCCGCTGCTGGCCGAGGTGGCCGCGTCCGCCGTGGTCACCGCGCACAACCATGTGCTGCGCCGCTGGCTGCGCGCGGGCGGCCAGGGGGATGTGGAGGCGCAGCTGGACCACGCCTTCTCGATCGTCCGGGAGACGTTCGGTTCGGGCATCGGGGCCGGGCGGATCGCCGGGACCGAGCCGATGGCGGCGCCCCCCGCGACGGTGGCGTCCGACGGCGAGGTGCTGGTCGCGGTGGCGCGGACCGACGCGCCTCTCGACGAGGTCATGCGCACCATCCAGCAGGCGCTCAGCAAGGAACGCTGAGCCGGTCGGTCCGTCCGGCCCGCCCGATACCTGGTTGCCGCCGTCCGCCGCCGGTGCTGAGCTGGGCGGATGGATCATGATCAGCACACTCTGCTCGCCCTGTTCGACCACGGGATGCGGGAGAACGCCCGCCCCGACGGCCCCGGCGTACGGGTCGAACGCGCCGGCCCGGTCGTCCGCCAGGCGGGCGCCGCCGACGACTGGAACGGCGTCGTCTGGTCGTCCCCGGAGCTGGACCCCGAGGGAGCGGACGCGGCGATCGCCGCGCAGGTGGCGTACTACACGGCGCTCGGCCACGACGAGTTCGAGTGGAAGCTGTACGCGCACGACCGGCCCGCCGATCTGCCGCGGCGGCTGCGGGCGGCCGGTTTCGTTCCGGAGCCGCCGGAGACCCTGATGATCGCCCCGGCCGGCCCGGCCACCGCCGTCGAACTGCCCGCGGGGGTCGAGCTCCGCACGGTGACCGACGCGGCCGGTGCCGAGCTGATGGCCGCCGCCCATGAGCGCGTGTTCGGTTCGGACCCGTCGCGGCTGCGTCATCAGGTGCTGGCCCGGCTGGAGCGGGACCCGGACAGCTTCGTGGGGGTGCTGGCGATGGCGGGCGACGAGCCGGTCAGCTCGGCCCGGATGGAGCTGTACCCGGGCACGGGGTTCGCGGGGCTCTGGGGCGGTGGGACGGCGGTCCCGTGGCGGGGCAGGGGCATCTACCGGGCGCTGGTCGCCTTCCGTGCGCGTATCGCCGCCGAGCGGGGCTACCGGTACCTCCAGGTCGACGCGAGCGACCGATCCGCTCCGATCCTGCGCCGGCTCGGATTCACGGCCCTGGGTGCCACGACGCCGTACGTGTACCGCCCGGCACCGTAACGCGCCGACAGCAGGACAGAACATCCCGTAACACCCATCGTATTGCTCATGCGTGCCCACCGGATGACAAGTGAGAGAAATTGTTGGCACTCGGTGCCTTGTCAGGTGTCACGGAGTGCCATACGTTGAAGGAGTCCGGGCGGCCGGCGTGCTGGGACCTCACGTACGCCGGCTGTCCCCGCGAACCACGTGTCCGCGCGCCCGGACGCCTGCGTCACAGGCACCCTTCTGCTCCACAGAGCAGGCCGAAGTTCCACCCGCCGAACCGACGGCAGCACCTCCACACCGCTCCCCCTGCCCCGCAGGGACCTCTCAAGCGTTCCCTCGACGCCAGCTTCGCCGGAGGCAACACCGTGAAGGAAATCCTGGACGCGATCCAATCGCAGGACAGCACCGCCGCGGACTTCGCGGCCCTGTCCGTCCCCGAGTCGTACCGCGCGGTGACCGTGCACAAGGACGAGACGGAGATGTTCGCCGGGCTCGAGACCCGCGACAAGGACCCCCGCAAGTCACTGCACCTGGACGAGGTCCCGGTGCCCGAACTGGGCCCCGGCGAGGCACTGGTCGCCGTCATGGCCAGCTCGGTGAACTACAACTCCGTCTGGACCTCCATCTTCGAGCCGATGTCCACGTTCGGCTTCCTGGAGCGGTACGGCAGGCTCAGCGAGCTCACCAAGCGCCACGACCTCCCGTACCACGTCATCGGCTCCGACCTCGCGGGCGTCGTCCTGCGCACCGGTCCCGGGGTCAACGCCTGGAAGCCGGGCGACGAGGTCGTCGCGCACTGCCTGTCCGTCGAGCTGGAGTCCTCGGACGGCCACAACGACACGATGCTCGACCCCGAGCAGCGCATCTGGGGCTTCGAGACCAACTTCGGCGGGCTCGCGGAGATCGCCCTCGTCAAGTCCAACCAGCTGATGCCCAAGCCGGACCACCTCAGCTGGGAGGAGGCCGCCGCTCCCGGCCTGGTCAACTCCACCGCGTACCGCCAGCTGGTGTCCCGCAACGGCGCGGACATGAAGCAGGGCGACAACGTGCTGATCTGGGGCGCCAGCGGCGGCCTCGGCTCCTACGCGACGCAGTTCGCGCTGGCCGGCGGCGCCAACCCGATCTGTGTGGTCTCCAGCGACCAGAAGGCGGAGATCTGCCGGAGGATGGGCGCCGAGGCGATCATCGACCGCAACGCCGAGGGCTACCGGTTCTGGAAGGACGAGCACCACCAGGACCCGCGCGAGTGGAAGCGCTTCGGCAAGCGCATCCGCGAACTGACCGGCGGCGAGGACGTGGACATCGTCTTCGAGCACCCGGGCCGCGAGACGTTCGGCGCCTCGGTCTACGTCACCCGCAAGGGCGGCACGATCGTCACCTGCGCCTCGACCTCGGGCTACAACCACGAATACGACAACCGCTACCTGTGGATGTCGCTGAAGCGGATCGTGGGCTCGCACTTCGCCAACTACCGCGAGGCCTGGGAGGCCAACCGGCTGGTGGCCAAGGGCAGGATCCACCCCACGCTCTCCAAGGTCTACTCCCTGGAACAGACCGGCCAGGCCGCGTACGACGTGCACCGCAACCTCCACCAGGGCAAGGTCGGCGTCCTCGCGCTGGCGCCCCGCGAGGGTCTGGGGGTGCGCGACCAGGAGCTGCGCGAGCAGCACATCGACGCCATCAATCTGTTCCGTGACGCTCCGTCGGAGCAGTCCGTCCCCTCCAGCCGGAACGTCTGAGGTCCACCAGATGACTGAGCGCCAGAAGGACCGGCCCTGGCTCATGCGGACCTACGCCGGTCACTCGACCGCCGAGGCGTCCAACGAGCTGTACCGGCGCAACCTCGCCAAGGGCCAGACAGGTCTGTCGGTCGCCTTCGATCTGCCCACGCAGACCGGATACGACCCCGATCACATCCTCGCCCGGGGCGAGGTGGGCCGGGTCGGCGTGCCCGTCTCGCACCTTGGTGACATGCGACGGCTCTTCCAGGACATCCCCCTGGAGCGGATGAACACGTCGATGACCATCAACGCGACCGCGATGTGGCTTCTGGCGCTCTACCAGGTGGTCGCGGAGGAGCAGGGCGCGGACCCGGACAAGCTCCAGGGCACCACGCAGAACGACATCGTGAAGGAGTACCTCTCGCGCGGGACGCATGTCTTCCCGCCCGGCCCCTCGCTGCGGCTGACCACCGACATGATCACGTACACGGTCGGCCGCATCCCCAAGTGGAACCCGATCAACATCTGCAGCTACCACCTCCAGGAGGCGGGAGCCACCCCGGTCCAGGAGATCGCGTACGCGATGTCGACCGCCGTCGCGGTGCTGGACGCGGTGCGCGACTCCGGCCAGGTGCCCGAGGAGAAGTTCGGCGATGTCGTCGCGCGTATCTCGTTCTTCGTGAACGCGGGTGTCCGCTTCATCGAGGAGATGTGCAAGATGCGCGCCTTCGGCCGCATCTGGGACCGCGTCACCCGGGAGCGGTACGGCATCACCGATGCCAAGCAGCGCCGTTTCCGCTACGGCGTCCAGGTCAACTCCCTGGGTCTGACCGAGGCCCAGCCGGAGAACAACGTCCAGCGCATCGTCCTGGAGATGCTGGCCGTCACCCTCTCCAAGGACGCCCGCGCCCGCGCCGTACAGCTGCCGGCCTGGAACGAGGCCCTGGGGCTCCCCCGCCCCTGGGACCAGCAGTGGTCGCTCCGCATCCAGCAGGTCCTCGCCCATGAGAGCGACCTGCTGGAGTACGAGGACATCTTCGCCGGTTCGCATGTCATCGAGGCCAAGGTGGACGCCCTGGTCACCGAGTCGCTCGCGGAGATGGACCGGATCGAGCGGATGGGCGGCGCGATGGCCGCCGTCGAGTCCGGCTACCTCAAGTCGGAGCTGGTCTCCTCGCACGCCGCACGGCGGGCCCGGATCGAGGGCGGCGAGGAGAAGATCGTCGGCGTCAACATCTACGAGACGACGGAGCCCAACCCGCTCACCGCCGACCAGGACGGCGCGATCATGACGGTCGACCCGGCGAACGAGGCCAGGGTCGTCGCCGCCCTGCACCAGTGGCGCGACAACCGTGACGAGGCACGCGCCACCGAGGCGCTCGCGGCGCTGAAGAAGGCCGCCGCGGGCACCGAGAACATGATGGAAGCGACCGTGGAGTGCGCCCGCGCGGGCGTCACCACCGGCGAGTGGTCCTGGGCGCTGCGGGACGTCTTCGGCGAGTTCCGGGCGCCGACGGGCGTCTCGTCGGCCCCGGTCGCCGTCACCGCCGAGGCGGGCACCCCGCTCGCGCTGGTCCGCGAGAAGGCCGCCCGGACGGCGGCGGACCTGGCGGTGGGCCGGCTGCGGCTGCTGGTCGGCAAGCCGGGCCTGGACGGGCATTCCAACGGTGCCGAGCAGATCGCCGTGCGGGCCCGTGACGCCGGGTTCGAAGTGGTCTACCAGGGGATCAGGCTGACCCCCGAGCAGATCGTCGACGCCGCCCTGGCCGAGGACGTGCACTGCGTCGGCCTGTCCATCCTGTCCGGCTCGCACGCCGAGCTGGTGCCCGATGTGCTCCACCGGCTGCGCGAGGCCGGCGCGGCCGACATCCCGGTGATCGCGGGCGGCATCATTCCGCCCGCCGACGCCACCGCCCTGATCGGAGCCGGCGTCGCCGCCGTCTTCACCCCGAAGGACTTCGGCATCACGGAAATCATCGGCCGTATCGTCGACGAGATCCGGAAAGCGAACAAGCTCGACCCTCTGGAGGTCCCCGCATGACCACGCCCACGACGCCGGTGAACCGGCTGCGTCCGCGCCGTTCCTGTCTCGCCGTGCCCGGCTCGAACCCGCGCTTCCTGGAGAAGGCCCAGGGCCTCCCGGCCGACCAGGTCTTCCTGGACCTGGAGGACGCCTGCGCGCCGCTCGCCAAGGAGGGCGCCCGCCACCACATCGTCGACGCGCTCAACAACGGTGACTGGACGGGCAAGACCCGGGTCGTGCGGGTCAACGACTGGACGACGCACTGGACCTACCGGGACGTCATCACGGTCGTCGAGGGCGCCGGTCCGAACCTCGACTGCATCATGCTGCCGAAGGTCCAGGACGCCCAGCAGGTCGTCGCCCTGGACCTGCTGCTGACCCAGATCGAGAAGACGATGGGCTTCGAGACCGGCAGGATCGGCATCGAGGCGCAGATCGAGAACGCCAAGGGCCTGGTGAACATCGACGACATCGCCGCCGCCTCGCCCCGTCTGGAGACCCTGATCTTCGGCCCGGCCGACTTCATGGCGTCGATCAACATGAAGACCCTGGTGGTCGGCCAGCAGCCGCCGGGCTACGGCGCGGACGCCTACCACTACATCCTGATGCGCATCCTGATGGCGGCCCGCACCCACGATCTCCAGGCGATCGACGGGCCGTTCCTCCAGATCCGCGACGTGGACGCCTACCGCGAGGTCGCGGGCCGTGCCGCCGCCCTCGGCTTCGACGGCAAGTGGGTACTGCACCCCGGCCAGGTCGACGCGGCCAACGAGGTGTTCTCGCCCTCCCAGGAGGACTACGACCACGCCGAGCTGATCCTGGACGCCTACGACTGGTGCACCTCCGAGGAGGGCGGCAAGAAGGGCTCGGCGATGCTCGGCGACGAGATGATCGACGAGGCCAGCCGCAAGATGGCGCTGGTCGTCGCGGGCAAGGGCCGCGCGGCCGGAATGCAGCGCACCTCCACGTTCGAAGTTCCGGAGGCCTGATCATGCAGTTCGGACGCACATACGAGGAATTCGAAGTCGGTGCCGTATACAAGCACTGGCCCGGAAAGACCGTCACGGAATACGACGACCACCTCTTCTGTCTGCTGACCATGAATCACCACCCGCTGCACATGGACAGCAACTACGCGGAGAGGACGACCGATTTCGGGAAGAACGTCGTCGTCGGCAACTACATCTATTCCCTGCTGCTCGGCATGTCGGTGCCGGACGTCTCCGGGAAGGCCATCGCCAACCTGGAGGTCGAATCGCTCAAGCACATCGCGCCGACCTTCCACGGCGACACCCTCTACGGCGAGACCACCGTCCTGGACAAGACCCCGTCGAAGTCCAGGAACGACCGCGGAATCGTGTACGTGGAGACCAGGGGCTACAAGCAGGACGGCACCGTGGTCTGTGTGTTCCGCCGCAAGGTGATGGTCCCCACCGAGACCTACACCAAGGAGCGCGGCGGCGAACAGCCCGGCCGCCCGACGCCTTCCAACTGACCGCGTGAAGCCACAGGAGAAGCAGCCATGACGCGACTCGCCCAGACCGCCGGCCTGAACGACATCCAGCGGGAAATCCTCTCCACGGTCCGGGATTTCGTCGACAAGGAGATCATTCCGGTCGCGACTCAACTGGAGCACCGTGACGAATACCCCACCGAGATCGTCGAGGGACTCAAGGAACTCGGCCTTTTCGGGCTGATGATTCCCGAGGAGTACGGGGGTCTGGGTGAGTCGCTTCTCACATACGCGCTGTGCGTGGAGGAAATCGCCCGCGGCTGGATGAGCGTGTCGGGGATCATCAACACGCATTTCATCGTGGCGTACATGCTCAAGCAGCACGGCACGCAGGAGCAGAAGGACACGTTCCTGCCGCGGATGGCGCTGGGAGAGGTGCGCGGCGCGTTCTCGATGTCGGAGCCGGCGCTCGGCTCGGACGTCTCCGCCATCACCTCCAAGGGCGTCAGGGACGGCGACGAGTACGTCCTGAACGGCCAGAAGATGTGGCTGACGAACGGCGGCACCTCGAATCTGGTGGCCGTGCTGTGCCGGAGTGACGAAGGCCACCCCGAGGGGACCGCTCCGCACAAGTCGATGACGGCCTTCCTGGTGGAGAAGGAGGCCGGCTTCGGGGAGGTCCGGCCCGGCCTCACCATCCCCGGGAAGATCGACAAGATGGGTTACAAGGGCGTCGACACGACCGAACTCATCATGGACGGGCTACGCATTCCGGCCAATCGTGTACTGGGGGGCACCACCGGCCGCGGGTTTTACCAAATGATGGATGGTGTCGAGGTCGGCCGGGTAAATGTGGCGGCGCGTGGTTGTGGTGTCGCGCAGCGTGCATTCGAGCTGGGTGTTTCGTACGCGCAGCAGCGTCAGACCTTCGGAAAGCCCATCGCGCAGCATCAGGCCATCCAGTTCAAATTGGCCGAAATGGCCACCAAGGTCGAGGCCGCCCATGCAATGATGGTAAACGCGGCCCGCAAAAAGGACTCCGGGGAACGAAACGACCTGGAGGCAGGGATGGCGAAGTACCTCGCCTCCGAGTACTGCAAGGAAGTCGTCGAGGACGCCTTCCGCATCCACGGCGGCTACGGCTTCTCCAAGGAGTACGAGATCGAGCGCCTCTACCGTGAGGCACCGATGCTGCTGATCGGTGAAGGTACCGCCGAAATCCAGAAAATGATCATTGGTCGCCGCCTCCTGGAGGAGTACCGACTTCAGGGCTGAATGTCCCCTTAGGGGTGATTTAGTCGCGAAGAAGATCACACCCTGTCACCCTCGGCAGGTGCGCTCAAGCCGTCCGACTCGGCTGCTGGCTTGCCCAGTTGCGGCTCGCAACCGATAGCATCGCCGGAAAGCCGCCGTCCCCCGTTGCCAGCGCGGCATCATCCGCTACGAAGGTCATTCATGCCCGACAGCCATACCTCCGCACCACGCGGTGGGGTCCGCATCGCACGCGGAGCATCGCCGTGGCTCCTGCCGACCGTCGCCACCGCCGCACTCAGCCTCTCCCGGGCACGCAAGTCCGGACGCTGGGCCGCCGTGGCCGTGCCCACCACCGCGCTCGCGGCGGGCATGCTCTGGTTCTTCCGTGACCCCGAGCGCGAGATCACCGAGGGCCGGGTCATCTCCCCGGCCGACGGTGTGGTGCAGAGCATCATGCCGTGGAAGGACGGGCGCACCCGCGTCGCGATCTTCATGAGCCCGCTGAATGTACACGTCAACCGGGCGCCGCTGGCCGGCACGGTGACGTCGGTGGAGCACATCCCCGGCGGTTTCGTTCCGGCGTTCAACAAGGAGAGCGAGAACAACGAGCGCGTTGTCTGGCACTTCGACACCGAGCTCGGCGACATCGAGATGGTGCAGATCGCGGGAGCGGTCGCCCGTCGCATCGTGCCGTACCTCCCGCAGGGTACGAAGGTGGAGCAGGGCGAGCGCATCGGCCTGATCCGCTTCGGCTCGCGTGTCGACATCTACCTTCCGGAAGGTATCGATGTCGCGGTCGAGGTCGGCCAGGCCACCACCGCGGGGGTGACTCGAATTGACCGTGATTGATCCTGATACACAGGCGGGCTGGGTGCCGCAGGCCGCCGAGGAGAACGACCCCGACGGCACGGAGGACATGCCGCTCTCCATGCGGCTGTCGATAGCGGACACCCTCACTCTCGGTAATGCCACGTGCGGATTCATGGCGGTGTACTTCACCACCACGGGCATCCTCATCCCGCACCTCACGGGCAGCGACGAGTCGGGGATGGCCCGTCACTCGGCGGCCACCGCGGTGATCCTCATGCTCATGGCCGCGGTCTTCGACCTCTTCGACGGGCTCGTGGCACGCAAGCTGCGCTCCTCGCCGATGGGCGCCGAGCTGGACAACCTGTCGGACCTGATCAGCTTCGGGCTCGCCCCGGCCTACTTCGTGCTCGTGTACGGGATGGTCGCGGACGACGCCCACCAGCGGGTATCGGCACTGGCGGCGATCGTGGTGCTGCTGGCGGTCGTGCTCAGGCTGGCCAGATTCTCCTGCGTGACCATGAAGGACGGCATGTTCCAGGGCATGCCGAGCCCCTTCGGAGCACTGACGGTCGTCTCGATCGTGCTCCTGGAGCTGCCCTTCGTGCCGACGCTGCTCGCGATCGTCGGTGTGGCGTGGCTGATGGTGAGCCGGGTCGAGTACCCCAAGCCGCGGGGCGTCCTCGCGGTGGCGATGCTCAGCTGGATCGTGGCCGCGATGGGACTGCTCGCCGCATGGGCGTTCGACGCGCCCGGCGGTCAGCTGCTCCTCCAGACCGGCTGCGCACTCCAGGTCGTGCTGGGCGCGGTGATCCCGCTCTTCGCGACGGCCCGCCGGGTGAACACGTTCCGCGACAACCGGCGCGAGGCACGGGCGGCGCAGCTGCCGTGACCGCGCTCGCGCGACACCCGTGAGGGCCCGGATGCTCCCCAGCATCCGGGCCCTCATGCATGTGTGCCGCACGTCCTAGTGCCGTGAGGGTCCCCGCTCCGCCCGGCCGGTCGGGTCGCGCGGTTCCAGGGACCAGATCCGTTCGGTGCGCAGCGGCCCGTTGCGGACGAGGAAGTTGCCGTGGCCGGGGACGAGTGCGGCGAGCTGCGAGGCGTGGCACAGGACCGCCGCGCGCTTCGCCGCCCACTGCTCGTCCGTCAGCCGCAGCTCGTGCCGGAGGGTGACGTCGTGGTCGCGCAGGAGCTCCTGGTACGCGAGGCCGTACGCCTCGCTCCCGGCCAGGGCCTCGCACGCCTGCTCGGTGTCCCACTCGGGCAGATGCCCGGTGTACGGCAGGTCGGCGTACACCCAGGGCGCGGGGGCGCCCGCCTCGGCCAGGACCCGCATGGCGCGCAGCCGTACGGCTCGGTGGTCGCGCTGATTGGTGCCGAGCGGGGCGAGGACCCGGGTGCCGGGGGCGAGGCTCCTCAGGAGGTCGTCGAGAGCGGTCGGCCGGAGCCCGTCGCCGCTGTCGAGGTACGGGCCGTCGGGATGGTCGATGGTCACCTGCTCGACGCCGAGCAGCGCGCAGGACCGCGCGTCCTCGGCCCGGCGTACCGCATGGGCCTGCGCGCCGGTGGAGAAGCCGCCGAGGTCGTCCCAGTCGGAGGCCGGGGCGCCGGGGGCCGGGGCTCCGCCGTGGACGGTGACCACGGCGGTGGGACCCGGCAGGCCGGGCAGCAGTCCGGCCAGGGAGAGCGCGGCGTCGTCGAAGTGCGGCGAGAGGATGACGGTGCGCCAGGGGGGCGTGTGCGGCAGGGACATGAGGTGCTCCGGAAGGGGTGCGGCAGGGGTGATGGGCGCGACGGCCCGGTGGGCCGGACGCGGGCCCGGTCGCCATGGAGCTAATCATCACCAGCGCATCTTGGTCCAGACCAGAGACCGATACGTGACACGGATCGTGGCCGGCACCACGATCGTCTACGTGACCGTCCCCCCGGGCACCGAGGTCCTGGACGCCGGCCCGGCCCGGGCCCAGTGGTTCCAGGAGCGTACGAGAACGCCCGAGCGGGTCCGGCCGGGAATCGGCCGGACCCGCTCGGGCGTGCAGCGTGTGCTCGGTTGTTCAGCGCCCTGCCCGGCCGGGCCCGCGGAAGGCTCCGGCGGGCGGGGCTCCACGGATCACGGCGTCACAGGGCGGGGCTGCACGGATCAGGGCCTCACAGGGCGGGGCTGCACGGATCAGGGCTTCATCGTGAAGGACTCGGCCGCCGTGGCCACCGCGGCCGGGCGGATCACCTTGAGGCCACCAGGGGTCTTCGCGTCGGGCTTCATGATGACGCTCTGCCGGGTGGACGGCTCCGCCGGGTCCGAGAAGTCGTGCGACATCCCGAAGTCCGCTCCGTACCCCTTGATCGTGAGCAGCGCCTTGTCCACCCCCGCACGGGTCAGGTCCTTGGACTCGCACGCCTTCTTCAGCGCCTCGCCGAAGACGGACGCCCCCGTGTATCCGGCGACGACGCCGTTGTCCAGCCCGTCCTTGGGGTACTGCGCCGCATACTCCTTGGCGAGCTTGGCCGGGCCCGTGCCCGGGTCGCCGATCGGCAAGGTGGAGGCGGCGACGTAGTAGTCCTTGAGCAGGGCCGGGCCCGCCTGGGTCTTCAGCAGCTGCGGCGCGAACGCCGAGCTGTTGCCGACGACCGGGACATCGAAGCCGGTGGCCGCGGCCACACCGACGAGCGAGGCCGCCTGGCGCGGACCGGCGCTCACGACGACCGCCTTCACGCCGGCCTGCTTGAGTGCGGCGACCTGGGCGGTCATGTCGTTGTCGGTCGGCTTGATCTTCTGCTCGACGACGGTGAGGCCCAGTTCCTTCGCCGCGTACTTCGACCCGGCGAGGGCGTTCTCGCCGTAGTCGCCCTCGAAGTAGACATGGCCGATCCTGTCGCCCTTGGCGATGCGCTTCTCGGCCAGCAGGTAGTCGATCAGGTTGATCGTCTCGATGTCGTACGTGGCCCCGACGACCCGTACGTAGCTGGAGCCGAGCAGGTTCGCCGACCAGGCCTGCGGAAGGACGAGCCCCTTGTCCTGGCCGTCGATGCGCTGCTCGACCGCGGCGACGAACGCGGAGCCGATGAACTGGGTGAAGCCCAGTACCTCCGGCTCCAGTTCGGTGTAGGCGGCGATGGCCTTCTGCGGGTCGTAACCGTGGTCACGGACGGTCAGTTCGATCTTCCGGTCGCAGATTCCGCCCGCGGCGTTGGTCTGCTTCACCCACAGTTGCTGGGCCTGGGTGACGCTCTTGCCGAGCGAGGCGTACACCCCGGTCATGTCGGTCAGTGCGCCGAGGGTGATCTTCTCGGAGGTGACGCCCTCTCCGGTCTTCACCCCGCTCTTGTCCTTCTCGCCGCCGTCGCCCTCGGTGGCCTTTCCACTGCATCCCACGAGGGTGACGGTGAGGGCCGCGACCACGGCCGTGAGTGCTCTCAGTTTCATTTCTTCTCCCCAGAATTCTTCAGACGCGCGATGCCGCCGGGCAGGAACAGGACCACCGCGACCACCGCGGCGCCGTACAGATAGCGGGACGCCTCACCCGGTGCCAGTCCGCCCGTACCGGGCGCGGAGACAAGCGGGAGGGAGTCGCTGTAGTGAGTGAGCACCTGCGGGAGCAGGGAGACGAAGGCCGCGCCGACGACCGCTCCGGCGACGCTGCCGAGCCCGCCGATGACGATCATGGCGAGGTATTCCAGCGAGAGGATCATGCCGAAGTACTCGGGCACGGTCCGCTGGAAGAGCAGGGCGAGCAGGACGCCCGCCAGGCCCGCGTACATCGAGGACAGGACGAAGACCCCGGCCCGGTAGCGGGCCACCGGCACGCCCATCACGCCTGCGGCGATCCGGTGGTCCCGGATGGCGTTCATCGCCCGGCCCGGCCGCCCGCGCAACACTCCGCGGGCGAACAGTCCGCTGAGGAGCAGGGCGAGCAGGGCGACGTACCAGAGCTTCTCGGCGGACTGGAACGGCACGGCGGCGACGACGAGTTCGCTGTCGTCGAAGGTGAAGCCGAACACCGAGAGCGGCGGTACGGCACGGCCGTTGAAGCCACCGGTGAGCGAGCCCGCGTTGAACAGCACATGCTGGCCGATGAAGATCAGCGCGAGCGTGGCGATACCGAGGTACGCGCCGCGGAGCCGGCCCGCGATGGGGCTGAAAATCCCGCCCGCGGCTCCCGCCAGCAGCACGGCGAGGATCGCCGCGAGCCAGGCCGGGAGCCCGAGACCACTGAGCGCGTGCCCGTTCTCGGTGCCGCTCCCGCCCGCCAGGACGCAGTAGCCGTACGCGCCCACGGCGAGGAAGAAGGCGTGGCCCATGGAGAGCTGGCCGGTGGCCCCGGTGAGCAGGTTGATGCCGATGGCCCCGATCGCGGCGGCCATCGCGAAGAGTCCGGCCTGGAGCCAGAAGCGGTCCAGGTAGAACGGGAGGACCAGCAGCAGGACCGAGCCGATCAGCAGGACGTACGTACGGGGGCGGCGCAGCCGGCCGGTGAAGGTCTCCGCGGTCCCGGCGGTGCTCCCCGCTGCGGGAAGGACATCCGTGACGGCGGGTTCGGCGGTGGCGTCAGACACGGGCGAGCTCCTTCGTACCGAAGAGTCCCGCGGGCCGGATGAGCAGCACGATCACCATCACCAGATAGGGCGCCAGATCGCCGATGCCCCGGCCGAGGAAGGAGAGATCGCTCTGGTAGCCGGTGGCGAGCGACTCGGTGACACCGACGATGAGTCCGCCGGCGAGTGCCCCCGTCGTGGAGTCGAGTCCGCCCAGGATCGCCGCGGGGAACGCCTTGAGCGCGGCGAGCGAGGTGGCCCGTTCGAGGCCGGGGGTCGGGAACACGGTGAGGAAGAGCGCGGCGACGGCGGCGAGTGCTCCGGCGACCGCCCAGGCGGCGAGCGAGACCCGGCCGAGCTTGATCCCCATCAGGGCCGCGGTCTGCGGGTTCTCGGCGGCGGCCCGCATCGACACACCCCAGGAGGTGTAGCGGAAGGCGAGCAGGAACACCGTGATCAGCAGCCCGGCCGCGACGAACGCGGCGATGCGGGTCTGGGCGAGGGTGACACCTCCCACGGTGACGACCTCGTCGCCCCACGGGTCTCCGAGCGCCAGCACGTCCGTGCCCATGCGACGGGTGAGTTCGGTGGTGAGGAGGATGTCGACACCGATGGTGACGATGGCCAGGACGCTGTGGTCGCTGCCCCGGTAGCGGCGCATCACGAAGAACTCGATCGCCGCGCCGACGACCGCGGCACCCGCGATGCCGACACCGAGCGCCGGCCAGAAGCCGATGTCGTCGTGGAGCACGGCGGTGACATAACCGCCCGCCAACAGCAGCGACGCATGGGCGAAGTTGACGACCTCGGTCGCCTTGAAGATGACGACGAAGCCCAGCGCGATCAGCGCGTAGACCGAACCGATCGAGAGCCCGCCGAGGAGGAGTTCGATGAAGGTGGTCATTCCGGTGCCCCCAAGTAGGCCTGGACGACGGCCGGGTCGTTCTGGACCTCGGCGGGCGTACCGCCGGCGATCCTGCGTCCGAAGTCGAGTACGGTCACCGCGTCGGCGAGCCGCATCACCACCCCCATGTCGTGTTCCACCAGCACGATCGAGATGCCGAGGCTGTCGCGCACGTTCGCGACGACGGCCGCGGTGCGGCGTCGTTCGTCGGCGGTCATCCCGGCGATGGGTTCGTCCAGCAGCAGGACCTCTGGCTCCATGCACAGGGCGCGGCCGAACTCGACGAGCTTCTGCTGCCCGTACGGGAGGGCCCCGGCGGGACGCTCCAACTCCTTTTCCAGGCCGATGAATTCGGCGATCTCCCGAACCCGGTCCAGATGGCGCCGCTCCTCACGGGCGGCGGACGGCAGGCGCAGGCCGGTGGCGAGGAACCCGGAGCGGGTGAGCCGGTGCCGGCCGAGCAGCAGGCTGTCGGCGACCGTGGCGTGCGGCGGCAGGGCGAGGTTCTGGAAGGTGCGCGCGACGCCGAGTCCGGCGATCCTGTGCGGCGGGAGGCCGGTCAGCTCGGTGGTGCCGAGGTGGACGGTGCCCGAGGTGGCGCGGTAAACGCCGGAGAGCACGTTGAAGCAGGTGGACTTGCCCGCGCCGTTCGGGCCGATGACGGCGTGCACGGTGCCCGGTTCCACCGTGAACGAGACGCCGTCCAGGGCGGTGAGCCCGGCGAAGCGCACGGTCACATCGCGGACGGCGAGGGCCGCGGGGGCGGGCGCGGGGCCGTGGGCCCCGGTAGCGGTCCCGGCGGGTTTCGGTGCGCTGGGTGCGCTGGGTGCGTTCTTCACGCGGACCACCTGCTCAGGGTGCGGGCCGACCGGGCCGCCGGGTCGGCGTCCTCGGCGGCCGTCTCGTCGACGACGCCCAGATAGCGGCGGCGTACCTCGTCGGACGCGGCGAGTTCATCGGCCGGTCCGGACAGGGCGACCTCGCCGACGTCCAGGACGTACGCGGTGGAGGCGAGCCGCAGGGCGATGGCCGCGTTCTGCTCGACGAGCATGACGGAGGTGCCTGCCGCGTTGATCTCCTGAATGGTCTCGGCGATCCTGGCCGCCATCAGCGGGGCGAGGCCGAGGGACGGCTCGTCCAGCAGGAGCAGCCGGGGACCCGCCATCAGCGCCCGGCCCATCGCCAGCATCTGCTGCTCGCCGCCGGACAGCAGCCCCGCCCGCTGGTGCGCGCGCTGGGCGAGCACCGGAAACAGCTCGTGTACGCGGGCCAGCGCGGCGGTCACGTCCTTGCGCCCGCCGCGGGCCCCCAGTGCGCCCGCCCGCAGATTGTCGGCCACCGTCATCCGGGCGAACACCTGTCGCCCCTCCGGCACCTGGACCACTCCGGCGGCCACCACCTGGGCGGGCCGAAGCCCTTCCAGGGGCCTGCCGTCGAAGTGGATGGTGCCCGTGCCCGTTCCGCGGTGGAAGCCGAGGGTCCGCGACACGGCCCGCAGCAGCGTGGTCTTGCCGGCGCCGTTGCCACCGAGTACGGCGGTGATCGCGCCGGCCGGCACGTCGACGGAGACATCGCGCAGGGCCCGTACCGGGCCGTAGCCCACGGACAGCGCGCGGATCTCTAGCGTTGCCATGCGTCCTCCTCCTTCCGCCTTGTCGTGTTCGTGTTGTTGTTCGTTTTCGTGTGCGCTTTGGTGCTGGTGCTGGTGCTGGTGCTGGTGCTCGTGTCGTGGGTGCGTGCGCTGTGCCGCGCATGCACGTGGGGGGCGCTGTGGGGGCGAGCGCGGTGGGCGAGCGCGGTGGGGCGTGCCATGTCACGTGCCATGTGCCGCGTCGTGCCACCTGCCGCGTCGCCGGGGTGCCGCGTCGCGGGGTGTGCGCCGTGTGGTGCCACAGACCAGCACCGGAGCACACCGTGCGTCCACGGGGCGGGGCCGACTCGATGCGGGTGACCAGCGAGTGAAGGGCGCGGTTGTGCACGCGCACAGAGGACGGTGCCGCGCTTCGGCGCCCGCCGCGGCCGGTGGCATCCTCACCGCTCATGAGCGGCCGCAGAGCGCGCGAATGGGAACAGAGGATGCAGAGGCGCCGCAGGGACGAGCGGGGCCGGGCGCTGCTCGACGTACTGCTGGACGGCCGGGCGGTGCCGGGCCTCGCCCGGCGCACGGCGGCGTGCCTCGGGCTGCCCGAACGGGGGCGCTACGCGGTGGCGGTGCTGGGCGCCGACCGGGGTGATCCGGTGCGGCCGGCTCCCGTGCGGTGGGCCCTGGACACGGACGGCATGCGCTGGTGCTGGCGGACGCGGGCGGACTGCGAGATCGCCGTCGTCGCCCTGGGCGAGGGGAGTCTCGCCGCACCGGCCGCGCTGCTCGCGGAGCGCCGCGCGGGTCCGGCCGGGCTCAGTCCGGTGGTGGACGGTCTGGCCGAACTCGGCCTGGCCCGCAGGCTGGCCGGGTTCGCGCTGCTGACCTGTGCCCCGCGGGCGCGGGAGATCGTCCGGCTGGACGAGCGGCTGTCGACCGCGCTGGTGGTGAGCCGGCCCGAGCTGTCGGCCAGGCTGGTCAGCGAGGTGTTCGGTCCCCTGCTGGCTCTGGCACCCTCGGAGCGGACGCCGCTGGTGGAGACGCTGGAGGCGTGGCTGGAGTGCGGCGGGTCGGTGAGCCGGGCGGCGAAGCGGCTGCACTGCCACCGGAACACGGTGTTCAACCGCCTGCGGCGGCTGGAGGGGCTGACGGCGCGTTCGTTGTCGGTGCCGCGCGAGCTGACCGAGGTCATGCTCGCCCTGGACGCGTTCCGGCTGCCGCCGCCGTCACGGCCGTAGCCGGCGGGGATGCGGGAGGGTACGCGGGGGACGCAGGGAGGTGCGGTTCGCGTGGGCGGGAGACCGGGAACGGACCGCCGAACCCGGACCCGGTGGCCCCGGACCGCCGAACCCGGACCCGGTGGCCCCGGACCGGCGAACCCCGACCCGTGGACCCGGACCGGCGAACCCCCGGACCCGGTGGCCCCGCGGCCCCGCGGGGCCCGGGGTTCACCGGTCCGGGGGCCGTGACGCTGCGCGCCGCCCTGCCTCAGCTCAGGAAGTCGCGGGCGATCGCACCGGCGACCCGCTCCAGCAGTGGCCCGGCCTGGGCCATGCTGACGGCCGGGTCGGGCTCCAGCTCGGCGAGGGCGTAGGCACGCCGGATGCCCGCCCTGCCCAGCGCCTCCGGGGACAGCGCGAGCCTGCCGCAGACCGCGACGACATCGATCCCGGCGGCGCGGGCGGCCGCGGCGACTCCCGCCGGGGCCTTGCCGTGCAGCGTCTGCTCGTCCAGCGAACCCTCGCCGGTGATGACCAGCGTGGCGCGGGCGAGCGCCGGGGCGAAACCGAGGACGTCCAGCATGACCTCGATGCCGGGCCGGAAGCGGGCGCCGAGCGCGACCAGCGCCCCGTACCCGATGCCTCCGGCCGCGCCCGCGCCGGGCAGGGCCGCGTGGCCGGGGCCCAGGACCGAGGCGTAGTGGACGAGGGCCGCGTCCAGGACCGCGATGTCGTCCTCGGACGCCCCCTTCTGCCGCCCGTACACCTCGGGGGCCCCCTTCGGCCCGGTCAGCGGGTTGTCCACGTCGCTGGCCAGGATCAGGTCGACGTCCGCGAGGCGCGGGTCGAGCCCGGAGAGATCGGCCTCCGCCAGATCGGCGAGGCCTCCGCCGCCGGGGCCGACCGGCTTGCCGTCGGCGTCCAGGAAGCGGGCGCCGAGCGCGGCGAGCATGCCCGCGCCGCCGTCCGTGGTGGCGCTGCCGCCGACCCCGAAGACCAGGGTCCGGGCCCCCGCGTCGAGGGCGGCGCGCAGCAGTTCGCCCGAGCCGTACGTGGTGGCGGTGAGGGGGGCGAACACCCCTGCGGGGAGGTGCTGGAGCCCCGAGGCCTCGGCCATCTCCACCACCGCGGTGGACCCGCGCAGCGCGTAGGCCGAGGTCACCGGCTGCCCGAGGGGGCCGGTCACCCGCGCCTCACGGCGCTCGAATCCGGCGGCCACCGCCGCCGCGACCGTGCCGTCGCCACCGTCCGCGACGGGCAGGGCCTCGACCCGCACTCCGGGAACGACGGACCGCAGCCCGGCCGTCACCCGCTCCGCGACCTGTACGGCCGTGAGCGAGCCCTTGAACTTGTCCGCCGCGACGAGCACGCGGGCGGTCTCCATCTCTGCTCCGTCCGTCACCTTGCATCCCTTGCTTTCGAACAGGCAGTCGCGCCGCCCCGACCCTATCCGCACGACCCCTGATCTGCCCATGGGCGTCCATACGCGCGCCCGGAGCTGCCGCTACGCTGCCGGGGGTGACCTCCACCGACTACGCCGCGTACATCGCCGGACTCCCCCGTGTCCTGGCCGCCGCCGCCTCGCTGTTCCGCGACGGCCGGGGCCGGATCCTGCTCGTCGAGCCCAACTACCGTGAGGGCTGGGCGCTGCCCGGCGGAACGGTCGAGTCGGACACCGGCGAGGGTCCTCGGCAGGCCGCCCGCCGGGAGACGGCCGAGGAGATCGGGCTCGACCTGGAGCCGGGACGGCTGCTCGCCGTCGACTGGGCGCGCGGGACGGCCCGCCCGCCGATCGCCGCGTATCTGTACGACGGAGGAGTGCTCTCCGAGGAGCAGTTCGCGGCGATCCGGCTCCAGGAGGAGGAACTCCTGTCCTGGAAGCTGGTGCGGCCCGCCGAACTGGACGGCCATCTGCCGGCCCCCCTGCGGCGGCGGGTGGGGGCGGCGCTGGAGGTACTCGCGTCCGGTGCCGGGACGGTGGAGCTGGAGGACGGCGAACGGGTCGGTTCCTGACGGGCTCTCCGGCTGCACGCACCCTCGCATCGATCACCATGCCCATGTCAAGCTTGACAGGCCTCCGTACGTGACGGACTCGCTCGTTCACGCGCCATTGGTTCCTCGTGCATCCACGCCCGGCATCATCCGAGCTCCACGACAGGGGAGGGGTCATGCGCACACTCATGGGACGTATCGGCACACTGCGCGGGACAGCGGCAACGGCAGTGGTCTGCGCGGCGGTTGCCTGCACAGCACTGGCCGGCACCGGAGCGGGTACGGCCGCGGCGGCCGCACCCGCCGCCGTACGCGCGCCCTCGCCGCAGTCCCCGTTCGCGTCGCCGCCCACCGAGCCGTCCCCGCTGCCGTCCTCGGTCGACGGCGGCGCCTGGCGGTCAGGTCATGTCCAGGGCATGGCCATCGACCGCCGCAAGGGCTTCATGTACTTCTCGTTCACCGATCTGCTGGTCAAGACCGACCTCAGGGGCCGGCCGGTCGGCTCGGTCACCGGCTTCACCGGGCACCTCGGCGATCTGGACTTCAACGCGCGGGACGGCCGGGTCTACGGCTCGCTGGAGTACAAGGCCGCGAAGTCGTTCTACATCGCGATCCTCGACGCCGACCGCATCACCCGCATGGGCATGGACGCCCAGTCCACGGGCGTCGTCACGACTGTCCATCTCAGGGAAGTCGTACGGGACTTCATGGCCGACATGAACGGCGACGGGGTCTTCGACGGGGACACCGGCAACACTCCCGACCACCGGTACGGCTGCAGCGGCATCGACGGGGTGGCGTTCGGGCCGGAGTTCGGCAGGAAGCACGGGAAGCAGCGGCTGACCGTGGCCTACGGCGTGTACGCCAACACCGGGCGCGCGGACAACGACCACCAGGTCCTGCTCCAGTACGACATCGGCCGGTGGAAGAAGTACGAGCGTCCGCTCTCCGAGGCCGCTCCGCACACCAGCGGCCCCGCCCGGGTCGGCGGCAAGTACTTCGCGTACACCGGGAACACCACGTACGGCGTGCAGAATCTGGAGTTCGACGGGCACAGCGGCAACTGGCTGATGGCGGCGTACAAGGGCACCAAGCCCGGCTTCCCCAACTACACGGTCTTCGCGCTGGACGGCTCGAAGAAGCCCGTACGGGGCCCGGTCCGCGGGCAGCGGGAGCCGGAGCGCGGACTGCTGCTGCCGCTGCTGCGCGCGGGACTGCACGATGCGCCGACCGGGACGTACGGCTGGCCGGCTCCCGGGCAGTACGGCCAGTACGGACTGGTCTCGCTCGACGACGGGCGGTTCTACGTGGCCCGGAGCGGCACGGTCCAGGACGGCGGGGTCACCAAGCAGACCGCGCGAGCGGAGCTCAACACCTGGACGGGCCGCCCCCCGTCACCGTTCGGCCCGGTCGTTCCCGCGGTGTGACTCAGGGTGCAACCGGGTGTCATCGGGTGCCGTCGGCGGGGGCTAGTGATCCAGCTCGGCCCGGACGCGGCGCGAGGGCTTGAAGACGTAGAGGTCGAGGATCTCCGGGGCGTCCACGAGGCCGGGGCCGCCCGCCGCGGCCCAGGCCGAGATGTCCGCCACGGCGTCCGGGTCGTTGGGGTCCCAGTAGTTCTCGCCGAAAAAACAACGCTAAGGGCTGAGCCGCAGGTCAGCGTGCAGATTTCATCGCGGCTGTCTTCTCGTCGTGCTCGCGCAGCATCCGCATGACGGTCGCTGGTGAGGGGTGCTGGCCCTTTTTGGCGCCGGTGGTGATGATGAGCCGTTTGGCGATGTCGCGCAGGCTCATCTCCTTCTCGTCGCGCAGGTGAAGGGCCATGGACAGCATGGACTCGTCGGTGACGCCGGCGCCGCCGATGGTTTTGCCGCGTTTGCGGGCGGACTCGTGGCCTTCGAGGGTGCGGTCGCGAATGTACTCGCGTTCCATGCCGGACATGGCCGCCAGCACGGTGAACACGATGCCGGAGGGGTCGTGCGAGCCCTTCAATTCCCCGGTGAGGAACTCCAGGCCGACGTCGCTCGCCTTCAGCTCCTCGGCGAGCATGGCCAGTTCGATACCGCGGCCGAGCCGCTTATGCTCGTGGACGACGAGGGTGACGGCGACGCCGGAGGAGCGGATCTCACCGGCGAGCTTCACTGCGGCCTCCAGCTCGGGGCGCCGGGTGGCGCGGGTGGAGATCTTCTCCGAGAAGACCCGGGTCACCCCGGCCTCGGCGAGGGAGTCCAGCTGTGCGTCGAGGGACTGCCTCGCGGTCGAGGCACGGCAGTATCCGAGGCGTACGTGCCCGACCGGCTCGACGCCCCCGTTCACCGGCCGGGGCAGCTCGGTCCAGACCGAGCCCGGCTTGCGCACGGCGGGGGTCGGCACGCTGAGGGCCTTGGCGAGTTGGGGCACGAGGCGGAAGCGGGCGGTGTGGTACTGGATGGCCACCTTGCCCTTCCCGGTGCGGCAGGGCGAGCTCGCCGGGGCGGCACAGGTGGACATCGGGCAGGCGTGCGCTTCCACGCGCTTGAAGTCGTCGCTCACGACCTCGGAGCGTTTCATGAGGGCGTTTCAGATGTCCAGCTGTTTGCAACAACTCATGAAGGGGTGCGACCGAGATACGCGCCAAAGGGGCAACGGGATGATCTTGAAGTCCTGAGCGCTCTCTGCCCGTCACCCATTCGGCTCAGTGTCGTTGGTGGTGATGTTGAGCGTCGTCTGGGGCCTGGGGTGGGTTGTGACATCGATTGAACGGACCGCGTATCCGCGGTTCAAGCGGCTGATCACCGCGCATGAGCTGCATCTGTTCTTCTCTCCGAGCCGCGATGAGCTGGAGTGGGCGGCCGATGCCACGGACTGCGATGAGCATCTGCTGGCGCTGCTGCTGATGCTGAAGTCGTACCGGCGCATGGGGTGCTTCCCGGCGCTGGAGAACGTCCCGGAGATGGTGGTGGACTTCGTCCGGCGGGCGGTGGAGCTGCCGGAGGGCACGCTGCCGGTGTACCGGGCGGAGCGGACCGCCAAGCACCACCGGGGCCTGGTCCGCAAGCAGGCCGGCGTGACGTACGACCAGGCCAGGGCCCGGGGAATCGTCGAGCAGTCGATCCGCAAGGAGGCCGCGGCGAAGAACCGCCCGGCGGATCTGATCAACATCGCGCTGGAGAAGGTGGTGGAGGCCGGGCTGGAGCTGCCGGGGTTCTCGACCTTCGACAAGATGGCCTCGAAGATCCGCACCGAGGTGAACGCCTCGATCTGCGTGGGTGTCCACGACCGCATGAGCGCTGCTCAGCGGGCGGGGCTCATGCGGCTGCTGGAGGAGCGTGACAGCGACGGGACGACGCTGTTCAACCGGCTGAAGAAGCCCGCCAAGGACCCGACCTGGTCGCACTTCAAGAACCTGGCCAAGCGTCTGGAATGGCTGGACGAGCTCGGCGACACCGATGTGTGGATGGACGGGGTCGCCGCGGGGAAGATTACCGACTTCGCGGGGGAGGCGGACGCGGCGGATGCCTCGGAGCTGCGGGACTTCGTTCCCGTCAAGCGCATCGCGCTGGTCGCGGCCCTGACGCACAAGGCGCGGATGCGGGTGCGGGACGACCTGGCGACGATGTTCTGCAAGCGTGTGGCGACGAAGATCAAGAAGGCCAAGGCGGAGCTGGAGGAGATCCGGCTCGCCGAGCGGGAGATCGTCGAGTCCCTGGTCGGGAACTACCGCACGGTGCTCAAGCACATCGACGAGGGCGGCCCGGCCCAGGAGGCGCTCACGAGGGCCGCGGCCATGACCGCCGAGGTCCGCCAGGCCCTGGAGGGTCTGGATGAGGAGGCGTCGGTGGACGAGGTCGCGACGCGGCTGGAGGGCAGGGTCTCCCCGGCGGTCCTCGCCCTGGTGAAGGCCCAGGTGGTGCAGGCCGGCGGGCTCGGCGCGGTCACCCGCGCTGTGGAGGGCTTCGGCGGGTTCGCGAAGCAGTATGAGCAGATCGAGAAGGTCTCCGCCCATCACGGCAACTTCTGGGAAGTGCTGCTGTACGGGCAGATCGGCCGGGACCGGGCGGTGATGTTCGACCTGGCCGACAACGGCAGGCTGAAGTTCACGGCGACCAGCGAGGACAGCCGGGTGCTGGACGCCCTCGCACATGCCCAGCGGCACCAGGCGGCCCGCGGCGAGTACATCACCGCCTTCAACGAGGAGGGCAAGGAGGTCGACATCTCCTTCGCCACCCAGAACTGGCGCAAGGCCGTGGTCGACAAGACCCGGACCGGGCAGTTCGTCCGCAAGCACTTCGAGGCGATGGTCTTCACCGCGCTCGCCGAGGAACTGCGCACCGGCGACGTCGCGGTGGTCGGCTCGGAGGAGTACGCCGACTGGTCCGAGCAGCTGCTGGCCTGGGAGGCCGTTCAGGAGACGCTGGGGTCCTACCTGGTGGAGGTCGGACTCGCCGAGGCGGGCGAGAGCGCCGAGTTTGACGCGAGGTTCTTCCGCAGGCAGCTGGAGGACAAGCTGCGAGGCGCTGCCGCTGCGGCGGATGCCGGGTATCCGGAGAACGACGGCCTGGTGATCGATCCGGAGACGGGCGTCCCGTCGTTGAAGGCGTTTAGGGCGGACGGTCAGCGGCCCTCGGCGAAGCGGCTGGAGCAGGAGATCAAGGCGAGGATGCCGGAGCGTTCCCTGATGGGGATCGTGGCCCGGACCGCGTACTGGGTGGAGTGGTGGCGCCGCTTCGGCCCCCCGTCGGGCAACGAGCCGAAGCTCACTGACCCCTTGGGCCGCTACGTGATCGTCACGTTCGTCAAGGGCACCAACATGGGCCCGTACGAGGCTGCCCGGCACATCCCCGGCGTGAGTGGGCACGAGCTGTCGTACGTCGCCAACAAGCACTTCTCGATTCAGCTGCTGAACGAGGCGATCGCCGACCTGGTGAACGCGCACGCCCGCCTCAACATCTCCCAGGCGTGGGGCGACGGGACCGCCGTCGCTGCGGACGGCACCCACATGGATACGTACCTCGACAACCTGCTCTCCGAGACGAGCGTCCGGTACGGCAAGCCCGGCGGGATCGCCTACCACCACGTCTCGGACACCTACATCGCGTTGTTCACGCACTTCATCCCGTGCGGGGTGTGGGAGGCCGTCTACATCATCGAGGGCCTGCTGAAGAACACCTCCGAGGTGCAGCCGACCACCGTGCACGCGGATACCCAAGGCCAGAGTTTCCCTGTCTTTGCGCTCGCCCACCTGCTGGGCTTCGACTTGATGCCCAGGATCAGGAACTGGAAGGAACTGACCTTCTACCGGCCCTCCAAGACCACGGAGTACGTGCACATCGACGCCCTGTTCGGTGAGCCGGGCAAGAACGTCATCGACTGGGGCCTGATCGAGTCCCAGTTCCGCCACCTGATGCGCGTGGCCGTCTCCGTACGCGAGGGCACCATCTCATCCTCCACACTGCTCAAGCGCCTGCGGTCGGGGTCGAGGAAGAACGCCACCTACGCCGCCTTCCGCGAGGTCGGCCGCGTGATCCGCACCGTCCAGCTCCTGCGCTACCTCTCGGACGCGCCGCTGCGCCGGCGGGTGACCGCGGCGACCAACAAGGTCGAGTCGTTCAACCGGTTCTCCCAGTGGATCGGCTTCGGCAACCGCGGCGTCATCGCCGACAACGACCCCATCGAGCAGGAGAAGGTGATGAAGTTCAACGCGCTACTCACGAACGTGGTGATCTTCCATAACGCCCTGGATATCGCGGAGATCGTGCGGCAGCTGCTGGAGGAGGGATGGGAGATCGATCCGGAGGACCTGGCGCACATCTCGCCGTACCTGACCGAGCACGTCAACCGGTTCGGCGAGTACTCCACTCACGAGCTCGGCATTCAGCCCGAGGCGTACGACCCGAAACTCGACGTCGACTTCACCCCGCTGCGCGAGCAGGATCTGCCCGCTGCCGGCCTTGGTCAGGCTGCCTGAACGTCTGTCCCAGGAGCTCCTCCTCGTGTGCGCCGGCCCGACAGCCGAAGCGGCGCCCGAAGTCCTCCCATGGCTTCGGGAACTGATCCAGCGCGCTGTACAGACCCGGGTTCGGCTCTCGTTCGGTGGGTGTGGCCGGTCGATTCCTGGCAGACTGAACACTTGGTTCGGGAGGGGGCGTGGGTGACCGTGGGGCGTGCAGTGTTGGTTGGCATCGGGCGTTTCGATGCGGATCCGTCGGAGGGTGAAACTCGGGTCGGGGATCCGAGTTTGCCGGATCTGCCGTTCGTGGACGAGGTCGTGCCGCCGGTCGCGGCGGCGCTGAGCCGGTTGGGGTATACGACCGATGTGCACCGGGACGTCGGCGCTGCCGCGTTGAGGGCTGCCGTGTTCGACGCGATCGGATCTGTTCGGGTCATCTATGTGGCTTCCCACGGGGCGCCGGACTCCTCGAACCCGCATCGTGTGGACGTGGTGCCCGCGGACGCGCGGTTAGGGTCCGGCACGAACGCCGCCCAGTGGGTGGACGACGCGCAGAAGTTGGGAGTGCCGACGCTGTTCCTGCTGGATTTATGCCGGTCCGGCCTTGCGACGGAGCTTCCGCACCTGGTGCACCGGTCCCACGCGCCGGTGAACGCGTGGGTGCTCGCTGCGTCCAGCGGCGGCGAGGACGCCTACGACGGACGGTTCAGCATCGCGTTGGCCCAGGTGCTGGAGGAGGTCGCCGACAACGGGCTGGACACCGACCCGGCGCGGTCGCACGTGCAGTTTCAAAAGGTGGCACGGCAAGTTGCGCACCGTGTCGCGCAGATGCCGGGGATGGCGCAGAGTGTGCAGAGCACGGCGATGGTGCTATCCGCGGACGAGCCGGCCCTCCCGTTCTTCCCGAATGGTGCCTTCGACCCGGCCGAGGCAAGGCTGGCCGAGGTGGATCCGGCGCTGCGGGTTTTCCTCGGCCAGCAGGACAAGCGACACTTCGCCGACAAGGCCAGGAAGCAGTTCGTCGGCCGACGTTCCCAATTACGTGCACTCGCGCCGTGGCTGGACGATGTCGAGGCGGGCGGTCTTCGGGTGGTCACGGGCAATCCCGGGGTGGGTAAATCCGCGTTGCTGGGCGCGCTCGTGTGTGCGGCACATCCGGAACTGCAGGAGGTGGCGCATGTGCGGGAGCGGTTGTTGTCACGTGATTCGGGGGGGTGCCCCTCGGTCCACGACCGGCTGGCCGCGGTCCACGCCCGCGGCCGCTCCGCGGATGAGGTGCTCACCACCATCGCCCGCCAACTGCGTCTCGGCTCCGCGGCGGAAGCCGGCAATGCCACCACACTCGTGAACCTGCTTCCCGACACCGGCGAGGTACCGGCGGTGATCGTGGACGCCCTGGACGAAGCATCCGAACCAGATAGGACCTGCACGGAGCTGGTCCGCCTGGCGCGCGCGGTGCGCAGCGACGGCCAGCCGGTGGTGCGCCTGACGGTGGGTACACGCCCGTGGCCGCAGTTCTCCGCGCTGCTTGACCTCGCACGCGCCGGTGACGGCCTGATCGATCTGGACGACGCCGACCCCGACGAGGTCCGTGGCGACCTGGCAGCCCACCTCACCGGCCGCCTCATGATGATGAAGCCCTACGAACCGGCCCGCATGCGCGCGATCCGCGACCGTCTCGCCCACGCCGTCGCGGACCGCCTCGCCCCACGCCCGGGTGAACCCGCGCCGTGGGGCGCGTTCCTGGTGGCCGGAATCTTCGCCCGCTACCTGAAGCGCGATCCCGCCCCGGACAGTGTCGAAGCGGCCGCAGCGCTGGGCCACTCGGCGCCCACGACGCTGCCCCAGGTCCTCGACCTGGACCTGGACACCCACCCCCACGGACAGCAGCTGCGTGCCATCCTTGCGGCGATCGCCCGGGCCCAGGGCCAGGGCATGCCCCTGGAAATCGCCCTGCCGCTCGCGGGCCTGTTCACCGACCTCGACCTCCAACACGCCCGCCGGAACCTGCTGCCCGAGGTCCTGTTCTACCTGCGCACCACCCCCGACCACGACGGCACCCTGCTCTACCGCCTCTTCCACCAAGCCCTCGTCGATCACCTCAACCCACCCACACCCGACCCCACCACGCCCACACCCGACGACGTCCTCACCCACCTGCTGGCCACCCACACCACACACGACGGCACCCGCCGCACCTGGGAGACCGCACCCCCCTACCTCCTGCGCCACGCCCCGGCACATGCCCAGGCCGCCGGCCGCCTGGATGAACTCCTCACCGACGCCGAGTTCCTGGTCCACGGCACCCCGGACGCACTCCTCACCGCATTCCCCCGCGCCCACACCGACCAGGCACTGCTCTCCCGCGCCGTCTACCGCAACTCCATCGGTGAACACCGCAACACCGACCACGCCACCCGCCGCCGACTCCTCGCGCTGGACGCGGCACGCTACGGCGCCAAGACCCTCACCTCCGCCCTGATGGATAGGGCTGAGGCGGGCACATGGACGCCCGTCTCAGCAACAGGCGGCGGCCTCGCCCTCGCCTGCCGCGACACCCTCACCCAGACCGCCTGGGTGAGCGCGGTGGCGTGCACGGTCCTGGACGGGCACCCCGTCGCCGTCACCGGAGCCGACGATCGCACTGTGCGGGTGTGGGACCTGACTACCGGCCGCCAGATCGGTAAACCTTTCACCGGCCACACCGACGACGTGAACGCGGTGGCGTGCACGGTCCTGGACGGGCGCCCCGTCGCCGTCACCGGAGCCGACGATCGCACTGTGCGGGTGTGGGATCTGACTACCGGCCGCCAGATCGGCGAACCCCTCACCGGCCACACCGGCACGGTGTACACGGTGGCGTGCACGGTCCTGGACGGGCGCCCCGTCGCCGTCACCGGATCCTACGATCACACCGTGCGGGTGTGGGATCTGACTACCGGCCGCCAGATCGGCGAACCCCTCACCGGCCACACCGACAGGGTGAGCGCGGTGGCGTGCACGGTCCTGGACGGGCGTCCCGTCGCCGTCACCGGATCCGGAGATTCCATCCACAGTACTGTGGTCAACGATGCGACTGTGCGGGTGTGGGACCTGGCCACCGGACAGCAGGTTGGCGAACCCCTCACCGGCCACACCGACGACGTGAACGCGGTGGCGTGCACGGTCCTGGACGGACGCCCTGTCGCCGTCACCGGATCCTACGATCACACTGTGCGGGTGTGGGATCTGGCTACTGGCCGCCAGATCGGCGAACCCCTCACCGGCCACACCGACAGGGTGCACGCGGTGGCGTGCACTGTCCTGGACGGGCACCCCATCGCCGTCACCGGAGACCAAGACTGCACCGTGCGGGTGTGGGACCTGACCACCGGACAGCAGGTTGGAGAACCCCTCACCGGCCACACCGGCACGGTACTCACGGTGGCGTGCACGGTCCTGGACGGAAGCCCCGTCGCCGTCACCGGAGCCCACGACGCCGTGCGGGTGTGGGACCTGAACACCGACCGCCCGATCGGCGAACCCCTCACCGGCCACACCGGCACGGTGTACACGGTGGCGTGCACGGTCCTGGACGGGAGCCCCGTCGCCGTCACCGGATCCGATGATCGCACCGTGCGGGTGTGGGACCTGACCACCGGCCACCCGATCGGCGAACTCCTCACCGGCCACACCGGCACGGTGTGCACGGTCCTGGACGGGCGCCCCGTCGCCGTCACCGGATCCGAAAACGCCATGCGGGTGTGGGACCTGACCACCGGCCACCCGATCGGCGAACTCCCCAGGGTCCACACCTACTTGGCGTACACGGTCCTGGAGGGACGCCTGGTCGCAGTCACCGTCACCACCTGGGAAGGAAGCACCACCGTGCGGGTGTGGGACCTAGTCACCGGCCGCCAGATCGGCGAACCCCTCACCGCACGCACCCACTACCCTCGGCGTTTGGGCAGCGCCGCGCATTCGGTGGCGTGCACGGTCCTGGACGGGCACCCCATCGCCATCACCGGAGGCGGAGATTACGCTGTGCGGGTGTGGGATCTGGCCACTGGCCGCCAGATCGGCGCCCCCCCCCCACGGGCCACACCGGCACGGTGTACACGGTGGCGTGCACGGTCTTGGACGGGCGCCCCGTCGCCGTCACCGGAGGCCAAGACTGCACCGTGCGGGTGTGGGATCTGGCTACCGGCCGCCAGATCGGCGAACCCCTCACCGGCCACACCGACGACGTATCGGCGGTGGCGTGCACGGTCTTGGACGGGAGCCCCGTCGCCGTCACCGGATCCTACGATCACACTGTGCGAGTGTGGGACCTGACCACCGGCCACCCGATCGGCGAACCCCTCACCGGCCACACCTACGACGTGAACGCGGTGGCGTGCACGGTCCTGGACGGGCACCCCATCGCCGTCACCGGAGGCCAAGACTGCACCGTGCGGGTGTGGAACCTGACCACCGGCCGTCCAATTGGCGAGCCCCTCACCGGCCACACCCACGGCGTGAGAGTGGTGGCGTGCACGGTCTTGGACGGGCGCCCCGTCGCCGTCATCGGATCTGAAGACGTCGTGCGGGTGTGGGATCTGTCTACCGGCCGCCCGATCGGCGAACCCCTCACCGGCCACACCGAAACGGTACTTACGGTGGCGTGCACGGTCTTGGACGGGAGCCCCGTCGCCGTCACCGGATCCGACGACGCCGTGCGGGTGTGGGACCTGGCCACCGGCCACCCGATCGGCGAACCCCTCACCGGCCACACCCACGGCGTGAGAGTGGTGGCGTGCACGGTCTTGGACGGGAGCCCCGTCGCCGTCATCGGATCTGAAGACGTCGTGCGGGTGTGGGATCTGGCTACCGGCCGCCAGATCGGCGAACCCCTCACCGGCCACACCGACTGGGTGAAGTCGGTGGCGTGCACGGTCCTGGACGGGAGCCCCGTCGCCGTCACCGGATCCCACGATCACACTGTGCGGGTGTGGGACCTGAGCACCGGCCGCCAGATCGGCGAACCTCCCACCGGCCACACCGGCGACGTATCGGCGGTGGCGTGCACGGTCCTGGACGGGAGCCCCGTCGCCGTCACCGGATCCGACGATCGCACCGTGCGGATGTGGGACCTGACTACCGGCCACCCGATCGGCGAACCCCTCACCGGCCACACCGACGACGTGAACGCGGTGGCGTGCACGGTCCTGGACGGACGCCCCGTCGCCGTCACCGGATCCCAGGATCGCACCGTGCGGGTGTGGGATCTGAGCACGGGGGAATGCATCGACCGGATTCCCCTGCCCGCTCCCTGTCGTGCACTCGGGATGGGAACCGGAGATCGATTGGTTGTCGGGCTGGGTCCGGATGTTGTCTTCCTGACGCGCGCCTTGCCCCGATCTGTGACACGCCGCACGCGCGGACCTGATGGCACCACCGCCCCGGAGGATTCGTGACACACGCCATCGTGGGCGTCCACGGCATCGGCAACTTCCGCCGAGGCCGGCAACCGTGCGAGGCTGCCCGAATCCTCGGAACGGAATGGCACACCCGTCTCGCCAGCGCGCTCCGCAGCGCCGGTGCCGGTGCACCGGCACCCGAGATATCCATGGCGTACTACGCCGACCTGCTGCGCCCGACCGGCCGGCAGGGCGGTGGCGACGGCCTCGACGACCTGGACCCGCACGAGATCGAGTTCGCCCGCCAATGGCTGGACGCTTTCGATTTGCCTGCGGGTACCGCCGCAGGGCGGTCGACCGTCCCGGTGCGCCAGGCCGTCGAGACCCTCGCCCAGATGCGGCTTCTCGGCCCGCCCGCCACGAGGTGGTTCGTCGCGCTCTTCTGCCGGGAGGTCCACGCCTATCTCAAGGACCCCAACAGTCCGGCCCGTGCCGCTATCCGGGCCCGGGTCACCGACGCCCTTGAAACGACGGGCGCGCGCGTGGTGATCGCACACTCCCTTGGTTCGGTCGTCGCCTATGAAGCGCTGTGGGACCGTCCCGACCTGGAGGTTGACCTCCTGGTTACCCTCGGCTCACCGCTGGCCCTGCCGCACGCGGTCCTGCCGCGTCTGTGGCCGGCACCGGTCAATGGCCGCGGCGCCCGGCCGCCGGGTGTCGCCCACTGGGTCAACCTCGCCGACCCCGGTGACATCGTCGCCGTCCCCGCAGGCGGCATAGGCCGCACTTTTGAAGGCGTCGACACCGACGAGCACACGACCATCGGCGCCTTCGACTTCCACCTCGCCAAAAACTACCTCGCCCACCGACGCCTCGGCGAAATCCTGCGCGCCACACCCTGACACCACCCGCGAACCGTTCAGACCGACACGGCCGCGTCTTTTGGTGCCTGATGGCCCGCCAGCGCTCTGCCGCAGTAAATGCCGGATTTACTGCGGCGGAGCCCCTACCGTGATCATCGCGACCTGCGGCGGGCATTCCGGCCGCCGGGGTGAGGTGTACCCCTCACCGGAGCGGGCATCGCGAAGTCCTCCGCGCGGATCTACCGGATCTCGCTGACAACCTGGGGGTGGATGCTCACCGGCGAACCGGCGCCGACCGGACCCGCCCGCCGGGGCGCGAAGCCGCCCGTCTTCCCCGTCGCCGCGATCGACGACCCGGCACTGCCCGAGGTGCTGGCCGAGCTGGCGGCCGCGCGGGCGGACGAGATGGACGCCGACACCGTCAACCGGGAGCTGTCCATCGCGCGCAAGGCGATCGGCTGGTGGCAGCGCCAGGGCTGGATCGCCTGCGACCCGACGATCGGCATCGAGCGGCGGCCGGCGCCGCCCGACCGCACCAAGGCCCTTGCGGAGAACCAGATCGCCGCCCTGTGGCGGGGTCCCAGTAGTTCTCGCCGAAAAAACAACGCTAAGGGCTGAGCCGCAGGTCAGCGTGCAGATTTCATCGCGGCTGTCTTCTCGTCGTGCTCGCGCAGCATCCGCATGACGGTCGCTGGTGAGGGGTGCTGGCCCTTTTTGGCGCCGGTGGTGATGATGAGCCGTTTGGCGATGTCGCGCAGGCTCATCTCCTTCTCGTCGCGCAGGTGAAGGGCCATGGACAGCATGGACTCGTCGGTGACGCCGGCGCCGCCGATGGTTTTGCCGCGTTTGCGGGCGGACTCGTGGCCTTCGAGGGTGCGGTCGCGAATGTACTCGCGTTCCATGCCGGACATGGCCGCCAGCACGGTGAACACGATGCCGGAGGGGTCGTGCGAGCCCTTCAATTCCCCGGTGAGGAACTCCAGGCCGACGTCGCTCGCCTTCAGCTCCTCGGCGAGCATGGCCAGTTCGATACCGCGGCCGAGCCGCTTATGCTCGTGGACGACGAGGGTGACGGCGACGCCGGAGGAGCGGATCTCACCGGCGAGCTTCACTGCGGCCTCCAGCTCGGGGCGCCGGGTGGCGCGGGTGGAGATCTTCTCCGAGAAGACCCGGGTCACCCCGGCCTCGGCGAGGGAGTCCAGCTGTGCGTCGAGGGACTGCCTCGCGGTCGAGGCACGGCAGTATCCGAGGCGTACGTGCCCGACCGGCTCGACGCCCCCGTTCACCGGCCGGGGCAGCTCGGTCCAGACCGAGCCCGGCTTGCGCACGGCGGGGGTCGGCACGCTGAGGGCCTTGGCGAGTTGGGGCACGAGGCGGAAGCGGGCGGTGTGGTACTGGATGGCCACCTTGCCCTTCCCGGTGCGGCAGGGCGAGCTCGCCGGGGCGGCACAGGTGGACATCGGGCAGGCGTGCGCTTCCACGCGCTTGAAGTCGTCGCTCACGACCTCGGAGCGTTTCATGAGGGCGTTTCAGATGTCCAGCTGTTTGCAACAACTCATGAAACGTGATCGCCGCAGGCGGACCTCCGGGCGTCGCCGTGTTTCACGAGCGACCACCTATGAAACACCGACCGCGCAGACTGGCACGGCCGGTCACCCGGATGAGACCTAGCTGGTGCTTCAGTTGGCACTTGAGCACTTCAGATGAGGTGCTTGGCGAGACAGATCCGGTGAGCTTTGCCGCACGGAGGCATCACTGCGGGTGCTGCCGCCCTGATGCCAGACAGCATCGACGTCCGCACCTCACCGGGCACCGGATGCAGCCCCTGCGGCCCACTCCTTGGTGAATGCGGCCTGGCCCCCGTCCACCGGCGCCCGGCCTCCGGACTGCCCCGAGCCGCCGCACTGCCCGATCAGCGCTGCGGCCCGGGCAGGCCGACCGTCAGGATTCCTCGCCCTGCGCAGGGCGGGTGAACGCTCCGGCGGCGGCGGCCAGGGTTGCTGTGGTCGCGGCGTGAGCGGGCAACTGCGGATCAGGAGCGGTCCGCAGAAGTACTAGCTGGTGGTAGAGCGGTGCGGTGGCGGCGATCAGCAGACGCCGCGCGTCCGTGTGCGGCGGGAGTTCACCACGTTGGACGGCGCGCTCGACGAGGACCTCGCAGCGCGCGTACCGGTCCTCCCACAACTGCTGCTGGGCGTGGGCGGCTTGCGCGGAGCGGAACGAGGCGGCCATCAGGGCTTCGGGGATCGACGGTTGTGCGACCAAGGACTCCTGGATCTCGTCGTTGAGGGCTGTCAGATCGCCGTGCAGGGAACCGGTGTTCGGAGGCTGCCAGTCGTCCTCGCCGGCTGCGTCGAGGACGTCGGCGAGCAAGCCACCGACGTCCTGCCAGCGCCGGTAGACCGTGGCGCGGTGCACGCCAGCGCGGGCCGCGACGCCCTCCACCGTGAGCCCCTCGTAACCGTGTTCACCGAGTTCGGCGCGCACCGCGTCGAGTACTTGGGCACGGATGCGGGCGGTGCGGCCGCCCGGTCGGCGATCGGGCGGTGCGGTGGGGCGGGCACGTTCCGGCGGGTTGTCCGGTGGTTCTGTCATCGGGAATCCGGTTGCTCGGCGGGACTAGATCATGACAGCATCTTAAAGTGACAGTTGTCGCACTAGTGGAGTTGCCGATGCTCTTCCGAAGCGTTCTTCCTGCCTTGCGGTCCCAGGCGACCGTTTCGTCCCCGACAGCTTCGGAGTTGCTCGTATGTCCACACAGATCACCGCGCTCGCAGTCAGCAAGTCCTTCGACGGCAGGTCCGTTCTCGACTCGGTGAGCTGCTCGCTCGCGAAGGGTGAGTGCACCGGGATCGTCGGCGAGAACGGGTCCGGCAAGACCACCCTGCTGCGGCTGCTCGCCAAGCGGGAGCGCCCCGACCAGGGGGAGATCATCCTGCAGGCCGACGGTGGCGTCGGCTACCTCGCCCAGGACGGGGGCTTGCCAGCGGATGCGACGGCTCAGCAGGTCATCGATCGGGCACTGGGCGATCTTCGTGCGATCGAAGCGCGGATGCGCCGCCTGGAGGCAGCGATGGCCGACGGTGACGAGTCGGCGCTCGACGCGTACGGCGAGGCCGTCTCGGCCTTCGAGCTGCGCGGCGGCTACGACGCCGATGCCCGGCTGGAACGTGCCCTGCACGGCCTCGGCCTGAGGCAGGTGGGCCGTGACTCGACCATGGGCAGTCTCTCCGGCGGCGAACAGGTCCGGCTGCGTCTGGCGGCGGTGCTGGCAGCTGTCCCGGAGGCGCTGCTGCTGGACGAGCCGACCAACCATCTGGACGATGCCGCCCTGGTATGGCTGGAGGAGCACCTGTGCAGTCGGCGGGGCACCACAGTGGTTGTTTCGCACGATCGGGGCTTCCTCGAACACGTCGCTACAAGCCTGCTGGAGGTGGACGGGGACCGACGCAGCGTCGTCCGGTACGGCAACGGCTACGCCGGCTACCTCGCGGAGAAGGCGGCGGCGCGGCGGCGCTGGGCCCAGCACCACGACCGGTGGCGTGCCGAAGTCGACCGGGTGCGCGACTCGGCTTCGGGTACCGCCCGCCGGGTGGCCCCCGGCCGGGCGATGAAGGACGGCAACAAACTGGCCTACAACCAGGCCGGTGCCCGTGTGCAGCAGTCCCTGGCCAGCCGCGTCCGCAACGCCGAGGAACGGCTGCGCCGTCTGTTGGCCGACCCGGTCCCGGCCCCGCCGGAGCCTTTGAACTTCTCGCCTGTGCTGCGCGCCGGACAGCTGCAAGGCGCCGTGCTCGACGCCGTCGGGGTCGCTGTCGCCGGCAGACTCGACCCGATCGATCTGACAGTCCGGGCGGGCGAGCGCCTGCTGGTCACGGGCGAGAACGGCGCGGGCAAGAGCACCCTGCTGCGCGTCCTGGCCGGCGACCTGGCCCCCGGCCGCGGGCACGTCAACAGGCGCGGCCGGATCGGGTACCTCCCGCAGGACCCGGACCCCGGTTCGGCGGACGAGACCCTCCTGGCCGCCTACGCCCGTGGGCGGGCGGGGGAAGCCGACGACCACGCCGAACGGCTTCTGGCCCTCGGGCTGTTCGACCGGTCCCGGCTGGCGGTGCCGGTCACGCGGCTCTCCACCGGCCAGCGGCAGCGGCTCGCCCTGGCGCGGTTGGTCAGCCAGCCTGCGGACATTCTGCTGCTCGACGAGCCCACCAACCACCTGTCTCCAGCCCTTGCCGAGGAACTGGAGACCGCCTTGGCCGGTTTCGCCGGCACCGTCGTCCTCGTCAGCCACGACCGGTTGCTTCGGCGACGCTGGAGAGGAACCCACCTGGCTCTGCGCGCCGCCCGAGTGCCTGTGATCAGAGGCTGAGGTTCCTGTCCGACCCCTACGCCCGTTCCAGAGAGGAATCGACTCACGATGCCGACTGCTCCCGCCGACCCCACCGTCCTGCACCCGATGCCCGAACAGCAGCGGGTGGTGCTGCTCAAGCCGCTGGTGAAGTCGCCACTGATCGAAGTCGGCGAGTACTCCTACTACGACGACCCGAACGACCCTACTGCGTTCGAGACGCACAACGTCCTCTACCACTACGGCCCCGAGAGACTCGTCATCGGTAAATTCTGCGCGCTGGGCACCGGAACACGATTCATCATGAACGGCGCCAACCACCGTATGGACGGCCCCTCGACCTTCCCCTTCCCCACCATGGGCGGCTCCTGGGCCGACCACTTCGACCTGCTCACCAACCTGCCCAGCCGGGGCGACACCGTCGTCGGCAACGACGTCTGGTTCGGCCACAGCGCGACGGTCATGCCCGGCGTTCGGATCGGCCACGGCGCGATCATCGCCTCCGGCGCCGTGGTCACAGGCGACGTACCCGACTACGGCATTGTCGGCGGCAACCCTGCCCGACTCATCCGCACCCGCTACGACGCCGAGGACGTCGCCCGCCTCCTCGCCGTCGCCTGGTGGGACTGGCCCGCGGATCACATCACCGAGCACGTACGGACGATCATGTCGGGATCGGTCGCCGAGCTGGCGGCAGCCGCCCCGCGCACTCGTCATCCGTGACACCGACGGATGCACCTCGATCCCGCCCATGCCCACCCCGCACCCGAAACGAGTGATCGCCCGTGTCCCGTCGCCGTGCCCACATCGCGATGGTCGGCATCCCGGCCGTCAGCCACGTCCTGCCGAGCCTAGAGATCATTCGCGAGCTGGTGGCCCGCGGCCACCGGGTCACCTACGCCAACGACCCAGCCGTGGCGGACCGGATCGCGGACACCGGCGCCGAACTGGTGCCCTGCACCTCCGTGCTGCCGGTTGCCGACAACAACTGGCCCGACGACCCCATCGCCGCGGCGAACCTTTTCCTCGACGACGCCATCCAGGCACTCCCTCAGCTGCGCGCCGTCTACGACCACGCCCCGGCGGACCTGTACCTGTACGACATCGGCGCCTACGCCGCGCGCGCCCTCGCCGAAGGGCAGGGCCGGCCCCTCATGCAGTTGTCCCCGACGTTCGTAGCCTGGGACGGCTATGGAGAGGAGATCGCGGCGCACCTGTGGAAGTTGCCGGGTGCCGACGCGTACCGGGCGAGGTTCGCACACTGGCTCGCCGACTGCGGGGCGACCACCACGGACGTGGACGCCTTCTCCGGTCCTCCCGCACGGGCCCTGGCCCTGATCTCTCGGGCGATGCAGCCGTACGCCGACAAGGTCGACACCGACTCGGTGACCTTCGTCGGGCCCTGCTTCGACGCACGTGAGGACGCGGGCAGCTGGACACGGCCGGCGGACGCGGAGAACGTACTGTTGATCTCCCTGGGCTCGGCGTACACGCGCCAACCGGAGTTCTACCGCCAGTGCGTCGCGGCGTACGGAAACCTGCCCGGCTGGCACATCGTGCTCCAGATCGGCAAGTACACCAACCCGCACGAAATCGGCGACATCCCACCCAACGTCGAGGTGCATTCCTGGGTCCCGCAGAGGGCGATCCTGGAGCAGGCGGACGCCTTCGTCACCCACGCCGGAATGGGCGGCTGCGGCGAAGGACTCCTTGCGGGCGTCCCGATGATCGCCGTGCCGCAGGGCGCCGAACAGTTCGTGAACGCGGACCAGCTCGTGGAGCTGGGCATTGCTCGCCGCATCGACACCCCGGACGCTACTGCCAAGACACTGAGAGCGGCCCTGAACGAACTGGTCACCGACACGGAAGTCGCTCGCCGATCGGCACAGTTGCGCGCCGACGCCCGGGCCGAGGGCGGCACCCCGCGCGCCGCCAACCTCATTGAGAACATGCTGGCCATCGCTGACGGACCGGCGGGCTGACTGGCGTTGTAGCTGCAAGCAGGGGCCGACTGCTGTTTCTACAGCCCGGCTTCGGGGTCGTCCGTGTCCACGGTCCGCAGCGGCCGGTGGCCCCGGTCGTCGAGCTGGGCGAGTTCGCGCTCGTAGTCGACGGTGATCGAGCCGTAGTAGTTGACCACCGAGCTACGGGCCGGGGAAATGTGCGCCAGCACCTCGGAGTCCACCTCGCGGCCGGCAGTACGGAGTTCATCGACGGCCAGGCCCATGTACTCGGTGTGCCAGCAGACCACGCTGTTGGTCACGACGGTCAGGCACCACGCCTGCTCGTTCTGCTGCTCGGGCTGGCGCCGGGCGACCTTGCCCTCGCGGGCGTAGTGGAGCTGGCGGCGCAGGGCGTGCAGGGACTCGCCCTTGTTCAGCTGGCGGGCGATCTTGCGCCGGTAGCTCTCGTCCGACAGGTACTTCGCCGCGTAGATCGTTCTGCGGATCGCCCCGTACTCCTTCAACGCGGCGGCCAGCGCGTTCTGCCGGGAGGACGCGGACAGCTTGCCGACGATCAGGGATGCGGTGGCGTGCCCGTACTTCAGCGAGCCCGCCAGACGCAGCAGGTCGTCCCAGTGATCGGCGACCAGGTCCAGGTTGGCCTTCTTGGTCAGCAGCGGCCCGGCGGTCGGAAAGCGTTCCTCGTAGTCGGTCTTCGCGCCCATCCGGTACAGGGTGATCTTGCCCAGGTCTCGGATGCGGGGCGAGAGCTGCTTTCCGACCAGGTCGAAGAGCCCGAAGTTGACCAGGGTCACGCCGTGCGTATCGGTCGCGTGCTCGCTGATCGGCAGGTCGGTGGCGTTGCCCAGGATCTCGTCCAGCACGTAGTGGGCCTCGCGGTGCGTGGCCACGATGACCTTCGTGCCGAAGGTGGAGTGCTGGTCGGAGACGTGGGTGTAGGTGGAGATGCCCTCCGAGACGAAGTACTTGTTCAGATGCCGGGCGGTGATCGACTTGCCCCGGGTGGGGAAGCGCTGCCCGTCGGAGGACGACAGCGTGCCGGAGCCGAACATGGTCGTCATCGGCAGTCTGTGGTGGTAGTTGACCAGGACGATGTTCGCCTCGCGCAGCGTCTCTTCCCGGATGTACCACTCCGCGGTCCACGCCAGCACGTCGTACGGGATGCCGCAGGACGCGGCCATCCCGTGCAGTCCGAGGTTCGTGGAGAGCCCGATCAGGCAGGCGATCAGGTTCCTTTTGAGCTGTGGGGAACGGGCCTGTTTGCCGCCGGCGTGGGTGAAGCAGTCCAGGAACCCGGTGTGCCGGTCCATCTCCACCAGCAGCGAGGCGATCGGCACGTTCGGCAGCATCTTCTCCAGCTCGCCGTGCAGTTCCTCGGCCTCGGACGGGATGTCCTCCGCCGTCAGCGGGGAGATGACCAGCTCCCCGGTGCCGTTGAGCCGCACGGGCCCGTCACCGCGCTTGAGGACTCCCTCCAGGTCGGTGAGGGCCTCGTCCAGCTCGTCCATCACCAGCGGCAGGGCCTCGGAAAAGTCGGGGCTCTTGCCGACCAGGCGGCAGAACTCGGCCCGGTGCGTCTCCCACTGGGCGGGCTTGAACAGGTAGGCGGCCGGGTTGTCGTAGCGGCGCGAGCCCGGCACGTACACGTCCCCCGACCGCAGGCCGTCGCGCAGAGCGAGCAGCGTGCACAGCTCCCAGTAGTGCCGGTAGGCGGTCACGTCGCCCTTCGCCGCGGCCTCGTCGAGGTAGCCCTGCCACCGGGTCGGCACGAACAGCGTGGGGGCGTCCTCGGGGACGTTGCGGGCGCCGGTGGCGTTCAGCTCCCGCAGGATGCCCAGGGCCTCGATCAGCGGCTTCGCCTCGGTGCCTCCCTTGAACCGCACCGTCTCCAGGACCTTCGGGGCGAACTGCCGGATGTAGGTGTAGGAGCCGTCCAGCAGCGCCAGGTGCCCGTGGTCGCGCGGCAGCCGCACGGTGGCCCCGGCGTGCGCGGCCCGCAGTCGGCTCATGCCGATCTTCCCGCGCAGCAGCGTCCCGACCTCCTCGTCCGGGATACCCGTGTCCGCAAGGACGGGCAGGATCTCGTCCAGGAGGGCAAGCCGGTCCTCCGACAGCTTGGCCCGCTCGGCGAGCACCTCGCGCAGCTTGATCTTCGCCCGCGACTCCGAGCCCGACAGGGTCTGGTCGAAGAGCTGCACCACCGAGTCCAGGACATCGACCGCGGACTGCGCCAGCAGCGTGAGCAGGATCGGGTGACGCCGGTTGGGCTCGCGCCGCACCAGGGCCTGCGCCGTCAGACGGCGGCCGATCTGGGCCAGGTAACGGCGGCGTTCGGCGGGCAGCGCGGAAAGATCCAGTACGTCGGCGCCCAGTCCCCGCAGGAACGTCAGCTTCTCGACCTCGCCCTTCACGCTTGTCGGCGACCCCTGCACCGGTCCCGTCACCATCCAGTGCAGCCGCGTCGAGCCCAACGTCGGCTCGACCACCAGCAACCCGTCCAGCCCCCGCACCTGCTCGCCGGTGAGCAGGTGGGCCACCCGGCCGTGGGTCTCCTCCTCCGCGGCCTGGCGCGCGGTGGCGACCTTCTCCAGGAGTGAGACCACACCCGGCCGGATCACCTTCGCCGAGCGCAGGTACTCACACCCCAGCCGGAACAGCAGGCTCGGGGAGTCGTGTTCCATCGCGCGGGCCAGCAGGAACTCGTCCAGCTCCTTGAACTCGATCGCTTTCGCGGGCTTCCACGACAGGTACTCGGCAATCTCCCGCAAGTGATCCGTACGCGTCTGCTCGCGCTCCCCGTAACCCGCCAAGTCGGCGACGGCGACCCGGAGCTGCCTTGCCAGACGCCCCACCGCCGCAGTCGGCGCGGAGGGGACGTCGTCGGGAACGAACCCCAGCCAGGGCAGAGTCGAGAGCTGGACGGCGGCGCCGAGTACGTTCTGGGCCCGGCGGAACTTGCCGAGGAACGCCTGATCGGCCGAGGTGAGCGTGAAGTAGCGGATCAGGTCGTCCTTGCCGATCGCCGGGAAGGACCGTAACCCCTCCAGCTCCTCATCAGAAAACACCCGCGTGGCCATCGGCCCCTCCCGCCCCATTCGATCAGCACAGTCGGGCACCACCGATACCCGGCCAGGCGGCGCGGGCAGACGAAAACCCCCGAACTGGCCGCGCCAGGGCGGGGGTTGCTCTACCCTCCTGCACTCGTGACGCAGGCCAATTCCTAATCGCACAGGTTCGCCATGGTCGGATCGGCCTTGATCCGCTTCGAGCTCCGCACCGCGCCGAGCACCGCGGCCGGCAGCTCATCCGGCCACTCCTCGGGCTCGACCATCATCTGCCGGCCGACGGTGAGCACGGACATCAGCAGCCCCTTGGCGACCTGCTGCTGAAGCGCCTCGCGCATCCCGCCCTCGCGCGGCGTAATGCCCGCGGCCTCCCGCACCGCCTACTCGCAGTCCCTGCCCAGGTACGGGTGCGCCGGAGCGGACAGCGTCATCATCAGGATCAGCGCCTCGTGCGCGAGCCTGTCGCAGATCCGGTTCCACGTCTCCCGGTCGTAGCGGCCCTTCGATCGCGAGGGTGCCCCCTCCATCAACTTCTCCACCTCGGGGCGACCTCGCCCAGGAGCTTCTGGAGCTGCTCGTCTTTCAGGTCGTTCAGCGGCGGCTCGTCAGCACTCAGCATGGCCGCAACGCTACCGACCCGCCCACGGCCACTGCGCCGTTTCACCGAGATCAGCCCTGATCAGGGGCCGTCGTACGGCTTAGCGTTGTTCTTTCGGCGAGAACTACTGGGACCCCCTGGACGTGGAACCGCCCGAGGGGCAGGCCATGGGCCGGCTGCGGATGGCCGCGTGACCGCCTTCGGGACGTACGGCCTCTCTACCAGTGCATCTGCGGCCGCGGACGGCTTCAGCACATCTCGCACGGTGTCGGGGTGCCGGTAGGAGTCGCGTCACCACCCGCAAATGCGCGTTTCGCAGTGCCGAACCCGGTCACGACTAACCGCCCCTTGCGGCTGGTGACGCGACTCCTACCGGCACCCGAAGGCCCGCGAACCCGCTGCAGCAAAACCGGTGTTACGCCCGGGGTGTCCGCCTGTCCCTGGCGCACGACTGACGTGGCTTCTCCCACCATCGGATGCGCAGGCGGCATGGAGCGGGTGGACCGGTGGCGCACCCCGGCGCGTGGTGATTCCGTCCGGCTCATCTTGTGATTGTTCTACTCGCTACTTGTGCCTGGGCGGGGGTATACGCACTCCTTCCTCCGGCTTCGCGGGTTCGGTTCAATCAGTCGAGGCCAGATGTCGCCTACTCCAACTGTTCTTTCCGTCCGCCCCGACAGTCTCATTTTCCTGCCCATGGGGTGACGGGGCCTCTCCGTGCAGGACATCCGGCGCGTGCGCGGAATTCACCCGCCGCGAAGAAAGAGGGTAATGGCATGTCAGTACTTATTGCTGAAGTCGTCCCGGATTCGGGACCGGATTCAGGCGGCAACACCGTTACGATCAGCGGCTGCGGGCTGGCTGACGTCGCTGCTGTCAGCTTCGGTGATGTTGCGGCGACGAGCTTCACCGTGGACTCCGATAATGCGGTCACGGTTGTGGCACCGGCGGGGACCGGAAGCGTTCCGGTGACCGTCACGGCGGGCACTGGCGCCAGTGACAGCGTCGTCTACACCTACATCGGGTCGTCGACAGCAGCGCCGGTTGTTACGGCGATTGCTCCGCAGGCGGGGGATCCGGCCGGGGGCAGCGACATCATCGCTGTCGGTTCCGGGTTCACCGGTGCCACCGCAGTCTCCTTCGGCGACGTTCCCGCGGCCGGCTTCACCGTGGCCTCGGACACCATCATCGCGGCCACCACCCCGCCCGGGGCCGGGAGCGTCCCGGTGACCGTCACCACCGACAGCGGCACCAGCAACCCGGTCACCTACATGTACAGCACCTCCCTGCCGCCCGCCCTGGTATCTGCCGCACCCAAGAACGCCCGCCCCGGCCGCACCATCGTCATCTTCGGCTGCAAGGTCAACCGCGCCACCACCGTCCGTTTCGGACAGACCCCCGCAACCAGCTTCGAGGTCCTCTCCGACAACGTCATCCTCGCCGTCGCCCCACCCGGAAAGGGAACCGTACCCATCACCGTCACCACCCCCAGCGGCACCAGCAACCGCATCCCCTTCACCTACGTCACCGCGCCGGTTGTTACGGCGATTGCTCCGCAGGCGGGGGATCCGGCCGGGGGCAGCGACATCATCGCTGTCGGTTCCGGGTTCACCGGTGCCACCGCAGTCTCCTTCGGCGACGTTCCCGCGGCCGGCTTCACCGTGGCCTCGGACACCATCATCGCGGCCACCACCCCGCCCGGGGCCGGGAGCGTCCCGGTGACCGTCACCACCGACAGCGGCACCAGCAACCCGGTCACCTACATGTACAGCACCTCCCTGCCGCCCGCCCTGGTATCTGCCGCACCCAAGAACGCCCGCCCCGGCCGCACCATCGTCATTTTCGGCTGCAAGGTCAACCGCGCCACCACCGTCCGTTTCGGACAGACCCCCGCAACCAGCTTCGAGGTCCTCTCCGACAACGTCATCCTCGCCGTCGCCCCACCCGGAAAGGGAACCGTACCCATCACCGTCACCACCCCCAGCGGCACCAGCAACCGCATCCCCTTCACCTACACCTGACAGTGAGGATGCACACGGCACCGCTTGGCATCCGACGCTCCGGCCGCCCTTGGGCTGAAGCATCGGCCTTCCGGGCGGGGCCGCCGGACGGCGCGGAGACTGTCCGCGCCCTGTGTGGTGGTTCGCCGCTCGACCATCAAGTCCCGCACTCAAACCATCAACCGGATCCGCACCCTGATCGTCACAGGACCGAGCGAGGCCCGCGAGCGGCTACGCGAGCCAGCCACTGCCGACGGCATCAGGCATCCGGTCCGCTCCCGACTCGGCACGACCATCAGCGACCCAGCCTGCGCGGTCCGGATCGCCCACCGGCTACCAGGCCCTCGCCGAGGAGGTCATCGATGCCGGCACCGAGCTGAAACCGCTCGTCGCCCAAGCGGTTCCCGAACTGGTGTGGTATCGCCCTGCATGGACACCGAGACCGCTGCCCAACTCCTCATCACCGCGGGCGACAACCTTGACCGGCTCATGTTCGAAGCGTCCGTCGCGCGCCTGCGCGCGGCAGTCTCGCTCCCCGTTCCTGTGTTCGCCGCCTTCCGCTGGAGGGCGGCATCCCAATGGCACCCTCGAGGCCTCATGTGGCAGGTGCATGATGAGCAGTACATCGAAAGTTTCCCTGTACGAGTCAGCGCTCGCGCGCCAGGAAGTCGCGGGCGCCGCGCAGCGTGGTACGCAATGTGCGTTGCGTTCGTGTGCTGTCCAGGCGGACGTCCAGCGCCCCTGGTGAGCCGGTGTCGACACGGCGGCCAGCGGTCAGGGCGGAAGGGTCCAATCCATCGCGGTGGGCGATCAGGACACCGAGCTCATGACGGTTGACTGCGTCTTTTCCCGCGAGGTGGCAGACGCCTGCGTGGCTGGAGGTGGCCAGCGGCGAGGTCGGCGACATGAACGGGACACCGGATGTCATCGGTGAACAGCACTCCCTCTCGCCGCCTGGAGGCCAGCTCATGGATGAACAGCTCGTGCACGGAGTGACCGTCGCCGATGATCAGCGAGGTGCGGGCGATGACGGCGGACGGGGCCAGCAGGCGAATCGCAGTCTCGGCCGCAGCCTTCGTGGCGCCGTACGGGGTGATGGGATCCGGCAGAGCGGTTTCGTCGTAGCGGACGTCGGCGCCGGAGAAGACGGCGTCGCTAGACATATGGACCAGGCGGGCTCCGCGCCGCGTGGCGGCCATCGCACGGCGGACCGCGCCGTCGGCCGTGGTTGCCCAGTCGGCCTTGCGATACGCCGCATTGATCACAACGTCCGGCTGGGTCTCCTCGACGGCCGGTGCAATTTCCTCGCCTCGGCGTAGGTCCATGGGAAGTCACCGGATCCTGGGAATGTCGCTGACGCGGGTCGCGAAGGTCGCCGTCACGGCGTGCCCGGCCTGCGCTGCCTGCAGGGCCAGCTCGCGGCCGAGGAAGCCGCTGCCGCCGACGATCAGGACGTGCATGGGCAGCCACGATAGGGCCCCAGCGGTCGGCTACGTCATTCGGCTGCCGGGTTGGCTGAAGCGCTCGGCCACAACATGGGATGCGCACCTACCCCATCGCGTCGCTCTTCAGTAACGATCGGCCCATCTTGACGGACCTCGAAAGTCTTACGCGGCCAGGTCGAAGACAGTGTCCTTGACCTGGCAGGTCACAGCCCTGCTTGATCGGCGAGCTTGAGATAACGGCGAGCACGGACAGCATCCCGAACATGGCCCGGCCCTCCATGGTGGAGGTGTCGATGCCTTGCTCGATGACGTGCAGGTCGATGCCGCGCTCGCGCAGGTCCGCGCCGAGGGTCGCCAAGTGGAGGATGGAGCGGGAGAGCCGGTCGAGTCAGGTGACCTTCAACGTGTCGCCTTCGCGCAGCAACTGGAGGACGAGGTCGAGCTTTGGGCGGGACGCCTTCGCGCCGCTCGCCCTGTCGACGTGGATGCTGTCGCGGTCGACGCCGGCCCGCAGCAGGGCGTCGATCTGATGATCGGGGTTCTGGTCGGCGGTCGAGATCCGGGCGTAGCCGATGAGCATGTGTCGGAATCCACCATGCGGACCGTTCACCGACGTTGATTCCCGACGCGGGTTGTCGACACTGTCCACCTGCAGGTTCTCGATCACGGGCCCGAGTGTCGGTAAACGGTCGTTTGCCGACACTTGAGCTGGCGATCACGGCGCGGCGGCTGGCGAGGCAAGGGTGAGGGGAAACAGGCGAGGCCCGCTGTAGCCGCGCCTTGGCTGGATTCCGCGGAGGGTCAGCCTGCCGATACCGCTGGGACTCCAGTGGGAGGGATTCCTGTTGGCAATGGGCCCAGTTCGGGGTGCCCGCCGGGTGGGTGGGACGGTTGTGCGCGCAGTGGTACGTGACCCGCCTCGACCGTCGCGCGCTGCGCCATTCGGGTGACGTTCTGTCATGGCTCTTGTCGGGGGGTTCACTCCGGTGGGCTACTGGTGATGTTCAATCCGGTGGGCCGCCCATCCTCTCCGGGAGAGTGGCAGCCCGTCTGCCGCCGATCAGGCCGAGAGTTCTGAAGGGCGGCGTCACCGGGGTGCTGCCTGGGGGCTCTCCTGGCACAAGACGCGTATTCCCGAGCTGGTGCTGTTTGTTGGTGCCACAGCGTGGGGTGGCTCGCGCAACCTCCTTCAGGGCTTTAGGGGGCGTCATGCCAATCGTCCGCATCCTGCCATCCGTTGTCGCCGTCTTGGCCCTGGCCACGGGTCGGGGGGCGGTATCGCGAACCTGGGTGGCACGGTCTCCCTGGTCTCCAGCTCCGTCGCCGGTGGCGGGATCTACACGGACAACGGCGCGGTGGCCCTGACCGCGAGCTTCGTGACCGGCAACACCGCCACCACCAGCGGTGGCGGCATCAACGTCAACTCCGCCGGGGTGACGACGCTGGCCAGCACGGTCAGCGGCAACACCCCCGACAACTGCGCCCCGTCAGGCAGAGCCGTCGGCTGCACCTGACGGTCCGGCCAGGGCCCGGCCGGATGCTCCACGAGGCAAACCCGTCACCGATCGCGGCAGGACAGCCGCCCGGTGCGGTTCGCCACTCCCACGCACACACCATCCAACACACCATCCAAGGAGTACCACCATGCCTATCTCACCCAACCAGGGATCCACCGGAGGCGGTACCACCGTCACCATCACCGGGACCAACCTCGGCGGCGCCACCGCCGTGAAGTTCGGGTCCAAGCTGGCCACCATCACCGCCAACACGGCGACCTCGGTCACCGTCACCTCACCGTCCGGGACGGGCACAGTCGGCGTGACCGTGACCACTCCGGGCGGCACCAGCAACCCGCTGTCGTTCTTCTACGTCGGCGCGCCGTTCAAGTCCAGCCTCAGCCCGGACTCCGGTGCCACCGCCGGCACCAACACGGTCACCATCAACGGCACCGGTCTGTCCACCGCCACCGCCGTGCACTTCGGAGCCGCCACCGCGACCCCGACCGTGGTCAACGACAGCCAGCTGACCGTCACCGTCCCCGCGGGCACCGCGGCCGGTCCGGTCGGTGTCAGCGTCACCACCGCGGGCGGCACCAACAACGGCCTGTCCTACACCTACGTCGACGGTCCCACCCTCGGCACCCCGTCTCCCGCCGCCGGTCCGGCATCCGGCGGCACCGCGGTGACCATCCCCGGCACCAACCTCACCACCACCCAGTCGGTCACCTTCGCCGGTGTACCGGCACCCTTCGGCGTCATCGACGACACCACCATCTCCGCGGTCACGCCCCCCGGAGCAGCAGGCGCCGTCGACATCACCGTCACCACCACCGCCGGCAGCTCCACCAGCACCGGCGGCTTCACCTACATCGCCGGCCCCGGCATCTGATCCAGCCCCGGGCCGCCCAGGCCCGGGGTACTGGACCGGGACCCCGGACCGCCGGCCCAGGCGGCGCTGACTCCTCTGTCTGGGCCGGCTCCACCCGTACCCGCCCCAACCAGTTCCGGCCTGACCGCTGTCCCACGGTCAGGCCGGAGCTCTAGTCGTCCGCCAAGGAGCACGTTCGTGAACCGTCCCGCACACCCACCGGCCCCGGCCGGCGCACAGCCCCAGGCTGCGGCCAAACCCACCGTCACCTCCGTCTCTCCCGCTTCGGGATCCGCGAGCGGCGGTACCTGCGTCACAGTGACCGGCACCGGATTCACCGGCGCCACCGCAGTACGGTTCGGTGCAACCGCGGCACCCTCGTTCACGGCTGTCTCCGGCACCCAGATCACGGCCACCACCCCCCTAGGCACAGGCACGGTGCAGGTCACCGTCACCACCCCGGCGGGACCAGCATCTCCGGCACTGTGTACTTCTACGCCGACACGCCGGTCCTCACCTGCGTCAGCCCCGGTGCGGGCTCCCTCGCCGGGGGCAACACGTCACGCTGACCGAGGCCCCCTCATAGAGGCAACAGCGGTGCACTTCGGGACCACCACCGCCAGTGCCTTCACACCCGTCTCCGACAGCCAACTCACCGTTGTCGCCCCGCTCGCGCCCGCAGGACCGGTTCAAGTCACCGTCCACCCCCGTCGGCACCAGCCTTGCACCCACCTACATCCGCGTCCCCACCCGCCACCTTCCTCCACACGGCCAGCACCGTTCTTGTACGCCGCCCGGTAAACGCGCCCCACAGGGCGTGATGGACCCGTGTCACCCGCGGGCAGCCCAGCGGCCACCCGGTTGACGCGATGTTCACCGCCCCGGTCGCCCGTGCCGCCCCACGCCCGGATGACCGGCACCGCTATCGACGACGCCGGTATCAGGCCGGGCCTGGGGCGACCGGCCGCGTGAAGGGCGACCGTACTGCAAAGGAGCACCACATGAACACTGAATCCACGGCGCAACGAGTGAGCCGGCTGGCCGGCGGCCCGATGTCCTTCGACGAGCAGGTCGCAATGGCACCACTGGCGCCGGTCACGGTCCCGGTGGGGACGGCCCCGGTGGACGTGGTCATGACCCCGAGCGGCCAGAGTGCGTATGTCACCAATTTCGCCTCCAGCAGCGTGTCGGTGATCAGCACGGCCACCAAGGCGGTGACCGCCACGATCCCCGTCGGTCTCGGCCCTTGGGGCGCTGCGGCCAGTCCGGACGGGCAGCGCGTCTACGTCGCGAACTCCGGCGCCGGCTCGGTCAGCGTGATCGGCACCGCCACCAACACCGTCACGGACACCCTGCCGGACTTCCCCAACCCGATCGGGGTCGTGGTCCTTTCCGACAACAGCCGCGTGTACGTCTCCTGCCAGGGGGCGAACGCGGTCCACGTCGTCGACACCGCCACCCTCGGCACCGCCGCGATCATCAACGTCGGCACCGGGCCCCGGGCCGTGACGGCCACCCCCGGTGGACAGCGCGTCTACGTCAGCGAGGAGGGCTCGAACGCGATCAGCGTGATCGACACAGCCACCGACACCGTCATCGGCCGGATCACCGGCTTCCTCTTCCCCCGCAAAGCAGCCGTCACCCCTGACGGGCAACGCCTGTACGTCCCCGACTACGGCGGCAACACCGTGGATGTCGTCGACCTGGCGACCCTGACGGTCATCGCCTCCATCCCCGGCTTCGCCCTGCCCTTCGCCGCCACGGTCACGCCGGACGGCCTGCTCGCCTACGTCAGTAGCCACGGGGACGGCACGGTGCGGGCGATCAGCACGGCCACCAACACCGTCGTCAGCACCTACAGCGGCCTGAGCTTGCCCTACGTGGTCGCGGTCGCACCGAATGACCGGAGGCTCTACGTCGCCAACAACGGCAGCTCCACCGTCAGCATCCTGCCCGGGGTCGCCGGCCTGTTCCCCAACCAGGGGCCCACCGGCGGCGGAACACCGGTGACCATCATCGGCACCCACCTGACAGGGGCCACCGCGGTGCACTTCGGCACCCGGCCGGCGACGAATGTGGTGGTCGTCAACGACAACGAGATCACCGCAGTCTCCCCTTCCGGCCAAGGCGTGGCCGCGGTCACCGTCACCACACCGGGCGGCACCAGCAACCCGGTCCCCTTCTACTACATCCAGCCACCCCGCATCTACACCCTCACCCCGGCCTCCGGATCGGTCACGGGAGGCACCGTCGTCACCGTGACGGGCCTGAACCTGTTCACCACCACCAAGGTGACCTTCGGCCCCACCGCCGTCACCCCGACCGTGCTCTCCGACAGCCAGCTCACCGCCGCCGCCCCGCCCCACATCGCCGGCACGGTCCCCGTGGTCGTCACCACCCGCGGTGGCGTCGCCGATGATGCCACCTTCACCTACACCACCCCCTGACCCGGCCCACGACCCCGTCCCAGACCCATCTCTCACGACAAGGAGCACCCGCTCTCTCACGACAAGGAGCACCCGCCATGCCCATCTCCCCGAACCAGGGTTCCATCGCCGGCAGCACCGTGGTGACCATCACCGGCACGAACCTCGCCGGGACCACAGCCGTGCGCTTCGGCACCAGGCCGGCCACCGCCGTCACCAATGTCTCCCCCACCCAGATCACCGCCCTGTCCCCCTCAGGAACAGGCGAGGTCGCGGTGGCCGTGACCACCCCCGGCGGCACCAGCAACCCAACGCCGTACTTCTACATCGCCCCGGCCCTCCTCACACCGTCAGCCCGGCATCGGGACAGTTCATCGGCGGGAACTCCGTCACCATCACCGGCCTCAACCTGTCCACCACCACCGCGGTGACCTTCGGCGCCAACACGGGCACGATCACCGCTGCCGACGACTCCGCACTCACCGTCACCGTGCCCACCGCGAGCGGTGTCGGCACCGTGCCGATCACCGTGTCCACGGCCGGCGGCACCGCCGACGGCATCACCTACACCTACCTCGCCAACCCCGAGTTGACGGCCCTCGCACCCGCTTCAGGGCCCACATCGGGCGGCAACCTGGTCACCCTCACCGGCATCCACCTGGCATCGACCGAGGAGGTCGTCTTCGGCCCCGACGCCGTACACGTAGGCGGCCAGAACGCCTCGTTCACCGTCATCTCCGACACCGAGATCGCGGCTGTCGCACCCCCCGAAACCGCAGGCCCCGCCGACGTGATCGTCAAATCCCCCGGCGGCCGGTCCAGCCTGCTCGTCGGCTACACCTACCTGGCCGGCCCCACTACCTGACCCCCGGCCCCGAACACCCACACAGAGGGCCGGACTTGGAGTCGGCGACACGCACGTCGACGACACCCGAAATCGGAGTGTCGCCGTAGCCAGTCGGAGCGGACCGAACCAGCCCGTTGCGAACGGCGGCGCGGTCCGGACGGTCCAACAGGAACTGCTCCAGCTCAACGAACCGGAGACCTGAGCAGTCGTCCACAGCGCCAAGATTACGCTGCTATCCCTTCCGGCCCTTTCTCGGATGACTCCCGGTCTCGCACTCCTCGACGGCTACGGCACGTTTCCGACGTATTCCGGTTGCCCTCCCTCCTCGCCCGCTGCCAGCCGCTCGACGGCGGCCAGAGCGCCCCGGTCGTCCCGGCCCAGCGCAAAGCCCGCCGCGAGTACGCGAACCGCGTCAACGCTCTCACGGGCGACACCCCGTAGCGAGCCGCCCGGCCTCCAAGATCACCCCGTGGCGGGTTTCTGGTGTATCTGGGCCATGCCCCATACCGTCCCAGAAGCGGCGGTGGATGTCGTCCCTGCCTGGCCGCGTGGCGGGCCAGGACCAACAGGCGGGACAGAGGGCGGGAGCCCTGTTCATGGTTCCCGCCCTCTGGCATTCCTGGCAGGTCAGACGGCGATCGGGTCAGCCTCCGACGTGCAGTCAGATCCGATGATGGCAACTGTCGGGAACCTGCCGTCGCCGTACAGGACGGGGACGGAGACCGATTGAGTGCAGTACTCCTGGAGCGGGGAGATCCCTGCGCCGCGCAGGATGACCGGACCGGAGCCGAGGTAGGCGTTGGTGCCGCCGTCGATGAGGGTCCTCTCACCACGGCAGGTGATTCCGACAGCCTTGGGTACGCCCGGCAGCCCGGACTTCCTCGCGAGCTGCTGCACAGCGTCATAGAACGCTTCATTGCCGGGCGGTACGTGGGCGAGGTCGACGGCCTGGCTGCACCGGAGGGCGGGCGTACTGTCGGGGGCGGCGCTGGCCGCAGGGGCGAGCGCGAGGCCCGCTGCGAGGGCGAGAGGGACGGCGAGCAGGGCTGTTTTCTTCATGCGCGTGGATGTCCTTTCCGACGGGTGTGTGTAATGCGGCGTTTCTTTCACGGGCGAGATGGCCCTGTTCTCCCGAAGCTACGACGAAGTGACAAGTAGCTCTCTGTAATCAGAGTGACGCTCGGTCAGGGAAAGCGAGGTGAGGTCCGGGAGGGCGGCTCAGTCGACCTCGTCACGGCTCGGCGCGAAGAACAGATGCAACTCATGCGCGGCGACCAGCCGCTTGAACCGCGTATCCGCGGTCCTCTTGATCGAGGTCACAACCCACCCCGCCCCAGAAGAAACCCAACATCACCACCAACGACACCGAGCCGAACAGGTGACGGGACAAGGCGCTCAACAACTCAAGATCATCCCGGTGACCTCCTCGTCGCTCCGGGAGGGCCGCCCCGACCTCACCCATGCCCTGGCGACCAGACGATTCAAAGGTTTTTGCAAGGTTTCCCGTAGCCAGGTGCCGCGGCGGCGGGAGGTGTTCGCGAAGAACTCCTCCAAGTGGGGCGACCCGCGGGCGAAGCTTCTGGACGGGGAGGCGTGGGAGCAGGCCAAGCCGACCGTGCTGGCGTCGCTCGCGCTGCCCGCGGAGGCGGGCGAGCACCCGGCGGCGCGGGCAGCGTTGCTGGACGGCACCTACCGTGAGGTGGCCGGGCGGGTGCCGGCGAACTCCCAGATCGTGTTCGACGACGACGGACGGCTGCACTTCGCCGCCCTGGAGCCGGAGCGGGGTCCCCGTAGTAATCGCCGCAAAAACAACGGATATGGCTGCAACGGCTTCTGAGCTGCCGTGACGTGTCCGGTGACCTCGCCCCGGCGGTCGGCACCCGCCGTCGGCCGCTCGGATCCGCCGACGGCGGGGATCAGTAGCCCCTGTGCACCGTGTCTTGGGAGGGGGTGGGTCGTTCACCATGCAATGCGGTAAGCCGCCGATACGACGGGATGGCCCGCACGCGAGTGGTTGTGATGGGGGTTCTCGGTGGCGACCCGTGTGTTCGCGGATGATGAGCTGGCGCGGATGCGCGGGTTTCCGGAGATCAACAAGGAAGAGCTGATCCGGTTCTTCACGCTGACGCCGACGGACGTGGGGTTCATCGATCCGGGCCACGGCCGTAGTCCGAAGGACCGGCTGGGGCTGGCGGTCCAGCTGTGCACGCTGCCGTGGCTCGGGTTTGTCCCGGACGACGTAGCCTCGGCACCCCCGGCGGCGGTCGCCAGGCTCTCCGAACATCTACAGATTTCTGTGGGCGAGCTGCGGCTCTACGGCGAGCGGAAGCAGACCCGTACCGGGCACCTGCGTGAGGTGACCCGGTACCTGAACTGGAAGTCCGCGAAGACGCTGGAGCTGAAGGAGCTGGACGAGTTCCTGCTCGCTCGCGCGATGGAACACGATTCCCCGTCGCTGTTGTTCCGTCTGGCCTGTGAGCACCTGGCGTCCTCGCGGGTGGTGCGGCCCGGGGTGGTGAAGCTGCTGGAGCGGGTGGCCACGGCGAGGGCGGAGGCCGGGCGGGAGACGTACCAGCGGGTGCGGCATCTGCTGACGCCGAAGCTGATGGGTGAGCTCGATGGGCTGCTGGCCGTGGACTCGGCGATCGGGACGACGCGGCTGAACTGGCTGTCCAAGGGTGCAACCGGGGACTCGGCGAACGCGGTGAAGGCCGAGCTGGACAAGCTGGGCTTTCGCGCGGCATGGACGCCCACACCCTCGACCTGGCAAGTCTGCCCGCGGAGCGGCGCCGGTTCCTGGCGGTGGTCGGGCGTCGGCTGACCGCTCAGTCGCTGGACCGGCGCGAGCCGCAGCGCCGTCATCCGATCCTTTTGACGGTGCTCTCGCAGTCCGCCGCCGATGTGCTGGACGAGGTCATCAGCCTGTTCGACCAGGCCGTCTCCGCTCGGGAGTTCCGGGCGCGCATCAAGATGCGGGACGAGCTGGCGGCCCGCGCGGCTGCCGGGGAGGGACGTCAGGCGCTGCTGGACGAGATCCTGCCGGTCCTGGTCGACGCCGGGATCGAGGACGAGGTGGTCGGCGCGCTGCTGCGGAACACCATCGGCATGGACCGGCTGCGGGCCGCGCTCGCCCAGGCCACCGGCAGGCTGCCGCGCGACAACGGGCATCTGGCCATGCTGGACAACTCCTACTCCTACCTGCGGCAGTTCACCCCGGACGTGCTGAAGGCGATCAGCTTCACCGGCGGCACCGGGGTCGAGGCCCTCATGGAGGCCGTGGCGATCCTGAAGAAGCTGAACGCGGACGGGGCCCGGAAGGTCCCCGACCATGCACCGACGGACTTCGTGCCCGCCAAGTGGGCCGGTTACCTGGAGCAGGCGACGCGGGACCGGGATGTCACGGCGTACCGGCACTTCTGGGAACTGACGGTGCTGCTGAGCCTGCGGGACGGGCTGCGCAGCGGGGACGTATACGTGCCGTCCTCGCGCCGGTACGCCGACCCCGCCTCGTACCTGTTCACGGCCGCGCAGTGGGAGGGGCAGCGGGAGCAGTTCTGCCAGCTGGTCGGCAAGCCGACCGACGCCCGCCTCGCGCTTCACGGGTGTAAGGAGGAGCTGGCGGCCGCGGTGGGCGACCTGGAGAAGGTGCTGGGCAACCGGAAGGCGGGCACCGGTGAGGTGCGGCTGTCGCCGGAGGGGGAGCTGATCATCCCGCCGCTGTCGGCGGAGGACATCCCGGCCGAGGCCGCCGAGCTGAAGGAAGAGCTCTCGGAGTTGCTGCCGCTGGCCCCGATCGCCTCGCTGCTGGTCGAACTCGACCGCCGTACCGGCTTTCTGGACTGCCTCACCCACGCCGGCGGCAAGCAGACCCGCTCGCCGGAGCTCAAGCGCAACCTGCTGGCGGTCCTGATTGCGAACGCGACGAATCTGGGCCTGGTCCGGATGGCGGAGGCGTGCGGGATCTCTTACGACATCCTGGCCTGGACCCAGGAGTGGTACATCCGCGAGGAGACCCTGGCCGCGGCGAACGCCGCGATCGTCAACTACCACCACCGCCTCCCGCTGACCCAGGCCTTCGGTGGCGGCACGCTGACCTCCTCGGACGGGCAGCGGTTCCCGGTGAAGGGCAAGTCGACGACCGCCCGGGCGATGAAGAAATACTTCGCCGGCCGAGGCCTGTCGACGTACACGCACGTCTCCGACCAGCACACGACGTTCGGCACGAAGGTCATCGTGGTCACGCGCCGGGAGGCGCACTACGTGCTGGACGAGATCATGGGCAACAAGACCGACCTGCCCATCACCGAGCATGCCACCGACACGCACGGCGTCACCCTGGTCAACTTCGCACTGTTCGACCTGGTGGGCATGCAGCTCTCACCGCGCATCCGGGACCTGGGGAAGATCACTCTGTACCGGATGGACCCGCAGCGCGACGTCAACAACGCCTGGCCGGTGGCGGGACCGCTGCTCACCCAGAAGATCAATATGGGGTTGATCGAGGAAAACTGGGACGATCTGCTGCGGCTGGCCGGGTCGATCAAGTTCGGGCACGCCACCGCCTCACTGATCGTGGGCAAGCTGTCCGCCTCCTCCCGTCAGAACACCCTCGCCGCGGCGCTGAAGGAGTACGGGGCGCTGCGACGCACCATCTACGCCGCCCGCTATCTGGCAGACGAGACCTACCGAAGGAAGATCGCCCGGCAGCTCAACAAGGGCGAGTCCCTGCACTCGCTTCGCCGCAGCCTGCTGTACGCGCACGAGGGCGCGATCCGGCACCGCCACCTGGCCGCGCAGACCGAACAGGCCTGGTGCCTGACGCTGCTGACCAACGCGGTGGTGACCTGGACGACGGAGTACTACGGCCTGGCCATCGCGCAGATGCGCGCCGAGGGCCGGGCGGTCGACGACGAGCTCCTCGCTCACATCTCCCCGGCCCACAGCGAGAACGTGAACTTCTTCGGCACGATCAACGTGGAAGTCGACACCGAGCTCGCCAAGCTCGACCCGGCCGGTTACCGGCCGTTGCGGCCCCGCCGCCCGGAAAACGCCTGACGCTATCCAGCGGTGACGTCTGCCGTCCGCGAGGGAGGCTCACCGGAACCGGTGGCCGCGGGTATGCGTTCTTGCTATTGCTAGCAGTGAGGCCTCACGTGACGCTGTGGGCTGACGGTCTGTCGGGGATGGACGGGGAGGGGTGAACGTGTCGCGAGGTTGGAAGATCACGGTCATGGTGGTTGCGGCGGTCGGTGTCGTGTCGACACCGTTGCTCTGGCTGCTGGACAACCCTGATACCGGTCAGCTGGTCGGCGCCTCGGTGCAGGCCGCCACCGGCATCGCCGCCCTGGTCTGGGCGCTACTGCAACGGCCGCCCGCCCCGGCCCCGGTTCCGGGACCGGCGGACCTGGCTGTCAACACCGGGAACGCTGACGGAACTGACGGCGGCACGGCTCACACCGGTGTGCGGCGCCCCGGCGGCGCGGGAACCGGGTCGGCGAAGGCAGAACGAACCGGGGATGCCACCGCGCAGGGTCCCGGCAGCAGTGCCGGCACCGGCATCGACTACAGCTGACTACCCGACAGTCCCGCAGCACTTCACGAGAGGGACCCCCTTCTGCCATGAGTATCTGGAAGCGCCGCTCCACGGCGGACCCCGATGAGCCCGGGCCCGAAACCGAGGAGGGTGGATCAGTGCGGCCGGTGGTGGTTACGGATACGGGCGATGCCCGTGCCCAGGACGGGGGAACCGCGCTGACCGGCTACCGCGGACCGGTTCCAGAGCCTGCTGGCCCTTCGACCGGGGAATCGGTGCAGGTGTCTGGGACCGGGGATGCCATCGCCTCCGGGGGCTCCACCGCCATCAGCGGGTACGTACACGACTTGACCGTCGTGCACCAGGCCGCCCCACGGGAACGGGCGTCCTGGCCGCGCCAGGTAGGCGTGATCCCGACCCGGGCGCAGTCCTTCCAGCACCGGGCCGAGGTCGAGCAGTTGCGGGCCGCGGTCGATGGCGGGGGCACGGCGGTGCTGTGCCAGGTCCTGACGGGAACCGGCGGGGTGGGTAAGACCCAGCTCGCGGCCGACTACGCGCGCGCCGCCCAGGAGTCCGGCGGAGTGGACGTGCTGGTGTGGATCACTGCCAGTACCCGTCAGGCGATCGTGTTCGGGTACGCACAGGCCGGCGTCGAGATCCTTGGTGCCGACCCGGGGGACCCGGAGCAGGCCGCGAGATTGTTCCTGGCCTGGCTCGAACCCAAACCCGATGCGAGGCCGTGCCGGTGGCTGGTCGTGCTGGACGACCTCGCCGGCCCGGCCGACATGCGGGGCCTATGGCCCCCCACCAGCTCTTCGGGCCGAACCCTCGTCACCACCCGCCGCCGGGACGCCGCCCTGACCGGTTCCGACCGGCGACTGGTCACCGTCGGCCTGTTCACCCCCCACGAGGCCTCCGCCTACCTGGCCGCTGCCCTGACAGCTCGCCACCGCCACGAACCGGCCGATGATCTCACCGCCCTGGCCGCCGACCTCGGGTATCTGCCGCTGGCCCTGGCCCAGGCCGCCGCTTACCTCATCGACTCCGGCATGGACTGCGCCGCCTACCGACAGCTGCTGGCCGACCGGGCCCGTACGCTGGCGGACGTCCTGCCCGAGCCCGACGCGCTCCCCGACGGCCACGCCACGACAGTCGCCGCCGCCTGGTCCCTGTCCATCGAACGCGCCGACCGCCTACGCCCGGCGGGCCTGGCCCGCCCCCTGCTGCAACTGGCCGCGATGCTCGACCCCAACGGCATCCCCGCGTCCGTTTTGACCGCGCCTCCGGCACTGGTCTACCTCACCGAACACCGTGCCCCCGGTGAGGAAACCAGTAGGAGCGGGGGACGACGGCAGGTCAGCGTGCAGGACGCAGCCGACGGGCTGCGGTGCCTGCACCGGCTCAGCCTGATCGACCACACCACCGCCACCGCACACCAGGCAGTACGCGTACACAACCTCATCCAACGCGCCGTCCGCGACTCCCTGCCAACAGACCAACACGATCGGCTCACCCATGCCGCCGCCGACGCCCTGACCGACACCTGGCCCGAGATCGAGCGTGATACCGCTCTTGCCGGGGCCCTGCGCGCCAACGCCGAAGCCCTCACCAACCAGGCCAAGGACGCTTTGTGGCACCCCGATGCCCATGTAGTCCTCTACCGCGCCGGCAGGAGCCTCGGTGAAAGTGGTCAGGTCACCGCTGCCATCACCTACTTCCAACGTCTGGTGCACGATGCCCACAATCGTCTAGGGCCCGACCATCCCGACACTCTGACCACCCGGAGCAATCTCGCCTCGTGTCGGGGGGAGGCGGGGGATGCGGCCGGGGCCAAAAAAGCCTTCGCCAACCTGCTGCCCGACCTGGAGCGTGTACTGGGGCCCGACCATCCCCACACCCTGCTCACCCGGAACAACCTCGCCTTCTGGCAGGGGAAGGCGGGGGATGCGGCCGGGGCCGAGGAAGCCTTCGCCAACCTGCTGCCCGACCGGGAGCGTGTACTGGGGCCCGACCACCCCGACACCCTGCTCACCCGGAACAATCTCGCCTTCTGGCGGGAGGCGGCGGGGGATGCGGCCGGGGCCGAAAAAGCCTTCGCCAACCTGCTGCCCGACCTGGAGCGTGTACTGGGGCCCGACCATCCCCGCACCCTGGCAGCCCGGAGCAATCTCGCCTCGTGTCGGGGGGAGGCGGGGGATGCGGCCGGGGCCGAGGAAGCCTTCGCCAACCTGCTGCCCGACCTGGAGCGTGTACTGGGGCCCGACCATCCCCACACCCTGCTCACCCGGAACAACCTCGCAGCCTGGCGGGAGGAGGCGGGCGAAGGCAACGTCGAGTAACGATCGTTCGTGAGACACGAAGATCGACATGACGTTCCCCCAGGTCGTGACTGTAACGCTTCCCGCGTACGCGCCTATGTAACGGTCACCCCCTTTCGCGATACGGTTCGATCATGAAAATCGGCGTTGCCCGTGTATCGACCCGCGACCAACACCCCGAAGCCCAGGAAGACGCGCTCCGCGCGGCTGGCTGCGAGAAGGTCTTCACCGACAAGGCATCCGGCAAGCTCGCCCGCCGGCCCGAACTCGACAAGGCACTGTTGGTCGCTCGCGAGGGCGACCAACTCGTGGTCACCAAACTCGACCGGCTCGGCCGCTCTCTGGAAAACCTGATCGAGCTGTCCAAGAATCTCCAAGAGCGCGGCGTTGGCCTGGTCGTCCTCGACCAGGGCATCGACACCTCCACCGCGGTCGGCAGGATGTTCTTCCAGATCTTGGGAGCGATCGCCGAGTTCGAGCACGCCCTCATGTCGGAGAGAACGATGGACGGCCTGGAAGCCGCCCGAGCCCGCGGACGTACCGGAGGACAGAAGCCCAAGCTGGGGCCTCGGCAAGTACAGCTCGCGCGGGAGATGTACGACTCCGGCGAGCTGACCGTCCAGCAGATCGCCGACGAGTTCGGCGTCACCCGCCCCACCATCTACCGCCATCTCAGCAAAGTCGCCAGCCAGTCCCAAGAGCCCGCGTAACCGAACATCGCTGAGGCGTATCAGTACCGGTCAGTGATATCCGTTGTTTTTGCGGCGATTGCTACGGGGACCCATCGTTGACCAGCCCCAGCCAGACCGGGCGGCCCCCGGCCCTGCGGCCCTCGGACGAGGGCTGGACGACGATGACATTGCCCTGCTCGCAGGCGTCCAGGCACTCCACCGCGCGCACCGTGGCGGCGCCGCCCAGGGACTGCCGCAGCTGGGCCAGCTGACCTGCGTGGTCCACGCCGGGGATCTTCTCCGTACCGCAGCAGCAGCCCCGGCAGACGCTGACGGTGGGCCGGGGCGGCCCCTCGGCGGGGGCGGCCTTGCGGGCGCGGCGACTCATGCGGGGCACTTCCGGTAGGGCGATGCTGATGATCACCCGGACTCTACCCAGCGGCCACCGCCTCGAACACCTGCACCCCCGGCGGACGGGTGGGGTAATGTTGATGGCTGCGAAGGGGAGTAGCCCCGCAAACCGGTCGTCGACACACTGGAGCCCCCGGGCTCCCGGTGGCCGGGCTCGTAGATGCTCACGGGCGGGCGAGACCTTCGGTCAGGTATGACACGCCCGCGCCTTGCGGGCGCTGCCGTCATGCCGGGCCGAGTGGTCCTCCGAAAGCCCGAAACGGCACTTCGCGGAGACCCGGGGCCCGGCTCTCACAGAAAGCCACCCGGAATGCATCTCGACCCCCTGGCGATCCTCACCGCCTTCGGGCTGATCTTCCTCGCGGAGCTCCCCGACAAGACGATGTTCGCCTCGCTGGCCATGGGTACGCGTATGCGTCCCCTCTATGTCTGGTTCGGCACCTCGTCCGCGTTCATCGTCCATGTGGCCATCGCGGTCGGCGCGGGCAGCCTGATCGGACTGCTGCCCGACTGGATCGTCAAGCTGGTCTCGGCCTCGCTCTTCGCCTTCGGCGCGTTCATGCTGCTGCGCAGCGGGAGCGGCGACGACGACGAGGACGGCGAGGTCAAGACGGTGACCGGCTTCTGGCCGGTCTACTCGACCGCGTTCATGGCGGTCTTCATCAGCGAGTGGGGCGACCTCACCCAGATCACCACCGCCAACCTCGCGGCGAGCAACGGCACCTGGTCCACGGCGATCGGTTCGGCCGCCGCCCTGATGTCCGTCTCCGCCCTGGCGCTGCTGGCGGGACGGTTCATCGCCAAGCGGGTGCCGCTGAAGACCGTTCAGCGCATCGGCGGTCTGTGCATGCTCGGCCTCGCCATCTGGTCGGTCGTGGAGATCTTCACCGGCTGACGCAGCTGACGAAGCCAACGCGGCGGGGCTGCGGGGACGGCGGAGCTGCGGGGACGGCGGGGCTGCGGGGACGGCGGGGCTGCGGGGACGGCGGGCGGACCGGCCCGCCGCCCGCCCGCCGGATCAGAACAGCGCCGGCACGTCGTTGTCCCTGCCGCTCTCGAAGGCGAGCAGCCGCCGCTTCCGGTCGAGCCCGCCGCCGTATCCGGTGAGGCTGCCGGACGCGCCGATGACCCGGTGGCACGGGACGACGATCGAGACCGGGTTCTTGCCGTTGGCGAGACCGACCGCCCGGGAGGCGTTGGGCTTGCCGAGCGCTTCGGCCAGTTCGCCGTAGGAACGGGTCTCGCCGTACGGGATCTTCAGCAGTTCCTCCCAGACTCTCCGCTGGAACGGGGTGCCGGCGAGACGCAGCGGCAGATCGAACTCCGTCAGCTCGCCCGCGAAGTACGCCTCCAGCTGGCGGATCGCCTCCGGGAACGGGCGCGGGTCGGAGACACCGAAGGTCTCCTCGGGCGGACGGTGACGCTGCTCCGTCATATAGACGGCGGACAGGACACCGTCCGTGGCGACGAGCGTCAGCGGGCCGTAGGGGCTGTCGGTGACCGTGTGGCACATGGTCACCGGGGTGCCGGCAGACATGGGAGAAGTCCTTTCGTGGTCAGGCGGGCAGGTGGTTGATGGGGTGGTCGTCGACGGTCCAGAGGTACTGGACCGCGTACGCCCGCCAGGGCCGCCAGTCCGCGGCGCGCGCGGTGAGGGCGGCGGGGGTCGACGGAAGACCGAGCCGCTCCGCCGCCCGACGAATGCCGAGATCGGTGGGCAGGAAGGCGTCGGGATCGCCCAGTGCCCGCATGGCGATCACCTCCACCGTCCAGGGGCCGAAGCCGGGCAGCGCGGCCAGATCGGCGCGTGTCCGCTCCCGGTCGGTGTCGGACCCCAGCCGGAGCGAACCCCCGGCGAGAGCGGCGACGAGTGTGGTGAGGGTCCTGCGGCGGCTGCGCGGCAGGGCGAGCGACTCCGGGTCGAGCTCCGCCAGCGCCTCCGGGGTCGGGAAGAGATGCGTCAGGGCGCCTTCGGGGTCGTCGACAGGGATGCCATGGGCGGTGACGAGCCGGGCCGCGTGCGTTCGCGCGGCGGCGGTGGAGACCTGCTGGCCGAGCACCGCGCGTACGGCGAACTCCGCACCGTCCACGGTGCGCGGCACGCGCCGCCCCGGGGCCGTGTCGACCAGCGGCGCGAGCAGGGGGTCGGCGCGCAGCCGCTCGTCGACGGCGACCGGGTCGGCGTCCAGGTCGAGCAGCCGGCGGCAGCGGCTGATGGCCAGGGTGAGGTCGCGCGGGTCGGTGAGGGAGAGCCGGCAGGCGATGTGGTCGGGCCGCGGAGTCAGGGCGACCGTGCCGTGGCCGTACGGGAGGGTGAGCGTACGGCGGTAGGCGCCGTCGCGCCATTCCTCGACCCCGGGGACGGCGGTCGCGGCGAGGTGCCCGAAGAGGTTGCTGGGATTGAGCGGCGCCCGGAACGGCAGACGCAGCGCTATGACACCGGGGACGGCGGACACCGCGGGGCCGTGGGCGGCCCGGGTGCGCAGCTCGCCCGGGGCGAGGGCGAAGACCTCGCGGACGGTGTCGTTGAAGGTGCGGACGGAGGCGAAGCCGGCGGCGAACGCCACCTCGGCCATCGGGAGCGTGGTGGTCTCGATCAGCAGGCGTGCGGTCTGCGCCCGCTGGGCACGGGCGAGGGCCAGGGGCCCGGCGCCCAGCTCGGCGAGGAGCTGTCGCTCGATCTGCCGGGCGGAATAGCCGAGCCGGGCCGCGAGCCCCGGTACGCCCTCGCGGTCGACGACACCGTCCTGGATGAGGCGCATGGCACGGGCCACCGAGTCGGCGCGGGCGTTCCACTCCGGGGAGCCGGGGCTGGTGTCCGGCCGGCACCGCTTGCAGGCCCGGAATCCGGCCTGCTGGCAGGCGGCGGCGCTGGGGTAGAAAGCCATGTTGCGGACCTTGGGCGGTACGACGGGGCAGCTGGGGCGGCAGTAGATCCGGGTGGTCAGGACCGCGGTGAAGAACCAGCCGTCGAAGCGGGCGTCCTTGGACTGGACGGCCCGCACGCAGCGCTCGGTGTCGGTGTGCATGGTTCAAGCATCGGTCACCGCCGAGGGCAGGGCTGGCGGAAATCCGACATCACGGTTGCGCGGAAATGCGACGTGCGGACCGGCGATATGCAACATGCGACACGCGACATGGCACGGTGCCGTGCGAGGCACGCTCAGCCCGTGTCGCGGCTCAGCCCATGTCACGACGCAGCCCATGTCACGACGCAGCCCATGTCACGACGCAGCCCGTGTCGCGGCTCAGCCCTGCTTCGCGAGGGCCTCTTCGAACTCCGCGTACGCGTGCGCGTCGAACAGCACGAAGCGCACCTCTTCCACGGGTGCCGCGGCCTCCGCCAGCACCGTGCGGATCGCGAGGCGCGCGCCGTCGTCCATCGGCCAGCCGTAGATGCCGGTCGAGATCGCCGGGAAGGCGACGGTTCGGGCCCCCAACTCCGCTGCCACGCGCAGGGATTCGCGATAGCAGGAGACCAGCAGCGCGGACCGGTCCTCGACACCGCTGAAGACCGGGCCGACCGTATGGATGACCCAACGGGCGTCCAGGCGACCGGCGGTGGTGGCCACGGCACGGCCGGTGGCCAGGCCCTTGCCGTAGTGCGAGGCGCGCAGGTCCCGGCAGGCGGCGAGGATCTCCGGACCCCCACGCCGGTGGATCGCGCCGTCCACGCCGCCTCCGCCGAGGAGCGAGGAATTCGCGGCGTTGACGATGGCGTCGACGGACTGGCGGGTGATGTCGCCCCGGAACAGCCGGACGGCCACGGGCTCGGACTCGGGCTCGGACTCGGGCTCGGACTCGGAGGTGCTCATGCGGACATCATGCCGTCACACCGGACCCCGCGCCCTCGTTCACCGCCCCCGCACCCTCGATCACCGGGCCCGGAGCCGCCGCCAGACGGCCTTCGCCGCGTGGTGACCCGACATGCCGTGCACGCCGGGGCCCGGTGGCGTGGCCGATGAGCAGAGGAAGACCGCCGGGTGGGCGGTGGCGTAGGGGACACGGGCGAGCTTGGGGCGGATCAGGGTCTGGAGTCCGGAGAACGCCCCGCAGGCGATGTCACCGCTGACGTAGTTGGCGTTGCGCGCGGCGAGCTCGGGCGGACCCGCGACCGCGCGGGCGAGCACCAGATCACGGAACCCGGGGGCGAACCGCTCCAGTTGGCGTTCGATGACCTCGGTTGCATCGCCCTCCCAGGCCGCCGGGACATGCCCGTACACCCAGAAGACATGGCGCCCCTCGGGGGCCCTGGACGGGTCGGTCAGGCTCGGCTGCGCGGTGATCAGGAACGGCACGCTCGGGTCCCGGCCCTGGACCGCGGCGCGCAGCGCGGTGTCGATCTCTCCGGCGGTGGGCCCGATGTGGACCGTTCCGGCGCGCCGGGCCTCCGGCGCCGTCCAGGGCACCGGGCCCGACAGCGCGTAGTCGATCTTGAAGGTGGAGGCCCCGTAGCGGTAGCCGCGGTAGGCGTCGCCGAGTCCGGCGATCCTGGCCATCGCGGTCGGTGAGGTGTCGAAGATGTAGGAGCGGGCGGGCGGGAGTTCGTCCAGCCGTCTGACCTCGGTGCCGGTGCGGATCGTGCCGCCCTGTTCGCGTACGTAGGAGGCGAGGGCGTCGGAGATGGCCTGCGAGCCGCCGCGCGGCACCGGCCAGCCGTTCTCGTGGGCGGCGAGTGCGAAGACCAGGGCGATGGCCCCGGTGGCGAATCCACTGGTCGGCGCTATGGCATGGGCGGCGAGACCGGCGATGAGCCCCCGGGCCCGGTCCCCGTCGAAGCGCCGCGAGAGCCAGGTCGCGGGCTGCAGCCCGAGCGCGCCGAAGCGGGCCAGCCGGTACGGGTCACGGGGCAGTCCGTCCCACGGGGTGCGCAGGAAGTCGGCGGCAAGGGTGTCCCAGTGGCCGAGGAAGGGGGCGACGAGCCTGCGGTAGGCCCCGGCGTCCCGCGGCCCGAGCGACATCGCGCTCTCCCCCACCGACCGGTTGAGGACGGCGGCCGTCCCGTCCGGGAAGGGGTGCGCGAGCGCCAGCTCCGGCTGGAGCCATTCCAGTCCGTGCCGGGCCAGGGGCATCCCCCGGAACGCGGGTGAGCCGATCCCCAGCGGGTGGACGGCGGAGCACGGATCGTGCCGGAAGCCGGGAAGGGTGAGCTCCTCGGTGCGGGCGCCTCCGCCCACGGTCTCCGCCGCCTCGTACACCTCCACGGCGAAGCCCCGGCGGGTCAGTTCGGCCGCGGCGGTCAGTCCGTTGGGGCCCGCCCCCACGACGACGGCATCGAGCATCGACGGCACCTTGGGACTCCTTCGTCAGCCGGTGGGCAAGGGCCCAGGATATTCGGGCCCGCGGACAGCGTGACAGCGCGGTGGCGGGGACGTCCCCGCCAGGCGGGGTCCGTTCCGCCGGACACGGTCCGCCCCGGGCCGGGGCCGGGGTCGTCCGGCGGCGCCGGTACGGCTCAGGCTCCGGTGCGCAGCGCGGTCAGGATGCGGGCCGCAGTGGCCTCGTCGCGGGCCGCCGTGAAGGGCAGGTCGTTGCCGCCGGCGATCCGGAAGGGGGCGCCGGAGAGGGTGGCCTCGGCGCCGCCCGCCTCGGTGACCAGGAGCAGGCCCGCCGCGTGGTCCCAGGCGAACTCCCAGTTGAAGGCGACCGCGTCCGACTCGCCGCGGGCCACGGCGAGGTATTCCAGGCCCGCCGAGCCGCAGGGACGCGCGCCGATGCCGTCGGTGCGCAGGCCGAGCAGCGCCCGCTTCTGGGCGTCGGTGGTGTAGTCGGGGTGGGACATCGCCATCTTCAGGACGGCGTCCGGGGCGGGCGAGCCCGAACGTATCGGCGCTCCGTTGAGCGTGGCGCCCCGGCCGCGTACCGCGACGGCCATCTCGTCCCGTGCGGCGGCGTACGTCCAGGAGGCGAGGACCTCGCCGTGGTGCGCGAGGGCCACGAGCGTGCAGAAGCCCGACTCGCCGCGGACGAACTGCCGGGTGCCGTCGACCGGGTCGACGATCCACACCGGGGCGTCGCCGCCCAGCGCGTCGTACACCGCCGGGTCGGCGTGGACGGCCTCCTCGCCGACGACGACCGATCCGGGCAGCAGTGCGGTCAGGGAGGCGGTGAGGTGTTCCTCGGCGAGCCGGTCGGCGGTGGTGACGAGGTCGTGCGGGCCGTTCTTCTCGATGATCTCGTCCGCCGCGAGCTGCCGGAAGCGCGGCATGATCTCGGCGGCGGCCGCGGCGCGGACGGCCGCCTCGACGTCGGTCAGCGGCCCGGTGTCCCCGGCGGTCTCGGCCAGAAAGTCATCGATCATGACTCCAGCTAAGCACGCGCCGCCGGGAGCACCTCGGGCGGGCGGTCAGCGCCCGACCGCGTACCCCTGCATCCCGCGCGGATTGGCGGCGGCGGACAGGACGCCGGTCTCCGGGTCCCTGGCGACCGCGCACATCCGGCCCTCGGACCAGGCGCTGCCGACCGTGACGTCATGGCCGCGGCGGCGCAGCTCCGCGACAACCTCCGGGTCCATGCCCTCCTCGACCGTGACACTGCCCGGACGCATGCCGCGCGGGAAGAAGGAACCGGGGAAACTGTCGTTGTGCCAGTTCGGGGCGTCTATGGCGCCCTGGAGGTCGAGGCCGCCGCGGACCTCGGCGCGCAGGGCGACGGCGAGGAAGAAGTGCAGCTGCCACTGGTCCTGCTGGTCGCCGCCCGGCGTGCCGAACGCCATGACGGGGACGCCGTCGCGCAGGGCGAGGGACGGGGTGAGCGTGGTGCGGGGGCGGCGGCCGGGGGTCAGCGAGTTCGGCAGCCCCTCCTCCAGCCAGGCCATCTGGAGCCGGGTGCCGAGCGGGAAGCCCAGCTCCGGCACGACCGGGTTGGACTGGAGCCAGCCGCCGCTCGGGGTGGCGGAAACCATGTTGCCCCAGCGGTCGACGATGTCGACGTGGCAGGTGTCGCCCCGGGTGCCGCCGTCGGTGGCCAGTGGGCAGCGGGTGTGGAAGCGGCAGCCGGGCGGAGGGTCGAGCGGGCTGGGCAGTTCGCCGTGCAGCACGATGCGTTCGCGTGAGCGCTGGAGCACCGGGTCGGGGACGGGGGCGGCGGACAGGAGCGCCTGGGTGTAGGGGTGCTTGGGAGCGGAGAACAGCTCTGCGGTCGGGGCCTGTTCGACGATCTGGCCGAGGTACATGACGGCGATCCGGTCGGCGAGGAACTCGACCGCCGCCAGGTCGTGGGTGATGAACAGACAGCCGAAGCCCCGGTCGCGCTGGAGGTCGGCGAGGAGATTGAGCACGGACGCCTGGACGGAGACGTCGAGCGCGGAGGTCGGTTCGTCGGCGATCACCAGATCGGGGTCGCAGGACAGCGCGCGGGCGATCGAGATGCGCTGGCGCTGCCCGCCGGACAGCTCGTGGGGGTGCCGGTCGGCGTGCTCGGGGCGCAGTCCGACCTGGCCGAGCAGCTGCTCGACCCGTTCCCGTACGGCGGCGCCGCGGGCCCGGCGGTGCAGCCTGATGGGTTCCGCGATGATCTGGCCGATCGTCATCCGCGGGTCGAGGGAGGACGACGGGTCCTGGAAGACCAGGTGGAAGTCCTTGTGCAGGGGTCGCAGGGCGCGGCGGGAGAGGTGGGTGACATCCGTGCCGTTGATACGGACGGTCCCGGCGTTGGGTTCGTCCAGACGTACGGCGCAGCGGCCGACGGCCGACTTGCCGCTGCCGGACTCGCCGACGAGGCCGACGACCTCGCCGCGCCCGATGGTGATCGAGACCCCGTCGACGGCTCGGACGGTTCCGCCGCCGGAAGCGGCGAAGTGCCGTTCCAGGGCGCTGATTTCCAGCACCGGGGGGTGCGCGGCGCCTTCCTTGCTCCCGCCGCTTCCGCGCGGTGCGGGGACGGCCTGTGCGGTGGTCACTTTCCGGCCTCCTGGTCGGGTCGCGCGTCGGGGGCGGCTGCCGCTTCGCCGTCGGTGTACGTGCGGGGCCGACGCACGGAGCCGATGTACGCCGGACCGACGCGCCGACGCCCGGGGCCGATGCCCGGCACCGCCCGGACGGGCGCGGCCACCGGGGCGACCCCCTCACCCGGGCGGCACACCGCCCCCCGGGGTCCGCCGCACGGCCGCAGCCCGTTGACGGCCAGGGGTCGGGGGCGCGCGATTCCTCCGGGAAGGCTCCCCCGAGGCCGTCCGATCAGCCGCGCCCGCCCTCCGCCGGGCGCCGGAGCCGTCTACGGTCGAAGGCGTCAGCTGCACCCCGGACCGCGGAGACATGTGACATGGCAAAGATCCTTCTCGTGCTGACCGGCGCCGACCACTGGACCCTGGCCGACGGGACCGAGCACCCGACCGGCTTCTGGGCCGAGGAGGCCGCCGCCCCGTACGAGGCGTTCACCGCCGCCGGCCACGAGGTCGTCGTCGCCACGCCCGGCGGAGTCGTACCGACCGTGGACCGCGGGAGCCTGGCCCCCGAGGCCAACGGCGGCCAGGAAGGCGCCGACCGCGTCGCCGCGACGCTCGACTCGTTCACCGGGCTGCGGGAGCCGGTCGCGCTGGAGGACGTGGACCTGGACGCCTACGCCGCCGTCTTCTACCCCGGTGGCCACGGGCCCATGGAGGACCTCGCCGTCAGCGCCGCCTCCGGCCGGCTGCTCGCTTCCGCCCTGAAGTCCGGCAAGCCGCTCGGCGTCGTCTGCCACGGCCCGGCCGCGCTGCTCGCGGCGGACGGCCCGGACGGCACCAACGCGTTCGCCGGATACCGGCTGACCGGCTTCACCAACGCGGAGGAACGCCAGGCAGGGCTCGCCGACAGGGCGAAGTGGCTGCTCCAGGACCGCCTCGTGGAGATCGGCGCCGACTTCCAGGAGGGCGAGCCATGGGCTCCCTTCGTGATCGTCGACCGCAACCTGGTCACGGGCCAGAATCCCGCGTCCTCCGCACCGCTGGCCGCCGAACTCCTCAAGAAGCTGGCCTGAATCCGGACCCGGCGGAACCGACGGGGGCGACGGGCGGGCGCGTCATGTCCAGGCGTTGCACGCGGGCGGGTCGCAGAGTTCGAAGACGACATCGTCCTCACCCACCCCACCCTCGCCCGCCCCCACGGCGGCGACGGGACGGACCCGCGCACCGGCCGTCACCAGGTGCGGGGCGACACCCACGACACGGCAGCGGAAGACGAATCCTTCGGAGAACCGCACCAGGGACTCGTTGCGCGCCGCCTCCGTGTAGCGGTGCACGACCGCGGCCCGTACGACGACACCGTCACCGGCGCTGCGCTCGGGTTCCAGGTCGCTCGAAGCGCAGACGGGGCACAGCAGCCGCCGGAAGGAGGCGGTGCCGCACCAGCGGCAGCGGTGGTAGGACAGTCCGCACTCCTCGTGCGGCTTCCGGACGGTGCCAATTCCTGACTGGGACACGGCTCTACCCCCTGCGCTCGGATCGCACGCGCCGCACCTCGACGTCGGCGCGTCCGTACCATATGGCACTGAGTGCCGGAACGTAAAGGCACTGAGTGCCTTGATTTGGGCTCATCCCTGGCCCACGACCGCTTCGATCTGCTGCACGACGCGCCACATCGGGGTGCCCTTCGGGGCGACCATGACGATCACCTCGTTGTCGCCGGACGCCACCGCCGTACGTTCGGCCGCACGTCCGACGGGGCTCCCCCACACCTCCCGGACCAGGCCCAGCGCATGATCCACGGCGGCCTCGGGATCACCCGCACCGCCCGAACGCAGCCACTGGCGCAGCCCGTTGTTGTGCGCGGCGACCACCGAAGCGGCGATCACCTCGGCCCGCAGCGCCTCGTCACCGGTCTCTCCGAACCGGCCCCGGAGATGACCGGCCAGCGTCTGCTCGTAGCGGCGCACCACGGAGAGCTCGTACGTGCGCAGCCCGGGAACCTCCCGGGTGAGACGGTAACGCTGCACGGAGAACTCGGGGTTGGCGGCGTACATCCGCAGCACGATCCGGGCCGCGTCACACACCGCCGCCACCGGATCGCTGTCGTCGACGGCCGCCAGAAAGGCGGTCATCCCGGCGAGACAGCTCTCGTGATCGGGGAAGACCGCGTCCTCCTTGGAGGGGAAGTAGCGGAAGAACGACCGCCGTCCGACCCCGGCCCGCGCCACGATGTCGTCCACCGTGGTCTGCTCGAATCCGCGCTCCAGGAAGAGCTGGAAAGCCGCCTGTGCGAGCACCTCCCGCATGGGGGCCTTCTTCTCCGGTCTGCGCGCCTCGGTCATGCGGCGAAACGTAGCACCGGAACGACACTTTTGGCACTACGTACCTTTACAGAGGGTACTGAGTGCCATAATCTCGATTCCACGAACCACACCCAGGTAGGAGAGCCGGCGTGAGCTTGAGGATCGTTGTCTGTGTGAAGTATGTGCCCGACGCGACCGGTGACCGGCGTTTCGCCGATGACCTGACGGTG